>DASZWK010000337.1:0-2100 GCA_035546235.1 Xanthobacteraceae bacterium | reverse complement strand
CAAGGCCATGAACGCGGACACCCAGCTTCTGTTCGCCTCGGACTGGCCGCATTGGGATTTCGATCTGCCCAGCTCGATCACCACGCTGCCTTTCCTCGACGATCAGGCCAAGCGCAACATTCTGGGGCTCAACGCCGCGCGCTTGTTCAATCTCGAAGTGCCCAAGCACAAGCTGGTCAAGGCCAAGAAGCCGGCATCGGTTCGCGAACCGGTCACGGCCTGATACGCCATGGCTAAATCCGCGATGGGGAAGGCGTTTCGACGTAAGACAGCAAGGAAGACGGCGCACCGCGGTGCAAAATCGGTGCGCCATTGCGGGCGCACCAAGGCCGCAGACTTTTGCGCGGCGGCGCGCGACGCGCTCAAGCGCGGCGAACCGGACGCGATCTCGGACAAAGCATTGCAGCAGGTGCTGAGCGCGGCGGTGAAAGTTTACGCCGCCAAGGTCGAGCGGCGCGGCCATGATGTGGCGCCATATCCGCAGGATGCGGTGACAGCCACCGAAACGGTCGTGACCGCTTGCGGCATGATCCGTGCCGCTGATCTCAACATGTTCGACGTGGCGATCTGGTTTCATCGCCCGCCGGGGATTGAGTAGCGCGCGTGCGCGAATTGAAATGATGGAGGGTGCGATGGATGAAGTGTCAGTCGGCAAGCTCGCCGATATTCCGGACGGCGATTATCGCGTCTTTGCCGTGGACGAATTCGAAGTTGGCATCTTCCGCACTGGCAGCAAGGTACTGGCCTACGAGAACAGCTGCCCGCACGCCGGCGGCCCGATCTGCCAGGGCAAGATTTTCAACAAGGTCGAGGAAATCATCACGCCCGACAAGAAGAGCGCCGGACTACGCTTCGGCAAGTCGCGCCACATCGTCTGCCCGTGGCATGGCTACGAGTACGATCTCGCCACCGGCTGCCATCCGGGCGATCCGTCGGTAAGGCTCACGCCCGTCAAGGTCTCGGTGCGCGACGGGCAGATTTACATCAGTCTGCCGG
Organism: Xanthobacteraceae bacterium; assembly: GCA_035546235.1. GTDB lineage: Bacteria > Pseudomonadota > Alphaproteobacteria > Rhizobiales > Xanthobacteraceae > BOG-931. The sequence continues at coordinate 1,104 of DASZWK010000337.1, read as the reverse complement.
AGTGACGCGAAGCGAGGTTCGTTGTGGCGTCATCATCCGCGCAGGCGGATGATCCAGTACCCTCAAGAGCTCGGATCGGCCCGCAAGATAGCGACTACTGGATGCCGCCTACGCGGGCATGACAGATCAAATGCCCTCTGCCAGCATCTCGGCCGCGAGCTTCTCCGCCACCATGATGGTCGGGATGTTGGTGTTGCCGCGCGGCGGCGCCGGCATGATCGAGGCGTCGATGACGCGAAGGCCCGCGACGCCGCGGACGCGGCCTGCCGGATCGGTCACGGCGTCGGGATCGCCGGCTGAGCCCATGCGGCAGGTGCCGACCGGATGAAACGTGCCGGCGACGTTCTGCCGGATATGCTCGGCGAGCGCGTCGTCGTCCGCGGCGAGCGCCGCGAGATCGACGCGGCGATCGGCGAGCGTCGCGAAGATCGGTCCCGCGAGCGGCGGCACGAGATCGATTAGCGCTGCGACCGCTGCGCTTTTGATCTTGTTGGCCTGCGTGATGCGGTTGAGCCGGCGCAGGCGGTCGGAGAATTTCACCGGAAAGGTCAGGCTGGTCATGCGGCGCACCGCGTCGTGCGCCAGAATGTCGACGCAGCGGCGGAAGCCCTGCATAAAGCGGAGCAGATCGAGTTCGTGGCCAGTGAAATTGAACTCGACCAGCGGATGCGCCGCGGAGTCGGCTGAGACAAGCGAGACGCGGCCGCGCGCCATCGGCTTGAGCAGCGACGGGGCCAGATTGGCGACCTGCGCGCCAAGCGGACTCCACGACGTCTTGCACTGCACGTTGATATACATGTCGAGCGGCGGCGCGCCCGGCAGATTCGAGGAATAACGAAAGCACGTCATCGGATGCGGCCGGATTTTTTCCGACTGCCGCGTGCCGGGCTTCTGTAACAAACCAAGGAACATAATGGCGTGGTTGGCGAGGTTCTTGCCGACGCCCGGCACGTTGGCGCGCACCGTAATGCCGTGTTCGCGCAGTTCCGGCGCCGCCCCGATGCCGGCGCGCAGCAAAAATGCCGGCGAGTGAATGCCGCCCAGCGCCACGATAACCTCGCGCCCACGGAATTCTTTATCTTCTCCGCCTGACCTCGCGTTGAC
>DASZWK010000336.1:0-16513 GCA_035546235.1 Xanthobacteraceae bacterium | reverse complement strand
GATTGCGGATACCAGCGCAGATCAAACGCTTTGAGCTGGCCGTCGCGGCTCGCCAGCAGTGCGGGCACCAGGTCCGACATCAGCCGCAGCATCAGCACCTGGCACTCCGGATCGCCAAAGCGGACGTTGTATTCGATCAGCTTCGGCCCTTCGTTTGTGATCATCAGCCCAGCATACAGTACGCCCTTGTAGGGCGCGCCCATCGCCTTCATCGCCCGCAAGGTCGGCACGATGATCTCGGCCATGACGCGGGCGCTCATCGTGTCATCGACATTCGGCGCCGGCGAATAGGCGCCCATGCCGCCGGTATTAGGACCCTGGTCGCCGTCAAAGGCGCGTTTGTGGTCTTGCGCGGTCGAGAGCGCGATGGCGTTTTCGCCGTCGCACAGCGCGAAAAACGAGGCTTCTTCGCCTTGGAGAAATTCCTCGATGACGACTTCGGCTCCGGCCTCGCCGATGCCGCCGCCGAACATCATGTCGATCGCGGCCTCGGCTTCGGCCACGGTTTCGGCGACGATCACCCCCTTGCCGGCGGCAAGGCCGTCGGCCTTGACGACGATCGGCGCGCCCTGCGCGCGCACATAAGCTTTGGCTGGCTCCGCGGCGCGGAAGCGTTCGTATGCCGCTGTCGGGATAGCGTTGGCGCGGCACAAATCCTTGGTGAAGCCTTTGGAGCCTTCGAGCCGCGCCGCCGCGCGTGTCGGACCGAACGCCTTGATACCGGCTCCCTCCAAATCGTCGACGAGGCCGGCGCAGAGCGGGGCTTCCGGGCCGACCACGACAAGCTCGACCTTGTTGGCGCGGCAATAGGCGATGACGGCGGAATGATCGGCGATATCGAGCGCAACGCATTCGGCGTCGCGTGCGATTCCCGCATTGCCCGGCGCGCAGATAAGCCGGTCGGTCAATGGGCTCGCCGCCATCTTCCACGCCAAAGCGTGCTCGCGTCCACCGGAGCCCAACAGCAGAATATTCATACGCCGCAGCACCTTGGCGAAGGAAGCGGACAGGGGACTTGACCGGGGTCAACCTGGGGCTTGACCCGCGCTCGCGATGAACACTAATCGCCACGGAGCGAACCCGTTCGTCAACCTGACTGGCAGCCGGGCCGGCGCTCCTGTGCAGAACACGATGGCGATGAACGAACCGCGGCTCAACCTGCCGGAAGTGACCGTCTCCGAACTGTCGGCGTCGCTCAAGCGCACGGTCGAGGACGCCTACGGTTACGTGCGGGTGCGCGGCGAGGTGTCGGGCTACAAGGGCCCGCATGCGTCCGGCCACGCTTATTTCGCGCTCAAGGACGAGAACGCCAAAATCGACGCCGTGATCTGGCGCGGCTCATTCGCCCGCATGCGGATCAAGCCGGAAGAGGGTCTCGAGGTCATCGTCACCGGCAGGCTCACCACTTACCCGAGCCGATCGAGCTATCAGATCATCGTCGAGACGCTGGAGCCGTCCGGCCTCGGCGCGCTGATGGCGCTCCTTGAAGAGCGCAAGCAGCGGCTTATGGCCGAGGGACTGTTTGACGAGGCGCGCAAGCAGCTCTTGCCGACGCTGCCGACCATCATCGGCGTCGTCACTTCGCCGAGCGGCGCGGTGATCCGCGACATCCTGCACCGACTGGCCGACCGGTTTCCGCGCCGCGTGCTGCTGTGGCCGGTGAAGGTGCAGGGCGAAGGCTCGGCCGCGGAGATCACCGCCGCCATCACGGGCTTCAACGCACTGCCCGAGGTCGAAGCGCCGCCGCTGCCGCCGCGGCCCGATCTCATCATCGTCGCTCGCGGCGGCGGTTCGCTCGAGGATCTCTGGTCGTTCAACGAGGAGATCGTGGTGCGCGCCGCGGCCGAAAGCTTCGTTCCGCTGATTTCCGCGGTCGGTCACGAGACCGACTGGACGCTGATCGATTTCGCCGCCGACCGCCGTGCGCCGACGCCGACGGCGGCTGCCGAAATGGCGGTACCGGTGCGCGCCGAACTCCTGCTCGACGTGGATTCGCTGGCGCGGCGTGCGCTCGCCTGCTGGGGGCGTAATCAGGAGGCGCGGCGCACCGAGTTGCGCGCGGCGGCGCGGGCGCTGCCGAACGCCGATGAACTCCTGGCGCTGCCGCGGCAGCGGCTCGATCACGCCGCGGCCAGATTGCCGCGCGCGTTGCGCGCCAATGCCCACAGTCACCATGTGGCGTTTTCGCAGCTCGGCGTCAGACTGAGCGAGCGTTTGATGCGCGGCTATCTCGAGCGGCGCCGCGATCGTTACACGAGTTTCGCGCAGCGCCTGCAGGCAAGCCTCGCCGCCAATATCGCCGCCGCCGGCACGCGGATCGCGCGCCAGAAAGAGCGCGTCGCCACATTCGCCGGCCGTGCCGTGCGCGCCGTCGACGTCGTTCTCGACCGGCATGCGGCGCGCCTTGATCGTGCCGCCGGACTGCTTTCAGCTTATTCGTATCGCGGCGTTCTCGATCGCGGCTTTGCGCTGGTGCGCGACGATGGCGGCCGGCCGTTGCGCACGGCCGCGGCAGTGAGCACCGGGATGCGGCTCGATATCGAATTTTCCGATGGCCGCGTCGGCGCGCTTGCCGGCGACGCGCGGATGACGCCTGCCGAGGCCGCTCCGGCACCGATCAGGCGGCGCCGCCGCCGGCCCGACGGCGGCGAAGGGCAGGGTAGTCTTTTCTGAAGCGTGCATTCACAAATTCGTATGTCGCCTAACCCCAAAAGCCGACCTCGGCTGAGGAGCACTTGTAACAAAATCTGCCAATAACAGACTCGCGTTGAATGGATTGGCGAGCAATTCTTCATTCCCGTTTCAATTGCCGTTCGACGTTTTCGCGCGCACGGCCCTCGACGAAAGCGATGCCCGACAGGACAAGCGCGGCGCCGGCGACCTGTTCTAACGTCGGCACTTCACCGAGCACGCTGAACGCCAGCCCCGCGCCGAAGATCGGCATCAAATTGACGAACTGGCCGGCTCGGGTAGGTCCGAGCCGCGACACGCCATAAGTCCAGAACAGGAAGGCTATCGCCGAGGCGAAGATCGCAATGTAGGCGATGCTTAGCAGCACAGGAAAGGAGCCCAGCGCAGCGACCGGCGTCGGCGCTCCGAGGATCAGCACGGGCACCATCATCGCCAGCGCCGCGGCAATGCTGGCTGCGAGCGCCACAGGCGACGGCAGATCAGCGGGTCGGCGGCGTAACAACAGCGAATAGGCGGCCCAGATGACGACGGCCAGCAGCATCCACAGATCGCCGACATTGAAGCCCCGCGACAGGATCCCGGTAAGGTTGCCGCGCGTGATCAAGATGCCGGCGCCGACGATCGAGATCAGCGCTCCGCCGATCTGACGATTCGTCGGGTGCTCCATTCCGACGGAGCCGGAGGCGAGAAGCGTCACGATCGGGGCGAGCGACAGCATGAGAAGAGCGCTGGTCGCCGTCGTGCTTTGCAGGGCCAGATAGACCAAGGTGTGGAACGATGCGATCCCAGTCGCGCCGAGCGCGAGGATGAACCGCCACTCCCGGCGCAACACCGGCAGGCTGGCGGCCGTGCTCCGCCAAACGAACGGCGCCATGAGCGTGAGCGCGATGAGCCAGCGCAGGAAATTCAGCGTAACGGGATCGACGTGGCCGCGAAGCGCGCGACCGGCGACGAAATTGCCCGACCAGAATAGGGCCGCCAAGGCAAGAGCCAGAGCCGGAGAGCGGAAAGCCGCGTGGGCCTTCCCACGCTCCGCCGATACCATGCTTGCGACGATCGTCATCACTGGCCTCCACACCGCCTGGGACTGTGGCAGTGTGTGGCGTGCCGGAAGCCGGCGGTCATGAGGCTGAAGTCCCGCCGGAGAGAAGAAAAATGCCAAAAATGACAACGAGCGTAAGGCCGCGGTCCTACGACACCCCGCCGATGCCAGCGTCCCTGGCCAGGACGATCGCCTGGGCCCGCGTCCGGACACCCAGCTTGGAAAAAATGCTCGATACCTGATTGCGAACCGTCTTCTCGCTCTTGGCCAAAGCGTCGGCGATCGTACCGTTGTCTAGCCCCCGTGCGACCAAGGCTAAGACCTCATGCTCACTCGTTGTCAGACCCGAATCGCGCAGCGAACCCGGTATGCTGCCGGCATTGCCCACGAAAGCGCGGAATTCTTGAAGAAACTGCGGCCACGCGGGCTCGTTGGCGAGTAATACATGATTGCGGCTTTCCAACGGAACAAAGCGCGCCGACGGGATGAGCGACGCCAATTGCCGGCCTTCTTCGAAGGGAACGCGCTCGTCGTCACGTGCATGCAGAACTAACGTCGGTACACGGATGCGTTCGGCGTCCGCGGTGACATCGATCTGATACAGCGTCTCAACAATGGCTGCGGCATTCTCCGGCGAGGCCGTCGTGCGCTCCAGATCATTGAACCATTGGTGCTGGTCGCGCGTCCCGCCCGGGATGAATTGCGACGTGAAGACCTGACGGAACGCCGGATTGTCGCGTCCCCAACCGAGACGGATGAGCTTTACCAGGGTCTCGGCTTCCTCGCGCTGCGGTTCCGTGATGTCCCGACGCAACGCGCCCTTGGCGTAAGCACCAAAAAGCACCAGGCGGGAAACCTTTTCAGGATAACGGGCGGCATAGGCTATGGCGATTGCACCGCCTTGCGACATGCCGAAAAGCGTGAATTGATTGAGGCCTTGCGCCTCCACGACGGCATCGAGGTCATCGATCCACGCCTCGAAGGATGTGCACGGCGGCGACCAGTCGGACAAGCCGCAGCCCCGCTGGTCATAGCGAATGAAGGTGTGATCTCGCGACATTTCCGCAAGCCAATGCGTCCACACCGGGCTGCGCGCATCGTGCTCGGCATGACTGAGCCAGTGCGCGGTTCGTAAGAGCGGCGGCCCGCGGCCAAGGGTGGCCACCGCGATCCGTGCACCGTCGCGCGATTTGCAGAACCTAATGTGCTGCTCGAATCTCGTCATGACGTCCTGACGACGATGGCGACCTGATGTCCATCGCAGGAAACCTCTCCCTATCATAGCGCGTTCGCCGTGAACGTCAGCCACGAATCCCGCCCTGGGGCGGCCGTCTGCTTTTCGCCCCACATTGTCGCCTTGGAACGGTGGAATGTCCGCTTCGGGGTCATTTTCGACCAATTGAACATTGCCTCGTTATGTCCGGTTATCCCCGGCGACAGACATGGAAACCGTCGTCGATGCGCGCCCGCAACTAAGCCGTGGCAGCGACCGGACAGACGCGATCGAGCAGCGCCTCAAGGCGCTCGCCCGCGATCTTGGCGGATGGAGCATGGTAGCCGGGGCGGATCGGGTTGAAGAATGAATGGCCGGCGTCGGCATAAAGGAAGATTTCGATATTGGACCGCCCTTTCGCCAACCTCATGACCTCGTCAACTTCGGGCTGGGGTATGTGCGGGTCTTTCAGTCCGTAGTGCAGATGCACTGGACATTGCACCGCGGCGAACTCATCGGCGTGGTTGGCGATACCCATGCCATAGAACGACACCGCGGCGTCGACACCCGCGCGCGCCGCCGCCACGAATGCCATGCGGCCGCCGGCGCAAAAGCCGAGCGCAAACACCTTGCCGTTCGCTGACGGCTGATCGCGCAGCCATTTGACCGCCGTCACAATGTCGCGGCCGCCCGCATCGACATCGAAGGCCGCAAGCCGCGCAAAGGCAGCCGAGCGGTCCGGTTCATTGTAGCCAAGCTCTCCCGGAAAGGACGAGCGCCAATACAGATTCGGCACCAGCGCATGGAAGCCGCGCCGCGCATAGGCATCGGCCAGCTCGAAATTGTGCCGGGCCATGCCGAACATCTCGGTGAAGATCATGATGCTCGGCCCAGAATTTGGCCCGGCACTTGGCCCAGCACCGGCGGGCCGTGCCAGATAGGCGTCGTACTCGCGCTTGCCGTCGCGCTGCAGAACGATTTTGCCGGATGTGGTCATGACCGTGTGAACCCGCGTGACTTTGCCGGTATCTTATCGCAGGTTGTCGGCGGCGCGCGAGAGTGTGCAGGCCGGAGAAGAGGATGCAGGGCAAGATTGCGGTCGAAGAACATTTTCGCATCGAAGAGACCAAGGGCAGCGAGTCGCGTTATCCGGGGCCGTATTGGTCGGCGCTATCGGGCAAGCTGCTCGATGTTTTTGGCGCGCGGCTTTCCGAGATGGACGCAAACGGCATCGAGATGGCGGTGCTGTCGCTCAACTCGAACGCCGTTCAGGGCATTTTTGAAGCGGCGAAGACCGTCGAGGTCGCCCGCAAGGCGAATGACGCGCTCGCCGAGATTGTCGCCAAGCGGCCGGATCGCTTCGCCGCGCTCGGCGCGCTGCCGATGCAGGATCCCGATGCGGCGATCGCGGAGCTGAAGCGTTGCGTCGGCGCGCTCAATTTCAAGGGCGTTCTCGTCAACGGCTTTTCGCAGGTCGGGGCGGCCGACACCGCGGTCTATTACGACGTGCCGCAATTCCGGCCATTCTGGGCGGAGGTCGAGCGGCTTGGCGTGCCGTTTTATCTGCATCCACGCGATCCGTTGCCGAGCCGCCGCCAAGCCTATGAGGGCCATCCGTATCTGGTCGGCTCGCCGTGGGGTTTTGCCGAGGAAACGGCGATCCACGCGCTCAAGCTGATGGGGTCCGGTCTGTTCGACGAATGCCCGGCGCTCAAGATCGTGCTCGGCCATCTCGGCGAGCGCATCCCTTACGATTTGTGGCGGCTCGATCACCGCCTGCGCCACGTGCCGGGCCGGCCGGCGAAGCGGACGATGGGTGATTATTTTCGTCAAAATTTCTACCTCACGACCAGCGGCCACTTCTCCACGCCGTCGCTGATCCAGGCCATCCTCACTGTCGGCGTCGACCGTCTGTTGTTCGCCGTCGATTATCCGTTCGAGGATCACGCGCAGGGCGCGGCCTGGTTCGACAACGCGGACATTGCTGAAATCGATCGTCGTAAAATCGGCCGCGACAACGCCATGGCGCTGTTCAATCTGGGCTGAGCGCTTCGTCGAAGCCAATTCTTACTTTTTGTTCATCTGACGATGCTGCGATCCGCCAAGCGGATTACGCGCATCCGAAGATTGCTGACGAATTGCAGATGAATATTCTGACTATTTGTTCAGGTTGATTCAATCGCACACTTTTTCTTCGCGCCGCCGAACCGCCATCATGTTTGAGTCTACTAAATACAGCGGACGTTCGTTCGCATCCAAGGAGGTTCACATGAGAAAGACTGTCTTTGCCGGCCTCGTCGCCGCAATGACTCTCGCGGCCGCGTCGGCCGCGCAAGCCGCTCCCGCCGCATCATTGCCGGCAGGCGTCGCCGCCGACCACGGCACCGTGACGCAAGTGCGCTGGGGCCATTGGGGCTACCGGCATTGGGGCTACCGGCACTGGGGCTGGGGCTATCACCGTTGGGGCTGGGGCTATCATCGCCACTGGCACTGCGGGTGGGTCAACGGCAATCGGTATTGCCGCTGGTGGTAACTCTTCACCGGACGTAGAAATTATCCAGCGCTTAAACCTGCCGCTGGCGGGTGGCTTTTCCCGCCGAAACGCGTCAATCTGGCGCCGCGCCGAGCAACCTCGGCGCGGCGCATTCGTTTGCGCCAACTCGGATCTGCCGAATTTCCGCCGGAGTCTCGCCAATGGACCTTCTCGCCGACCGCGGCCGCCGCGTTTCCGTCGAAGAACTCGATACCAGCCGCCTGTTGGCGCACGCCCGCCGCCAGGCCCATGAGCGCGGCCTCGACGATGTGTTGGTCGCCGATGTCGATTCGCATCACTACGAGAACGAGTGCTTCGACGAATTCCTCCCCTTCATCGAGAACGACGTGCTGCGCCAACTGGTGCTCGCCGGCCGCGCCAAGGGGCGGCAAACGCTGACGCCGAGCCAAGTGAGTTTTCAGGACATGGGCGGCCGCATCACGCGCTATCCGCTGCGGTCCTCGGAGAAGACGCAATCCGGCAAGATGCGCGACGTCGAACTGGGCCGGCGCTGGATGGACGCGATGAGCGTCGACTATTCGTGCCTGTTTCCCACCATGCTGCTCGCGGTCGGGCTGCATCCGTCGACCGAAATGGAGATCGAGCTGTGCTGGGCCTATAACCGCTGGCTCGTCGAAAAGGCGCTGCCGGAAAGCGACGGACGGCTCTATTCAATGCTGTCGCTGCCGATCACAGAACCCGACGAGGCGCTGCGCCAGATCGAGACGTTCGGTGACGCCAAGGGCGTGACCGGTTTTCTGGTGACCTCGGCGCGCACCTTGCCGATTCATCACAACGCCAACATGAAGGTGTTCCGCGCCATCGAAGAGCGCGGGCTGGCGCTGGCGTTCCACTCCGCTGTCAATGTCGGCGAGCCGGTCTTCAAGGGCCTCAACCGCTTCGCCTCGGTGCACGCGCTGGGCTTCCCGTTCTTCAATATCCTGCACGTGACCAACTGGGTGACAAACGGGCTCGGCGAGCGCTTTCCCAAACTGCCGGTGATCTGGATCGAGGGCGGCCTCGCCTGGGTGCCGTTCCTGATGCAGCGGCTCGATCACGAGTTCATGCTGCGCGCGTCCGAATATCCGCTCCTGAAAAAGAAGCCGAGCGATTACATGCGCGACATGTATTACGCGTCGCAGCCGATGGAACGGGTCGACATGGTGGCGCTCGAGTGTACGTTCCGCATGATCAATGCGGAGACGCAGCTGATGTACGCCTCCGATTATCCGCACTGGGATTTCGACCTGCCGTCGACGATCTGGGACCTGCCGTTCCTGTCCGAGAAGGCCAAGCACAATATTCTCGGCGGCAACGCCGCGCGGCTGTTCAAACTGCAGCCGCGCAACGAGAAGCAAAGGCAAAATCTTGCGCGTTTCGGCAACCTCGCCGCCTGACCGCGAGCGTTGCTGGAAGCAGGGAGGATTCCGGGGATGGACCGCAGACAGGCCGTGAGCGGTTTGGCGGCCGCCTGCCTTGCCGCGCCGTTGGCCGGCACCGCGCGTGCGCAAAACGCGGTCGCCGATTTCTATCGCGGCAAGCAGATCACGCTCCTGGTCGGCTATGGGCCGGGCGGTGGCTATGACATCACCGCGCGCCTCGTGGCGCGCTACCTCGGCAAGTACATCCCCGGCCATCCCGACATCGTGGTGCAGAACATGCCGGGCGCGGGCTCGATGCGCGCCGCCAACTACACCTACGTGAACGCGCCGAAGGACGGCACAGCATTCGCGCTGATCGCGCGCGACACGCCGCTTCTGGGGCTCCTCGGCGTCGATCCCAACGTGAAATTCGATGTGCACAAGTTCGGCTGGGTCGGGTCGTCGTCGAGCTATGCCAACGATGCCTATGTGCTGGTGCTCGGACCCAAGGCGCCGGTGCATACCATCGCCGAGGCGCGCAAGCCCGATAGCCCGCCGCTGGTGCTCGGCGGCACAGGCGCTGGCGGCACCGACGCCGATGTGCCGAAAATCCTGCGCGACACCATCGGCATCCGCATCAAGCAGGTGCTCGGCTATACCGCGACGCCCGCCATCGTGCTTGCCGTCGAGCGCGGCGAGGTCGACGGCCGCACGTTCGATTATTCCTACGTCAAGACATCCCGGCCGCAGTGGCTCAAGCCCGACAGCGGTTTCCATATTCTCGTGCAGTTCGCGCGGCGCACGCGCCATCCCGATTTGCCGGATGTGCCGACCGCGCGCGAACTCGCGCTCGACGCCAAGGCGCGCGAGCTGATCGTGTTTGCCGAGACGCCGCTCCTCACCATGGCGCGGCCCTATGCGGCGCCGCCCGGCGTGCCGGCCGAACGGCTGGCGGCGCTGCGCACGGCGTTCGATGCCGCGCACCGCGATCCTGCCTTCATCGCGGAGGGCAACAAGCTCGGCGTCGATATCAGCCCGGTCACGGCGGACGCGATCAGCCAGGCGCTCGATGACATGGCGCACGCATCGCCTGCCGCGCTCGATTACATGAAGAAGCTGATGGCGGGCGCCAAGGGCTGAGCGATCGCGGATGGCCTCGCGCGCCGGCACCAGCTATCCAAAGAGCCACGACGTCGGATTGGCGATCGGCCGGTTTTCGTTGAGCGCGAGCACGCCCTTGACGGTGCGCACCAGTGTCCAGATGAACCAGAACAACAAGACGAGAATCCCGATCAGGACGAAGCACAACACCACGCCGATGACGAAATACAATATGCCGATCCAGAAGGTTCGAATTTGCCATTGGTAGTGTGAACGCAGCATCGGATCGGTGGTGCTGCCGATCTGGACATGGGCGATGACGACGCCGACGATGGCGGTGATCCCGATCACGTAGGACGTGAAATAGAGAATGTAGACGACGAGCGCGAGCTGGGTGTTGGACACCGCCGGTTGGGTCTGTATTTGCGGCGGCGGCGAGGGTGGCGTCATCGACATGGGCAAAGCTCCGGGGCAAAGGTCGAAGGGAAGTTCTTTTCTGATCGCGGTCGCGTCATGAGCCTAGCAACGCGGGGCGTTGCCGGGAAGTCTAGGCCGATGCTGCCAGCGGGACGGCCCCCGCATCCTTCAGCACCATGTCGGCTCCCTTCTCGCCGATCATCACGGTGGCGGCGTTGGTGTTGCCGGAGACGACGGTCGGCATGATGGAGGCGTCGATCACGCGCAAGCCGGAGAAGCCGCGCACGCGCAGCCGCTCGTCGACCACGGCGTTCGGGTCGGAGCCCATGCGGCAGGTCGAGGTCGGATGATAGACCGTCGTGCCGGTCGCCCGCGCGTAGGCGAGGATATCGTCGTCGCTGATGCAGGCCGCCCCCGGCTTGAGCTCCTCGGCGATATAGCGGCGCATCACCGGCTGGTTCATCACCGCGCGCAACTTTTTGAAACCGGCGACAATGGTGTCGCAGTCGTTGCGGCTCGTCAGGTAGCGAAGCTGGATCGCCGGCGCCACGGCCGGGTCACTCGATTTGATGCGGACGAAACCGCGACTCTCCGGGCGCAATTGGCAGACCGAGGCCATGAAGCCCGAGAAAGGATGCACGTTGGCGCCGGCGGTCTCGGTGGAGAAAATCAGAAAATGAAACTGCACGTCCGGCGTCGCCAGTTCCGGCCGCGTCTTCAAAAACGCACCCGCATAGCCGGCGCCGATGCTCAGGAGGCCTTTGCGCTGCAGCACGTAACGCAGGCCGGCGCCGCAGCGGTGGCGCCAGTCGTTGAGCACGTCGTTGGCGGTGATCGGCTCGGTGCAGCGCAATTGCGTGCGGACCTGCAAATGGTCCTGCAGGTCGGCGCCGACGCCCGGCATGTCGGCCAACACCGTGATGCCGAGTTCGCGCAAGGTCTTTGCCGGACCAAGTCCTGATAACTGAAGGAGCTGCGGCGAATTGAACGCGCCGCCGGCCAGGATCACTTCGCCATCGGCGTAGGCGGTGTGCGCGGTGCCGCCTTTGCGATATTCGACGCCGATCGCGCGCCGTCCGTCGAACAGGACGCGTGTCGCCAGCGCGTCGGTCACCAGCGCGAGATTACGCCGGCGGCGGGCCGCCTTGAGATAGCCGGCTGCGGTCGACCAGCGGCGGCCGTTCTTCGCCGTCAGCTGGAAATAGCCGGCGCCTTCCTGCTGCGGTCCGTTGAAATCGTCATTGCGCGGAATGCCGGCCGCCTCGGCCGCGGCGAGGAATGCTTCGCACAGCGGGTGCGGCTCGCAGACGTTGGACACCGTCAGCGGACCGCCGACGCCGTGCAGATCGTCTGCGCCGCGCTCCTGGTCCTCGGAGCGGCGGAAATAGGGGAGCACGTCACTGAAGGACCAGCCCGTGTTGCCGAGTTGGCGCCAGTGGTCGAAATCTTCTCTCTGGCCGCGGATATAGAGGAGCCCGTTGATCGAGCTCGAACCGCCCAAAACCTTGCCGCGCGGCTGGATCACCTGGCGGTTGTTGAGCTCCGGCTCAGGTTCGCTCTTGTAGAGCCAATTGACCTTGGCGTTGTTGAATAGCTTGGCGAAGCCGAGAGGGATGTGGATCCACATGTGGCGATCGTGGCCGCCCGCTTCCAAGAGCAGGACGCGGTGGCGGCCCGATGCGGTGAGCCGGTTGGCAAGGACGCAGCCGGCCGAGCCGGCGCCGACCACGATGTAATCGAAGCGTGCGGACTCCGTAATCGACGCCATGGCTGTATCCTCCCCGAGGAAAGCATACCGTGAAACGCCGCCCCGGTCAGGGCGGAAAATCGCCGTGTGTGAGCACGGCATTGCGTCAGGTGTGTTCCATGCCGGGAACTTTGCGCCGAGAAATCGTGCGCGGCGCGTTATGCATTCGACCCCGCTGCAATTCGGCGTCATAAGGTCGCGACGAGATCGTTGCGGAGCTGGCGCGCTTTGTTTTGAACCAAACCATGTTACGGCTGTGCGCAGGAACGTGCGCACTGGAAGAGACGGGAAGGGGAAATAATGCGGAGAATTCAATTACGGTGGCGAAAGCCGCAAGCGGGCGCTGCTGTGCTCGCCGCAATGACGTTGCTGTGCGGCGGCACGGCGACGTTCGCCGGCTCAAGCTCAAGCGAGAACGCGCCGAAATTCGGCAGCTGGGGCATCGATCTGTCGGCGATGGACAAGAGCGTCAAGCCCGGCGACGACTTTTTCATGTATGTCAACGGCACCTGGTACAGAAGCGCGATCATCCCCCCGGACCGCGTCAGCACGGGAGTGTCCGATGATATCGAAATTCGAACTGAAAATCGTCTGAAAGGCATCATCGCTGCGCTGGCTGCAAAGCCTTATGATAGTCTGAGCACTGACGAGAAAAAGCTGCGCGATCTTTACGACGCATACGTCGATCAGAAAACCATCGACGCGGCGGGTCTCACGCCGGCAAAAAGCGACCTCGATTTTATTGCCGGTTTGAAGACGCTGGATGATGTGGCCTCCGCGATGGGGCGCCCTGATCTCGGCCTGGCCGGCCCTCTTTCCCTTGACATCGACGCCGATCTCAAGGACTCGAACCGTTATGTCGTGACTGCGGACCAATCCGGGTTGCCGATGAATCGCGACTATTACCTCAAGGACGACAAGGCGCTGGCGACGGTACGCGAGGCTTACAAGAAGCACTTGGCGCAGATGTTAACGCTCGCTGGTTTCGACGATGCCGACAAGCGCGCCGCCGCGGTCTACGATCTCGAATACAAGCTCGCGCAGGCGCAGTGGTCCGACACTGAAAACCGCAACGTCGACAAGGTCTATAATCCAATGTCCTTCACCCAGTTGAAGGCGCTGGCGCCGCAGTTTCCTTGGAACTCCTATATCAAGGCGCGCGGCATTTCGCAGTCCGGTCCGAGTGGCGAGCGCCAGGTGATTGTGGCGCAGCTCAGCGCGTTCCCGAAGATCGCGCAGATATTTGCCGCAACCCCGGTCCCGGTGTGGCGTGATTACCTTGCTGTGCATTACCTCGACGACCAAGCAGCTTATCTACCGAAGACATTCGACGACGCGAGCTTCGCGTTTTTTGGAACGGTGATGTCGGGAAGCTCGCAACAGCTCCCCCGCGCAACCCGTGCGTTATACTTTCTCGAAGGCCGGATGGGTTTTGCTCTCGGAAAGCTCTATGTCGACAAATATTTTCCCCCCGAAGCTCAGGCCAAAATCGTTGCGCTGGTCAATAATCTTATCAAGACCTATGACGCGGACATCAGGACCTTGACCTGGATGACGCCGGCCACGCGCGACAAGGCGCTCGAAAAGCTGCACCATATGTCGGTCCAGATCGGCTATCCGGCCCACTGGCGGGATTACTCGAGTTACGTGGTCAGGCGCGGCGACTTGCTCGGCAATGTTGAACGCGGCTATGTCTTCAGCTGGCGCCGCAAATTGGTAAGGCTCGACAAGCCGGTGGATCGGACGGAGTGGCCATACGGTCCTGAGACGGTGAACGCAGCCAATAACTTTTTGGCCAACGCGCTGCTCTTTCCCGCGGCATTCCTACAGCCGCCATACTTCGATCCGAACGCCGATGCTGCGGTGAATTACGGCGCCATTGGCGTGGTGATCGGCCACGAGATCAGCCACAGTTTCGACGACCAGGGCTCGAAATTCGGTCTCGACGGCTCGCTCGACAACTGGTGGACTCCGGCCGACCGCGAGGCCTTCGAGGCGAAGGCGAAGACGCTTGGGGCGCAGTACGATGCCTTCGAGCCGCTGCCCGGTTTGCACGTCAACGGGGCGCTGACCATGGGCGAGAACATCGCGGACAACGCCGGCGAAGCGATCGCCCTGAAGGCATATCACTTGTCGCTTGGCGGCAAGCCGGCGCCGGTGCTCGACGGCTTCACTGGCGATCAGCGCTTCTTTTCGGCGTTGGGGCAGGGCTATCGCACCAAGGAGCAGGACGGCGCGGTGCGTCAGCAGATTCTCTCCGACGTCCACACGCCAGACAAATACCGGGTGATCGGCATCACCCGTAATCAGGATGAGTGGTACACGGCGTTCGGCGTCAAACCCGGCGACAAAAATTATCTGCCCCCGGACCAGCGCGTTCACATGTGGTAGCGGGTGAACGCAGCCTGCTGAACGGCTGTGTCAGCGCTCCAGCCATTGCGGCACGCGTTTGAGCGCATCGGCCCGCGCCGCGGGATTGGTGCCGCGATGCGCCCGGCCGCCGGGGTCGGCGGTGCGCGCCAGTCCCGTGCGCAGCCGCAACGGCGTGTTGGCACGGTCGAATTCGTGGTGCGCGCCGGCATAGACCACGATGTCGGCGCGGGCGCTCCGCCCGCGGGCGCCGGCGACCATCTGCTGGCAGGTCGAGGCCAGCGTCCAGTCGTCGGCGCTGCCAATCAGAATCAGGGTCGGAACGCGTGCGCTCCATGCGGTCTGACGCAGCCGCCGGCAGCCGGGATATAACGCGACCGCCGAGCGAAAGTCGGCGCTGCCGTCGCGTGGCGCCGCGTTCGGGCGCACGGCCCACAGCGCGGCGATAGCGCCACTCGACCAGCCGAGCAGCGAAATGTGCTTCGGCTGCACGAATGGCTGGCTCGCCAGCCAATGCCGTGCCGCATTGGCGTCGGCGACCCGCTCGCGCGACGCCCGCACCTTGGGCTGGCGCACGCGGCATTGCGGGCCGAGGCCGCGTGAGCCAAAGGAGTCCGGAAAAACGACGATAAATCCCTTCGCGGTCAGCAGCGTCGCCCATTCGCCGTAGAGCTGCGTGCTACCGGCGGACGGTCGATCGATGCCGCCGCAATCGTGCAGTGCGACCACGGCCGGGAACGGCCCCGGTCCGTGCGGCCGGTAAAGCTGCGCACGTAGCGTCAGGTCGCTTTCGCGGATATCGATATTTTCCGCGGCGGCGCCGGGCGCCGCGTACAGCACCGCGCAGGCCGACATACACACTATCGCGCCGGCGAGCGCACTTACGTATGTCCGAATGTCCATGACTGCCGGATCAACTGCCGCATCACTCGGCTGCCCCGCGAACCATAGCATGCCGCGGCGACGCGGCGCAGCGCCGGTCCGATCAAAAGTAAGAGGGTTTCGTTGCAACGGGCGGGCTATTATGTTGGAGAGGCATGGCGAGCCGGGCGGGCGGGCCGCCAAGGGAGATGCATTTGCTCAATCGCACCGATCGGCCGACACCCTTGCCCGGCGAAGCTGACGTCAAGTATCTCGACGGCGATTTTCGCGTCATTCGCCCGGGTGCGTTCGTGCGCTGCGCCGTGACCGGCGCTGAAATCCCGCTGGAGGAGCTGCGGTACTGGAGCGTCGACCTGCAGGAGGCCTACATTTCTCCTGAAGCGGTCATGCAGCGCCACGCCGCGACCTATACGCAAAAAAAGTAGAACGCTGTTATCGGCGGGCGGCGCCGGGCTGCGCGGCCGTCAGCACCATCTGCCTGAATCCTTCATCTTCCTCGATGACAAGCCGTACCGGCAAGGCGCTGGCGCGTTCGGTGAGCACGTCAAGGTCTCGATTGCCGCCGAGCCGCACGTGGTCCTTCTCGGTCGTGAGCAACAGCAGGTTCTCGGCCTCCGCGCGCGCCAGCAGATCGCGCGCCTCGGCCGCCGTGTAGCGATGATGGTCGGCAAACGGCTGCCGCGCGGCAATAACGATGCCGGCCTCGTCGAGCGTTGCAAAGAATTTTTCCGGATCGGCGATCCCGGCGAATGCGAGGACTCTGCGACCGACGAGCGCAGCCAGTGTCTGCGGATCAGGTTCGATACGAGCGCGAAAGATCGGCATGCCGCGCCGGCGGGCGGCCCGTTCCACGATCGCGGCGCCGTCGCCCCGGCCGACAGTCACAAGGGCCTGCGCGCGTGCGAGTTGGGCTTCGAACGGCGCCCGCAAAGGGCCGGCCGGAAAAATCCAGCCGTTGCCGATGCCCTGCCGCTGGTCGACGAGCAAAATGGAGAGGTCTTTCTGCAGCGACGGGTTTTGAAAGCCATCGTCCATGACAATGACGCCGGCCCCGCCGAAGCGTGCGGCCTCCGCGCCGGCGAGCCGGTCGCGCGCCACAACGGTTGGAGCAAGCCGTGCCAACAGCAGCGGTTCGTCCCCGACATCCGCGGCGCGG
>DASZWK010000335.1:0-1759 GCA_035546235.1 Xanthobacteraceae bacterium | reverse complement strand
TCGAATTGGCCGAGCCCGAAGGTGCCGTCGATCAGCGCAACGGCGATGAGATACTGCAGCGAATGGTCGGCGGCTTCGCGCGATTGCGGCTTGATACGTCCGGGATCGGACATTTGCCGGCGCACGATCGGCAGGTCGGCGAGAGCGACACGGATCTTGCCGTCGAGGCGATCGAGGTCGCCTTTGATAAGACGGTGCAACTCTAGCGCGGCGGCGACCGCGCTCTGGGCGCCGGCGAAGCATGGGTATGCCTTGACCGCCACCTTGCCGATGAAGCCGTCGGTCGGCAGGGGTGCGCCCAGAATGTCAGCCGCTGTGTCGGGCCGATGCGCAAAGACCAATCGCAAGCCACGCTCGGCTTCGAACAGATCGATCGGTCCGGTGACGCCCTGCGCGGCGAGCAGCGCTGCCTGCATGCCGTTCTGCGCGATCAGTGCGTTGGCGATCGACTTCGCCGCCGAAATCGCGCCCTCGCGCACTCCAACCGGCGTCGGTGCGCGCGCCGCGCCGAGCGCAATTGCATGCGCGAGCTGGTGGCGAGCAAGCCGCAGCAGCCGGCCCGCCATCGCCGGCGCGGCCAAGCCCGAAATGCTGATGCCGTCCCAGGGCGAGTGGGCGTCCATCAGCGCTTTGCCGCGGCCGTAGATTTCGTAGCCGAGCAGGATCGCGGCGAGCAGATCGCCGCCGCTCGATCCGGATAGCTCGGCGGCGGCCAGCGCAACCGGAATATTGTCGCTCGGGTGGCCGCCGCGCGCGCCACTCGCTGCTGCGGCGCCGACCACGTAGTCATTGAGGTCGAGCACACGAATGAGCGTGCCATTCACGAGCACCGCGCTCGGCGCGCTCGTTCGCTGCGCGCGGCCGATCAGGGTGCAATGCGGCGCTTCGCCAAAAGCCTGCACGGTTGCCAGCACCGCGCCGGCACATTCATCACTCAGCGCGGCGAAGCCGCAGCCGAGCGTGTCGAGCAGGATGAGCTTGGCCTGCTCGACGGCCTTCGGCGAGAAATCTCCGAGGCCCACTGCCGCGGCGCGCTCGGCGAGCCGCGCGATGGCGCCTTGTTCTGAGTTGGACAATTCGATCGCTCGATGTGTCGCTGCCCGCGCTCTTAATTCGCCGCGTGCGAGCCGCTCGGATGCAAAATCAGTTTCTGCACACGCCAATTGAGGATTTCGGCGACATAGAGCGTATTCTCGTTAGGGCAAGCAATGGCATGTACCCAACCGAACTCCTTGAGCTGCTTACCCGACCGGCCGAACATACCAAGCACCTTGCCGCTGAGCGTGAGCTTATAGATTCGACCCGGAAAGGCATCGGAGACGTAAAGCACCTGGTTCGGCGGCGGTGTGATGCACAGCGCCCACGGCGCGCCCGGCGTCTGTGTGCCGCCTTTCTGGAGATAGTCCGTCAGATTGGGCTTCTTGCCGATGGCCGGCTGGGCGTCGGCCGGCGGCGGAATGTCGATGCGGATCGTGCGCAGATATTTGCCGTCGCTGTCGAACACCTGGATGCGACGGTTGTTACGATCCGCGACATAGAGCAACCCGCTGGCGTCGGCAGCGATGTTATGCGGCGTGCTGAACTGGCCTTCACCGTTGCCGGGTTCGCCCCATGACTTGAGCCAGTCGCCATTCTTGTTGAGCTTGGCAATGCGCGAATTGATGTAGCCGTCGCTGATGAAGATATCGCCCGCCGGATCCCAGGCGACGTCCGTTGGCTGCCGGAAGCGCCCGGGTTCCGGGGGCAGCGGTGGCTTGAC
>DASZWK010000334.1:0-1768 GCA_035546235.1 Xanthobacteraceae bacterium | reverse complement strand
GCCTGATCACCCACAGCTCCTAAACTTGTAGCCCGCATGAGCGAAGCGACATGCGGGACAATACCTCAGCAAAATCCCGGATTTTGCTTCGCTCATCCGGGCTACGGGAATTTCAATGCCAGCGAGCTTTCGTCAGATCATCAACAAAGCCGTCGCCGAAAAGCGCTTCCTGGTCGTGCCTGGGGCTCACGATGCGCTCAGCGCCCGGCTCATCCAGCAGATCGGCTTCGAGACCTATTTCATCGGCGGCTTTCCGGCGGTCGGCGCGCGCTATGGCGTACCTGACGTCGGGCTAAAAGGGTTCGGCGAAATCTCGGCCTGCGTGCGCGACATCATGATGGCATGCGACCTGCCCGTCTTCGTCGATGGCGACGACGGCTACGGCGACGTGAAGAACGTCGTGCACACGGTGCAGACCTACGAGCGCATGGGCGTCTCCGCCATCCTGATCGAAGACCAGCAATGGCCGAAACGCTGCGGCCACATGGTCGGCAAGAAGGTCGTACCCATCGAACTCGCCGTGGCCAAAATTAAAGTGGCCTGCGCGGAACGCATCAATCCGGAGACCTGGATCCTGGCGCGCACCGACGCGCGTGCGGTCTACGATCTCGACGAGGCCATGCGCCGCGCCGAACAATTCATCCGCGCCGGCGCCGACGGTATTTTCATCGAGGCGCCGCGCTCGATCGACGAACTCAAGCGCATCGGCAAAGAATTCGACGTGCCGCAAATCTGCAACCCGCTGATGGGCGGCCACACGCCCATTCTATCGATGGAGGAATTAGGCGAGCTCGGCTTTCACTGCGCGGTGCTCGGCCTCGACACCGTGATGCACGCCGCCAAGGCGATCGAGACCGTGCTGCTCGACATGAAATCCGGCAAATTCGCCCGCCGCAACGACGGCATGGATTTCGAGAGCTACAAGAAGCTGGTCGGCTACGACAAATGGGAGTCGATCGACGATCGCTTTGCGCCGAAGTAAGAGCGGCCCTGTGGTGGCCGCCCTTGGGACCAAAAAGGGACACCAACAAGGGAGACTCTACGGCACACGGCCGTAACGCTCACCCGGCCATACATGTCGAGATGAAGCGCAAGCGCCAGCCCGATCGGGCCGCCGCCGATGATGGCAACGGATTGCTCCGACATTCAGAGACAGCGGCAGGCTTGTTCAGACCAGCGCCGGCTCGCGTTTCGACGGCTGCGCCTTCGGCGCCGGATCCTTCAGGTTCAGAATCCGCCGCGCGTTGTCATAGAACAGCTTCTGCTTATCGGCCGCCGACAGTGGGATTTCGTCGATCAGCTTGAGGCACGGGAACGGATCCCAGCACGGGTAGTCGGTGCCGTACATCACGTGATCGATGCCGTAATAGTCGATCGCGAACTTGATGCCGGCGGCGTGCGGCGACACCGTGTCGGTGTACATGCGCTTCATGTAATCCTGCACCGGCCTCGGTAGTTTTGCCGCCTTGGAGTTTTTGTCCATGCGGCCGGCCTGATACGGCAGCGCTCCGCCGGTATGCGACATCACGATTTTCAGGTTGGGATGACGCTCCATCAGCCCGGAGAAAATAATCCGCATCGCCGCAACGCTGACCTCGATGACGCGGCCGAGTGTCAGATGCAGCGCGCCATCGTAGCCGTCCGACAACATGTCCTGGAAAGTCACGTCGGTCGGATGCAGGAACAGGGGCAGACCAAGCTTTTCGCAGTGGGCGTAGAACGGCTCCAGCCGCTCCGCGTCGATGCGCGCGTCCTCGCCGACGCTGCC
>DASZWK010000333.1:0-18841 GCA_035546235.1 Xanthobacteraceae bacterium | reverse complement strand
GGCGTGGTGCTCGGCGGCCTTAGGCACGATGAGCGACGAACTGCGCGGGGCAGCTGTCGACTTGGGAGCAAGGTTGCCGTATTTGGCGTGCCATTTCGGGCCGGGGCCGCGCATAAAGTGCCGCTCGGGCCGATAGGCGCCACCCTCGCCCAAGCCACGCTGCAACTCACGCATTGCCTTCGCCAAATTGCGCCACATGACACGCTCCCGTTGGCCTTTGTTAACCAGGCCCTTCTGGGCTTCGCTCCCGAATACGCGCGTTCTATTTTTCAAACGCTCGTTTGACCTTATTGTTGCGGAGAAATCATTAAAATTTGGTACGAATTGGGCGGCCGAAAGGTCCAATTTGGATTAGTGTTGAGGAACTTTTACCGCAATTGCCGAGATAGGCTCGACTGGTCTCGACGGTGCGGGCTAGCGGTCGGTCACCAGGAGCGGCATGCCCCCGGCGGGCCGCAGCGTCACGCGCGCAACGGGCTTTGGCTTGTGACCGGCCACTGGCGCGAAGCGCAAGGCGCGAACCAACGTGGCGAGGATCGCGGCAGCTTCAAGCATCGCAAATCCGGCGCCGATGCAGATGCGTGGACCGCCCCCGAACGGCAGGTAGGCGTAGCGCGATCGCGCCTTCACCGGTTCGGCCGCGAACCGGTCGGGGTCGAAGGCATTTGGCCGCTTCCACAGCCGTACATTACGATGCAGCGCGAACACCGGAATGTGGATGCGGGTGCCGGCCTTGATGGGCCTGCCGCCGAGTTCGAACGCAGTCTTCGCCTCGCGGCCGATGCCGGGCGCCGGCGGGTAGAGCCGCATGGCCTCCTGGATCACCTGACGGCAGAATGACAGCTGTTCGATGTGCGGGGCTGCGATCGGCGCATCCGCGGCGACGGCGACAACCTCCTCGAATACGCGTTGCTGGCTCTCCTGGTCCTTGGCGAGAAGCCAAAGCGTCCAGCTGAGCGCCACGGCCGTCGTCTCGTGGCCCGCGATAATGAAGGTGAGGAGGTTATTGACGGCCTCCTGGTCGCTCATACTTCGGCCGGTTTCCGGATCGCGGGCGGCGAGCAGTGAATCGAGCAGGTCCCCATGCGTCGAGGGGGCGGCGCGGCGGGCCGCAACGATCCGCAGCAGATCCTGGCGCAGGAAATCCCGCGCCCGGTAGGCGCGGCGGCGGCCCGGATAGGGCAGCCACTCGGGCAGCGAAAACAGCACGTAAATGATCTGCCACGGAATGGTGTTGAAGCTTTGGCTCAGCGCGCGGCTGTAGCTTTCAGCATCGAGATTGGCCGTGCCGCCGAGCAGCGCGTCGACAATGATATCGAACGTGGTGCGGGTCATCGCCGCTGCGGCATCGACCTGCTGAGTCCCGCCGTGCGTGCGCCAGCGTTCGACCTGCCGCTGCGCCATCGCGCTGAAAATCGGCACGAACGACATAAGCATCTCGTGGCGGAAGATCGGCGCCACTGCGCGCCGCTGCCAGCGCCAATCGGCGTCCTCGGCGAGAAAGATCGATTTGGCGCCGATCGCGGGCGCAAAGGCCCGCCGGGTCACCGGGTCGCGCAGGACGGCGTCCGCCTTGCCGACAAGGATTTCGCCGATCAGGTCGGGTTCGGCGACCAGGATAATGTCGCGGCGGGTCCTGCCCAGGTCCGTGACGCCCTGTTCGTAGGCCGAGCGCGGAATCGTCTCGATGTAGTTGCGAAACGTCAGCGGCAGCCCGCGCAGGCCAAGCGGCCGTGCGGGAGGCTCAAATGGAATGAGGTCGGGATCGGTGTACACGCGAACGCCCGGTTGCGGCGGCTTGCCCTTTAGCTAGTCAGTCGCTACATCAGCGCCAACTTCCCATACATTGGCGCAAAAAGAGGGCAGGGCAGGAAGCCCGGTGCAATATGGCCCGTCAGTTCATCTATCACATGCAAGGTCTGTCCAAGACCTATCCGGGAAACCGCAAGGTTTTGGATAACGTCAATCTGTCTTTCTATCCGGACGCCAAGATCGGCGTGCTCGGCGTCAACGGCTCCGGTAAATCTACGCTGCTGCGTATCATGGCGGGGCTCGACACCGAGTTCAACGGCGAGGCCTGGGCGGCCGACGGCGCCCGCGTCGGCTATTTGCAGCAGGAACCGCAGATCGACCCGGCAAAGTCAGTGCGCGAAAACGTCATGGAGGGCGTGGCGCCGCAGCGGGCCATCCTCGACCGCTACAACGAACTCGCGGTCAACTATTCGGACGAAACCGCCGACGAGATGACCAAGCTCCAGGACGAGATCGAAGCAAAGGGTTTATGGGATCTCGACTCGAAGGTCGATCAGGCGATGGACGCGCTGCGCTGTCCACCGGACGACGCCGATGTGGCGAACCTGTCAGGCGGCGAGCGGCGGCGCGTCGCGCTGTGCCGGCTGTTGCTGGAGCAACCCGAGCTCCTGCTGCTTGACGAGCCCACCAACCACCTCGATGCGGAATCGGTGATGTGGCTCGAAGGCCACCTGCGCAAGTATCCCGGTGCCATCCTGATTGTCACCCACGATCGCTATTTCCTCGACAACGTCACTGGCTGGATTCTCGAACTCGACCGCGGCCGCGGTATTCCTTACGAGGGCAATTACTCGTCATGGCTAGCGCAGAAACAGAAGCGACTCGAGCAGGAAGGCCGCGAGGAGGAAGCGCGCCAGCGCACGCTCGCGCGCGAACAGGAATGGATTTCGGCTTCCCCCCGCGCTCGCCAGGCCAAATCCAAGGCGCGCTACGAACGTTATGAGGAATTGCTGAAGAAGGCCGGCGAGAAACAGACGCAGACCGCTCAGATCGTCATTCCGGTTGCCGAGCGGCTCGGGCAGAACGTCATCGACTTCGACCATCTGCGCAAAGGCTTCGGCAATAACCTTTTGATCGACGATCTTACCTTCAAGCTGCCGGCAGGCGGCATCGTCGGTATCATCGGCCCGAACGGCGCCGGCAAGACGACGTTGTTCCGTATGATCACCGCGCAAGAGAAGCCCGACAGCGGCACCATCAAGATCGGCGAGTCGGTGCAGCTCGGCTATGTCGACCAGTCGCGCGACTCCCTCGATGGCAAGAAGTCGGTATGGGAGGAAATCTCCGGCGGGCTCGACCAATTGATGTTAGGCAAGCGCGAGGTCAATTCGCGCGCTTATTGCGGCGCCTTCAATTTCAAGGGCGCCGACCAGCAGAAGAAGGTCGGGCAATTGTCCGGCGGTGAAAGAAACCGCGTGCACCTCGCCAAGATGCTCAAATCCGGCGCGAACGTGCTGCTGCTTGACGAGCCGACCAACGATCTCGACGTCGATACCCTGCGCGCGCTCGAAGAGGCGCTGGAGGATTTCGCCGGCTGTGCCGTCATTATCAGCCATGACCGCTGGTTTCTCGACCGCATCGCCACTCATATTCTCGCCTTCGAGGGCGACAGCCACGTCGAATGGTTCGAGGGCAACTTCCAGGATTACGAACAAGACAAGATGCGCCGGCTTGGCACCGACACGGTCCTACCGCAGCGCATCAAATACAAGAAATTCACTCGCTGAACGCCGCTTGCCGGCTGTTGCGCGAGTTTTCCATTGCTTTTTTTTTGTTAAGCCATATCTGTCATATTGGCTTTTGCAGCATTGCGTTATCCACTGCGTGAGTAGTGGTCGCGTACCGGCGGTAGCAGTCGCCAGGAGCGGTTGTGTCGCTCGTGCAGGCATTTCCAGAAACAGGGGGTAAATCCCTGAAAGCCACGCCCATTTGGCTGAACTAATGCCTTCCTATTAGGCGGGCATCTGCGTTAACTTCGATTCTGTTAAAAGGAGACAACCATTGGCAACGCGAGCCAGCGAGACCCGGTCAAGCGAAGTCCACGCCCGCGCCGAAGCAAGTTTCAAGAAAGAAGAGCGCGCCAAGGACGGTGCCAAGGCAATGATGGAATATCAGGCCAACGGCCGGGCCGTTCGTGAAAAAATTGCGCGTTTGAAGGCGCTTCGGCTGGCCAAACAGGCCGTCGACGATGAGCAGGAACTTACCGCCAAGGTGCTCGTTACCAAAGAAGCTGAGGAACGTGCCAGCAAAAAGCTCGGCGCCAAAAAACCGGGCGCCAAGAAATCCGCTCCCAAAGCGACGAAGATAAAGCGCTAAGGCGCCCGCGATGGGCCGTTGGTCGCCCGGCGCCGATGGGTGCCTTGAATTCAACACATCGCTGCTCTATTGCGGCGACGTGGCAAACACTCCGTCAATACGTCCGTCAATACGATTGACGCCCATAGTTTGTCAGGTCAAAAACGACTTATGTGCTGCGCCGAGCTAACGGGTATTTGGCGCTTTCGTACAATTGGCGGATTTGATCGCTGTTGAACCGTTGCTCGTCGACTTCGAGAAAGGCGCCGACCAGCAGGTCCGGCCTAAGCTCTTCGATGGCGAAACGGATGGCCTGGGCGGCATGCGTGAATCGCCTGTAACCCAGTGGTTGACCCCTTAGGGCACGCTTTCGGGTGCCGAACAGTTCAGCCGAGGCATTGTAGTCAAATTCGGCCATCGGATGGGTGATCTCAGAAGGAGCTTGACGTCGCCTGAATGCGGACCATTCAAGCATCACGAACATTATAACCGCAAAAAAGAGCTAATACCAATCATCGGCGGCTCCGGTCATCCCGAGATGGACCCTCTTACCCGCCGGAACCGCTCGCCAGCCACGGAGTAAATGTTGGACAACAAATCGAACGCCCGCGGTGATCCCGCGCTTGCCGGTGTAAGGAGCTTGGCGCAGGCGCTTGCCCGTTACCGTGAACCGCATCATGGCCGCAGTATCGTCGAGATATTGATCACCATCGTGCCGCTGGTTCTCTTGTGGTTGGCGATGTGGTTCGCACTGCACTTCGGCTATGGGCTTTATTTGTTGCTGGCCGTTCCGGCTGCTGGCTTCCTCGTTCGGCTATTCATGATTCAGCACGATTGCGGCCACGGCGCATTCTTCCGGCACCGGCTCGCCAACGACTGGGTCGGCCGCGCCATCAGCGTCCTGACATTGACGCCGTACGATTTCTGGCGCCGGACCCACGCCATGCACCATGCGACCTCGGGTAATCTCGATCGCCGCGGCATGGGCGACATCGATACGCTGACCGTCGACGAGTATCTGTCGCGCTCGCGTTGGGGCCGGCTTCGCTACCGGCTCTACCGTCACCCGCTGGTTATGTTCGGCGTGGGCCCCGCCTATCTGTTTTTTCTGCAGAATCGGCTGCCGGTCGGCTTGATGCGCAGCGGCTGGCGGCCTTGGCTCAGCACCATGGCGACGAATCTCATCATTTGTCTGCTCGCGGCGGGCACGATTTGGGCCGTTGGTATCGTACCGTTCGTGCTCGTGCAGTTGCCCATCGTGCTGATCGGCGCTTCGGTCGGGGTCTGGCTCTTCTATGTGCAGCACCAGTTCGAGGAGACGTTCTGGGCGCGCGACAAGGCCTGGAATGTGCAGACGGCCGGGCTGCACGGCAGTTCCCACTACGATCTTCCACCGATTTTGCGCTGGTTCACCGCAAATATCGGCATTCACCATGTGCATCATCTCTGCAGCCGAATACCGTATTACCGGCTGCCGCGGGTCCTGCGTCAGCACCCGCAGCTCGCGACTTTCAGCCGGCTGACGTTGGTGCAGAGCGTCGCGTGTGTGCGGCTGGTGCTTTGGGACGAAGCGACGCGACGGCTTATCAGCTTCCGCGAACTGCGTGCCATGCTGCGTTCCGGGCTGTTGCCGCAGGCGTGTGCCGCAACCTGACCCTTGGATTATTCGCCGGCCGCTTGGGCGCCTTGTAAACGCCGCGAATCCATCCTACCTATAGCAATCGACATTTGGCCGGACAATCGGGCCGTATCGCCTTCGCTCAATGCCAGGCGCACGTTCAGACGCCATCCAAACATCGAGACGTCGAATTCAAGCCGCGCAGACGCGCGTCTTGGACTTTAGTGCACCTAGCTCAGCGAAAGGAAATCTCTATGACAACGGGCACCGTAAAATTCTACAACGACCAGAAGGGCTTCGGCTTCATTCAACCTGACGACGGCGGCAAGGATGTGTTTGTTCACGCCACCGCCCTCGAGCGCGCCGGAATGCGCGGCTTGGTGGAAGGCCAAAAGGTCTCCTTCGACACGCAGGAAGACCGGCGCACCGGCAAGATCGCGGTCGGCAATATCCAGGCGGCGTAAGCCTCAGGCCGATCCGCTCATGCGGAGCAAATAGTAGAAACCGCCCCATTCGGGCGGTTTCTTTTTTGGTGGGCGATCACTCCGCAGCGTGCAGAACCTGCGCGTCGCGCAAAATCCTGGCCTTCGACGGTGACAGCCGCGTCGAATGGTTCGAGTGCAAGCACAAGGTGCGGCGGCTCGGCACCGACAGGGTTCTTCTGCAGCGCATCAAGCATGGGAAGCTAACGAGATAGCTTGCCTTGTCACGCGGGCTCGTCCCGGGTATCGGCAAAGCGCGCAATGGGGGAGAGCGCCAAATGGCCGCGTCACTTGCCGTGATCGTTCTGTGCGCCGTTGTCATCATCATTCTGATGCAACTGCGTTTAGCCGCCCTTACCGGCCGGATCGCCGCATTGTCGCGGCTGGAAGCCAAAGTCGATCTGCTATTACAGAATGCCAATATTAAATACGATCCGGTCGCCAACGCGCCGTCCGAAGTCATCGAGGCGCTGCGCCGCGGAGCCAAGATCGAAGCGATAAAACGCTACCGAGAACAAACCGGCGCCGGCCTCAAGGAAGCCAAGGATTTTGTCGAACGGCTGCAGAGTGCCGGTCCCGTGTGGCCGGCGTAGCGTTACTCTGCGGCCGCCAATACCTGCGGGTCGCGGCCGGCGCGGACAAGACGGCCGGGCAGGGCGCCGGTGTGCTGGCCTTTCTCGAAGATCGGCGTCCCGGCCGTCATGGTCATCTCATAGCCGTCGACTCTCTGCACGAAGCGTCGGCCGTTCGCCGGCATGTCATGCACCAGGATTGGCTTCTGCACTTGCAGTTTGTTGTAGTCGATGATGTTGACGTCGGCGCGTAGCCCCGGAAGAAGGCGGCCGCGGTCGGCAAGTCCGAAGAAGGCCGCGGTTTCGCTGGTCTGCCGCTTGACCAGCATCTCGACCGGGAGCCTCGGTCCGCGGCTGCGGTCGCGGCTCCAGTGCGTCAGCATGTAGGTCGGCACGCCGGAATCCACGATCGACGTGCAGTGCGCGCCGCCATCGCTGAGGCCCAGCAAACACGCCGGGTCGTTGAGCATTTCGCGGATCGGCTCGTGATCGCCGGTGACATAGTTGACCACCGGGAAATACAGATACTGGCCGTCTTCCAGAATATAGTCGTAGGCGACTTCCTCGGGCGTGCGGCCTTCGCGCCTGGCGATCGCCGCCACCGATTTTTCCGGGCCCGGCTCGTAGTCCGGCGGATTGCCCATGACGAAAAACTTGTCGAACGCCTTGGCGACCACCTGACGGAATTGCGCGAGTTTTTCGATCTCGGCTTCCGACGGCGTCTCGGCGAGGATCTGCCGACGCACCTGCGGGTCGCGCAGCCGCCGGCGCTGTTCTTCGATCGGCAGGCCTTCCAGTTTCTTGTAGGTCGGCCGCACCGTAAAGGGGTTGAGCGCAGTACCGACACCCATCATCACGCCGATCGGTCGGCCCGCCATCTGGGCGGTCACCGGCAGGCCTTGGGCGCGCATGTCGTGAACGGCCGTGATCAGGCGGCGCCAGCGCTGCGGATCGCTGTAGCGATCGGTCAGCAGGAACCAGACCGGACGGCCGGTTTCGCGGGCCTGCTTGCGAATCCAGCGCAGTTCGAATTCCTCGTCATCGAAATCGGAGTTCATGCCGAACGCACCGGTGCCGGTCACGCCCAGCGCCGAACCGATGCCGAGCAGTTCATGATCGTCGGCATCGCGCGACGGCACCATTTCGCCGTCCGGGGTCTTGTGCGAATCGGTGCGCGAGGTGGTGAAGCCGAAGGCTCCAGCGCGCAGAGCCTCGATGGTCAGCCGGCGCATCTCGGCGATGTCGTCCGGCGTCGCCGCCTCGCGGCGCACTGCGCGGTCGCCCATCACGTAGACGCGCGTCGGCAGGTGCGCGGCCTGCGCGCAAATGTCGATGGCGCGCGGCCGCCGTTCCAGTTCATCCATGAATTGCGGAAACGTCTCCCATTCCCAGGAGAGGCCGGCGGCCAGCACCGGATTTGGAATCTCCTCGACGCCCTCCATCAGATCCATCAGCGCGCCGCGGTGTTCTTTCTTCACCGGCGCAAAGCCGACGCCGCAATTGCCGAAAATCACCGTGGTGACGCCGTGCCAGCACGACGGCGAGATCAGCGGGTCCCACATCGCCTGGCCATCGTAATGGGTATGCGCGTCCACCCAGCCCGGCGTGACCAGCAAACCAGTCGCGTCGATCTCGCGTTTGCCGGGGGCCTGCTTGCCGCCGACGCCGGCGATGCGTCCATCCGCAATCGCCACATCGCCCGTGAAGGACGCCTTCCCGGTGCCATCGATGATGGTGCCGCCGCGAATGACGATATCGTGCATGGAGCCGCTCCCTAGTTCCGACGCGCCATTATAGCGTATTCGCCGGGGCGCGGAACGGACAGATTCGAGGGACGCGACAGCTATTTCGTCAGCAGCCCGTTGAGCACCATGTCGAGGTGGGCGTCGAAATAGGCTTTCAGATCGAGCGGTTGGCGCTCGTCGAACATCATCATCCACAGATCGACCAGCGCGATCGGCGCGATGATAACCTGGGGCGAGTTGACGATCGGCGATTGGCGTATTTCGCCGCGGTCGATGCCGCGCTGGATCGCCTGTTTGAGCCGGTCGAGGCAGGGTCGCAGGATTTCGTCGAAATAGCGGTCGGCCAGCTTCGGGAAGCGCGAGGCATCGGCAATCAGCATGCGCACCAGTTCGCGGCGGCGTTTGTCTTCGACAATGTACTGATAGATGAAACTGAACTGGGCGCGCAGGAGATCGGCCGTCGAGCCTTCGTGGGTTTCGTACATCTCCTGGACGGTTTCATCCGCCCCCTTGGTGAATTCCTGCACCATGGAGATGAAGAGCTGCTCTTTATTTTCGAAATAGACGTAGATCGTGCCTTTGGTCACGCCGGCGCGTTCGGCGATACGATCGAGCGTCGTGGTGGCGTAGCCGTCGCGGGAAAATTCGGTGAAGGCGGCCTCAAGGATTTCCTGGGGACGCTCCGCCTTGCGGCGCCGCCGCGTTTCCGGTCGCGTTTCAAGAA
The DNA here is from genome assembly GCA_035546235.1 of Xanthobacteraceae bacterium. GTDB lineage: Bacteria > Pseudomonadota > Alphaproteobacteria > Rhizobiales > Xanthobacteraceae > BOG-931. The sequence goes on along the minus strand of DASZWK010000333.1, from coordinate 9,593 downwards.
CCACCGCCATTGGAGCAGCTAGGCCGCAATTGGGCGAAAAAGTCAAGTTATTGACTAACCGGATAGTAAATAACTATTCTGCCCCGTTCAGGGTGGTGTCAAAGTGGTTAACGCGGGTCGGGTCAAAGGGCCCCACAGCCCATCGGCGGGCGTGCAGCAGCTCGGATTGTTACGTGGTTTCGGCCGATATCGGCCGCAAGCCATGGCGGCGGCGTACGCACTCCTGTTGCTCTCCTCCTGCGCGGTCGGCCCCGACTTCAAGGTTCCACCTGCACCCGAAGGGGCCGGCTACACGCCCGAAGCTCATCCGGCGCCGGCGGTGGCAAGCGACGGCGGCGCCGCCCAAAGGTTCGAGCCCGGCCGCGACATCCCAGGTCAATGGTGGCGGCTGTTCCACTCGAAGGACCTTGACGGGTTGATCGTGCAAGCCCTGGAAGCCAATCCTAGCCTGCAAGCGGCCCAGGCCTCGCTATGGCAGGCCAAGGAGAATCTCTACGCCGCCAAGGGCAAATTGCTGCCGTCGGTTGACGCAAACTCATCGGCGACGCGCGAACAGTTTTCGCCGGCCGAATTCGGCGGCGGCGGCGCGCCGTTCATCTTCAATTTGTTTCAGGCCACCGTGAATGTCTCGTTCGCGCCCGATGTGTGGGGCGGCCAGCGGCGCGCAATCGAGGCCAATGCGGCGGCCGCCGAGTATCAGCGCTTCGAGCTGGAAGCGACCTATCTCACTCTCACCTCAAATGTCGTGACGGCGGTCGTGGCGGAAGCCTCGCTGCGTGGGCAGATCGCGGCGACGCGCGACATCATCAAAGCGGAAACCGATCAGCTCAACGTGGTGCAGCAGCAGTTCAATGTCGGCGCGGCGACCCGCACCGACGTGCTGACACAGCAATCCGAGGTGGCCACCACACAGGCGACGCTGCCGCCCTTGGAAAAGCAGCTCGAACAGCAGCACCACGTGCTGGCGGCGCTGACCGGCCATTTTCCCAACGAAGCACAGCGCGAGCACTTGATGCTGACGTCCTTGCGACTGCCGGCCGGCCTGCCGCTTAGCCTGCCGTCGCAGCTTGTCGAGCAACGTCCCGACGTGCGCGCGGCGGAGGCGCAATTGCACCAGGCGAGCGCCCAGATCGGCGTTGCCATCGCCGCCAGGCTGCCGCAGTTCAATCTCACCGGGGATTACGGCACCGCCAGCCCGACAGTGGCCGCCATGTTCTCGCCGAGCACCACCATCTGGACAATCGCCGCGAGCGGCACCCAGCCGCTGTTCCACGGCTTCACGCTGTTGCATCAGGAACGCGCCGCCAAAGCCGCCTACGCTGTGGCCGAAGCGCAATACCGCAACACCGTGCTGGGCGCTTTCCAGAACGTCGCCGATGCGTTGCGGGCGCTGCAATTGGATGCCAAGACGCTGAATGCGCAAGCCGCCGCGCTGCGCGCCGCTTCGGCGACGCTCGATCTCGCTCGCGGGCAGTACCGGCTGGGCGCGATCACGTACGTGACCCTGCTCAACTCGCAGCGCAGCTACGCCCAGGCGCGGCTCGCGCTGGTGCAGGCGCAAGCGGCGCGCTTTGCCGACACCGCCGCTTTATTCCAGGCGCTCGGCGGCGGCTGGTGGAACCGGATCGATGTCGAGACCAATCCGTTCAGCCCGGAAAAGCCGGGTGCTGCGACGACAACCGATCTGGTCGCCGGCGCGCGTGGAATTAAGACGGAGCCCAAGCAATGACCAAACGCATGGTGATCATGCTGATCGCGGTCGCCATCGTGTTCGGTGGAATTTTCGGATTCCAGGCGTTCAAGGCGGCGATGATCAAGAAATTCATGAGCTCGATGCAGGCGCCGCCGCAGATCGTCTCGGCCACCAAGGCGGAACTCAGCCCATGGCAGCCCCAGATCGAGGCGGTCGGTAGCCTGCGCGCGGTGAGGGGCGCCGATCTGTCGCTCGAGGTTTCCGGCGTCGTCGATTCGATCTCGTTCAATTCAGGCGACGACGTCAAGGAAGGGGCGGTGTTGTTGAAGCTGCGTTCCGAGGACGACGTGGCCAAGCTTGAATCGCTGCAAGCCACAGCCGTGCTGAACCAGCTCACCTACGACCGCGACATCAAGCAATTCAAGATCCAGGCCGTGAGCCAGGCCACTCTCGACATCGACAAGGCCAATCTGAAAAACGCCCAGGCCCAAGTCGCACAGCAGCAGGCGATTCTCGACAAGAAAACGCTGCGCGCGCCGTTTGCCGGCCACCTCGGCATCCGCGCCGTCGACCTTGGCCAGTATCTTTCCGCCGGCACAGCAATCGTGACGCTCCAGGCGCTCGATCCGGTCTATCTGGATTTCTTCGTGCCGCAGCAGTCGGTCGCCAGGATTCGCATCGGCGCGCCGGTGACCGTCAAGATCGACGCGTTCAAGGATAAGACCTTTCCGGGCGAGATTTCGGCGATCAATCCGAAGGTCGATGCCTCAAGCCGCAACGTGCAAATCCGCGCGATGTTGAAAAACCCGGACCACAAACTCCTGCCTGGGATGTATGCGACAGTCGATATCGTGACCGGCTCGCCCGAAAACTACATCACGCTGCCGCAGACTGCGATTACCTATAACCCGTATGGCGACACCGTCTACGTGGTCGATGACAAGGGCGTGGACGGCAAGCAACAGCTCGTCGCCCGCCAGACTTTCGTTACGACCGGTCTGACGCGCGGCGATCAGGTCGCCGTGCTTAAAGGTGTCAAGGCGGGTGAAACCGTCGTGACCGCCGGCCAGATCAAGCTGCATAACGGCTCGCCGGTGCTGATCAACAACGCGATTACGCCGACGGCGGACGCATCACCCACCGTTCCGCTCGATCGTTAGGCGGACACCGTGAGCCATTTCACCGACATCTTCATTCGCCGGCCGGTACTCGCCTCGGTCGTGAGCCTGTTGATCCTGGTGCTCGGGCTGCGCGCCTATACGGTGCTGCCGATCCTGCAATATCCCCGCACCGAAAACGCCGTGGTCAACGTCACCACGATCTATTACGGCGCCGATCCCGACGTGGTCGCGGGCTTCATCACCACGCCGCTCGAAAACGCCATCGCCCAGGCCAACGGCATCGACTACATGACGTCGGTGAGCCAGAGCGGGGTGAGCACGATCACCGTCTATCTGCGTCTCAACTACGATGCCGACAAGGCGCTCACCGAGATCAACACCAAGGTCAATTCGATTCTCAATCAGCTGCCGCCCGGGACGCTGCAGCCGACGCTGACCGTCAAGATCGGCCAGCAGATCGACGCCATGTATATCGGCTTCAACAGCGATACGTTGGCGCCGAACCAGATCACCGATTATCTCGTTCGGGTGGTGCAGCCGAAGCTGCAGGCGGTCAACGGCGTGCAGACCGCCGAACTCCTCGGGCAGAAGATCTTTGCGTTGCGCGCCTGGCTCGACCCGAAAAAGCTCGCCGCCTATGGCCTCACCGCCGCCGACGTCAGCCAGGCGCTCACGGCCAACGACTACATCTCGGGCATCGGCAATACCAAGGGCCAGATGGTGCAGGTCAACCTGACGGCCTCGACCAGCCTGCATTCCGCCGACCAGTTTCGCAATCTGGTGCTCAAGCAGTCCGGCGGCGCCGTGGTGCGATTAAAGGACGTCGCGGTCGTCACGCTGGGCGCCGAGGATTATGAATCCGAGGTCGGCTTCGACGGCAAACAGGCGGTCTATATCGGCATCCAGGTCGCGCCGTCGGCGAACCTGCTCGATGTGATTGCCGGCGTCCACAAGGCCTTTCCGGAAATTCAGGCCCTGCTGCCGCACGGTCTCAACGGGGAAATCATTTACGACTCCACCGAATTCGTGAACAGTTCGATCCACGAAGTGATCCGCAGTCTCGCCGAGGCGCTGATCATCGTGACGGTCGTGGTGTTTCTGTTCCTCGGTTCGCTGCGATCCTCGATGATTCCGATCGTCGCAATTCCGCTGTCGCTGATCGGAACGCTCGTCATCCTGCTGGCGCTCGGCTATTCGATCAATCTTTTGACACTGCTGGCGCTGGTGCTGGCCATCGGCCTTGTCGTCGACGACGCCATCATCGTGGTCGAGAACGTCAATCGCCATCTTGAAGAAGGCCAGTCGCCGTTCGACGCCGCGCTGCTGGCGGCGCGCGAACTCGGCGGCCCGATCATCGCCATGACTGTGGTGCTGGCGGCGGTTTATGTGCCGATCGGCTTTCAGAGCGGCCTGACCGGTGCGCTGTTCGCCGAATTTGCCTTCGCGCTGGTCGGCGCCGTCACCGTTTCGGGTATCGTGGCGCTCACGCTCTCGCCGATGCTGTGCTCGCGGCTCCTCAAGACGCCGGATCCCGAGCGCCGAGGCCTCGAAGACAGGCTGACGCAATTCATCGACCGCAATTTCGCCCGGCTGCGCGGCGGCTATGAACGATGGCTGCACGGCAGTCTCAATACACTGCCGGTGACGCTGACATTTGCCGCCATTGTCCTCGGCAGCATCTACTTTCTGTTCACGACGGCCAAGACCGAGCTGGCGCCGACCGAGGACCAAGGCATCATCATCACGCAGTCCATTGCGGCGCCCGATTCGACGTTGCAGCAGCGTCAGCTCTATTCGCGGCAGGTCTACAAGATTTTCGCCAGCCATCCGGAGACCGAGCACGTCTTCCAGCTCGACGTACCGGGCCAATCGATCGCCGGCATGGTGTTCAAGCCCTGGGATCAGCGCGCCAAGACCACCAACGAGGTGCAGCCGGCGCTGCAGCAGGAACTGAGCAAGGTGGCGGGCGTGCGCGTCGCCGCCTTCCAGCCGCCGGCGCTGCCCGGTAGTTTCGGCCTGCCCGTGCAGTTTGTCATCGTGACCACGGATCCGTTCGCGCGGCTTAACGATGTCGCCCAGCAGTTCCTGCAGGAAGCGCTCAAGAGCGGCATGTTCATCTTCCTCGATTGCGACTTGAAGATCGACAATCCGCAATCCGACATCGTCATCGACCGCGACAAGACCGCACAACTCGGGTTGAAGATGAGCGATGTCGGCGGCGCGATGTCGGCGATGCTCGGCGGCGGCTATGTCAATTATTTCAGCATCAGCGGACGTTCCTACAAAGTCATCCCGCAGGTGCAGCAGCGCTTCCGGCTCAATGCACAGCAGTTGCTCGACTATTACATCCGCACCGGAGACGGCTCGCTCGTCCCGCTGTCGACCATCGCGAGCATCAAGACGCACACGGTGCCGGAATCGCTCAATCATTTTCAGCAGCTCAACGGCGCCACGATCCAGGGCGTCGCCATGCCGGGCGTCGCGCAGGGCGACGCGCTGGCGTACCTGCAGAATCTGTCCAAACGTCTGCTGCCGGAGGGCTATTCGGTCGATTACGGCGGCTTGAGCCGGCAATACATTCAGGAGACCAGCGGCTTCGCCACGACATTCGGCTTTGCGCTGATCATCATCTTCCTGGCGCTTGCCGCACTGTTCGAAAGCTTCCGCGACCCGGTCATCATCCTGGTATCGGTGCCGATGTCGATCGCCGGGGCCCTGATTTTTGTCAGCCTCGGCTTCGGCGGCATGTCGCTCAACATCTACACTGAGGTCGGGCTGGTCACGCTGATGGGTCTGATTTCAAAGCACGGCATCCTGATCGTGCAGTTCGCCAATCATCTGCAGGAAGTGGGCAGGTCCAAGCGCGAGGCGATCGAGCAGGCGGCGGGCATCCGGCTGCGCCCCATCCTGATGACGACCGCCGCCATGGTGCTCGGCGTCGCGCCGCTGATCACCGCGAGCGGCGCCGGCGCGGTGTCGCGCTTCCAGATGGGCATCGTCATCGCGTCAGGGCTCTCCATCGGCACGCTGTTCACGCTGTTCGTGGTGCCGGCGGTCTATCTCGTGTTCGCGGCCGATCATCACGCCGCGCGCGCGGCAACGTCGCCCGCAGCGGCGCTGCCGGCGGAATAATGCAATCGTTTCGACCCTTGTCTGGGATCCGCTGCCAATAGCCCCAATGTAGGGTAAAACAGGGGCCCTACGATTCGCATCCCGGAACAATGCAGCCATGGAAGACTGGAGCGCACGGCAATACCTCAAATTCGAAGATGAGCGCACGCGGCCGCCGCGCGATCTGTTGGCGCAGGTGCCGCTGAGGGAGCCGCGGCTCGTCGTCGATCTCGGCTGCGGGCCGGGTAATTCCACCGAGCTTCTGGTCGAACGCTATCCGCAGTCCGAAATCGTCGGGCTGGATTCCTCGCCCGACATGCTGCGCAAGGCGCGCGAACGGTTGCCGAAGCTGAAATTCGTCGAGGCCGATATCGCAACCTGGTCACCCGGCCCGGATACCGATCTGCTGTTCTCCAACGCCGTGATGCAATGGCTGCCCGACCACACCGCTGTGTTGCGGCGCCTGCTTGAAGCGCTCAAGCCGGGCGGTGTGCTGGCGATACAGATGCCCGACAATACGCGTGAGCCGGCGCTGCGGTTTCAGGGCGAGGTCGGCCGAAGCGGACCGTGGCGGGACCATCCGGAGGTCAAGGCCGCGCGGCGGCCCGATCTGGAAACGGTCGAGGCCTACTACGATCTGCTCAAGCCGGTCTGTTCGCACATCGACATCTGGCACACCATGTACGAACACGTCATGGCGTCGCCGCAGGGCATCGTCGAGTGGTTCAAGGGATCCTCGTTGCAGCCCTTTCTGTCGCCGCTCGACGCGGCCGCGCGCGAGAAATTTCTTGCCGCGTATGGCGAGAAGATCGCCGGCGCCTACAAGCCGCGCGTCGACGGCAAGGTGCTGCTGAAATTTCCTCGCCTGTTCATCGTGGCGGTGCGATGACTGTTTCGTCATGGCCGGACTTGTTCCGGCCATCCACGTCTTTCAGATTCGGTGTTTTCAAGACGTGGATGCCCGGCACGAGGCCGGGCATGACGCCAAAGGAGGCGCGGGTGATGAGAATATATCTCTTTCTCGCTCTTTTGTTCTTGGCGGGTTCGGTATCCTCCGCCTTCGCCGACGCGGCCTTCCAGACCTTCCTTCAATCGCTGTGGCCGCAGGCGCAGGCGGTTGGCGTGTCGCGCGCGACATTCGATCAGGCCACGCGCGGGCTTGAGCCTGATCTCTCGCTGCCTGATCTGATCATTCCGGGACGGCCGGAGCGCGCGCCTGGCCAGGCCGAATTCGTTCAAACCCCGGCCGACTACCTAAAGGAGCCGGCGATCCAACGCCTCGCCACCCAGGCCCGCAAGCTCTACGCCCAGTACCGCCCGGCGCTGAGCACGATCCAGCAAAAATTCGGTGTCGATCCTGCCATTCTGCTTGCGATCTTCGGCCGCGAGAGCGACTTCGGCCGCGCCCGCGACTCAAAGAGCGCCATTCGCGTGCTGGCGACGCAGGCTTATCTCGGCAAGCGCAAGGAGAAATTCCAGGAAGAGTTTGTCCTGGCGCTGAAAATCGTCGAGCAGGGCCGCATCAAGCTCGCCGATATGAAAAGCTCCTGGGCCGGCGCCATGGGGCTGCCGCAATTTCTGCCGTCGGATTATCTGAAATACGGCGTCGACATCGACGGCCGCGGCTATCCCGATATCTGGAATTCGGTGCCGGACGCGCTTGCTTCAGCCGCCAAGCAGCTGCTCGGCGAAGGCTGGCAGCCCGGTCTGCACTGGGCCTATGAGGTGCATCCGCCCGCCAATGTCGATTGCACCACCGGCGTGCCGCAGCACACGATGCCTTTGGGCGACTGGGTCAAGCGGGGTTACGTGCCCGCCTATGGACAGAAGATTCCGGCCGCCGAGCGCAACGAGCCCGCATCGCTGCTGCAGCCTGCCGGGCTCTATGGGCCGTCGTTTCTGGCGACCAAGAACTACTTCGCCATCAAGGAATATAATTTTTCCGATCTGTATGTGCTGTATGTCGGGCATCTTGCCGACAGCATCGCCAATCCGCGGCCTTTCCAGACGCCGTGGGCCAAGGTGGCGCAGCTTCCGACCGCGTCGCTTGATCGCATGCAGCGCGTTCTTACCGCCCAGGGCTATTATCACGACAAGATCGACGGCAAAGCCGGCATGCTCACCCGTGCCGCGCTCGGCGAGTATCAGAAGCGCAACGGGCTCAAGCTTGACTGCTGGCCGACCGCGGCATTGCTGGCGCACATGCAAGCGCAGCATTGACGGACCGCCGCGGCATTTTCACAATGCCGTCGGAGCGAGCACGTCATGCAGATCAAGGCAGCGGTCGTCGCCGCAAAGTCGGCGCCTTTCGTCATCGAGACCTTGGAGCTCGCCGAGCCACGCGCCGACGAGTTGATCGTCCGGGTTGTCGCGAGCGGCATGTGCCAGACCGATCTGCACGGCCGCGACGGCTATTACCCGGTCGGCTCCTATCCGGCGGTGTTTGGCCACGAGGGCGCCGGCGTGGTCCACGCCGTAGGCAGCGCGGTGCGCGAGTTTGCGCCGGGCGACCACGTTATCATGTCGTACCCATGGTGCGGCGAGTGCGCGCATTGCCGGCGACAGCGGCTGAACTATTGCGCTAATGCCCGTAATTTGAAGAACAAGGGCACTCGCGCCGATGGTTCGACCTTGCTGGCGCAGAACGGAGCTCCGGTGTACGGAGCCTTCTTCCAGCAATCTTCGTTCGGCACTTACGCGCTCACCCAGGCGCGCTACGCCGTCAAAGTGCGCCGCGATGCGCCGCTCGATCTGATCGGTCCGCTGGCCTGCAGCGGTCAGACCGGCGCGGGCGCGGTCCTCAACGTGCTCAAGCCCAACGCGGGCGAGAGCCTTGCCGTGTTCGGTGCCGGCGCGGTCGGGTTGTCGGCGCTGATGGCGGCAAAGATCGCGGGCTGCGCACCGCTCGTCGCCGTCGACCTACACGCGCATCGCCTGGAATTGGCGCGCGAGCTAGGCGCGACACACACGATCAACGCCAACGCGTGCACCGACGTGGCTGCAGTGATCCGCGCGGCGTCAGCCGGCGGCGTTCACTACGCGGTCGACACCTCGGCGGTCCCCAAGGCGCTTCGTGAAGCTGTCGAGTCGCTGATGCCCGGCGGGACCTGCGTGCTGCTTGGCAGCGCCCGCGCCGGTACCGAAGCGGCGTTTGAAATGCCGTTCCTGCAGCAGGGCCGTACCGTGCGCGGCGTGGTGCAGGGCGACAGCGTGCCGCGCGAATTTATTCCGCGGCTGATCGATCTGATGGTCGCGGGGAAGTTTCCGCTGGAGAAGATGGTCAAGTTCTACGATCTCGCCGACATTAATCGGGCTGCGGCTGAATCCTGCGCCGGCGTCGCTATCAAGCCGGTACTGCGGATGCCGCACGGCTGAGCACCTGCGCGATTCGCGGCGCCGAGCGCCGACGCATCGGAAAATGCAGACAATATATGAATCAGCGCGGTCAACTGCCCGCCCGCGCCGCATACTCGTAGGCGGCCAAACACCACTCATTTTCCGGCGCGCGCGGCCGCACGAAGCGCCATTCGGATCCGACAGGACCGATATCGAAGGTCTGTCCCGGATTTCCGGTAATGACGATAGCCGCATCTTGCGGCGCCGCCTGACTAAGGACAGCCGGCGGCAACCGCATCACGATACCGATCGTGCCGAACGCGACGGCGAAT
>DASZWK010000332.1:0-9639 GCA_035546235.1 Xanthobacteraceae bacterium | reverse complement strand
GGCGCGGCGCTCGATGTCGTCTGCGAGTGCATCGTCAGCGGTACCGGCAAGTCTTTGCGCATCGTCGGGCGCCAGCACACAAACCAGACTTGAACGCCGGCCGGGCAAGGGCACGAGCGTGAACGGGCCACTTTCGGTGTGAAATTCAGTCGAAATATCGTTGTGCGGCCGCGCGTGTTCGAGATTGAGCGTGAGAGCCGACTGCGGGTAGGCGCGCCGCCGCGTGCCGATGCCGGCGGCGGTACGGCATAGCGACCGCGATCCATCCGCACCGATAACGAGCCGCGCACGCAGCGCGCCGCCCGCATACTCGACCGTAACTCCCGCTTCATCGCTCTCGACCAACAGTGCCGGCGCCACCACGCGCGGAAGTTTGACTGTCACGGCGCGCGCTTCAAGCGCTGCGACGAGGTGGTGGTTCTCGATGTTGTAACCGAAGGCGTCGAGGCCGATTTCCGCGGCGACAAACGACACCTCAGGCGCGCGAAGGAGCCTCGCCGTGTCATCGATCATGCGAATCTGGCGAAGCGGTGCCGCGTCGGAGAGGCACGCGGGCCATACGCCAAGTGTTTCGAGCGCCGCGACGGAACCGGCCAAAAGTGCGGTGGTGCGATGATCGGCCCCGGCGTGCGGCGGCGCGACAAGCACCGTTTCGACCCCGGCTGCCGCCAACGCAATGGCGCAGACTAGCCCCGCCGGGCCGCCGCCGATCACCGCCACCTCGGTTGTTTGCACGGTAGCACTCACATGAGGCCCTACGCTGGCCCGCCAGACACGACGCCACACCTCTCGGCCCAGAGTAGCAACAACGCAGCGATTGCGCACGGCGGAGAGGCTCCCTAACCTCGCGCGATCCGAGCGGGGCCAAAATGCCAATGGATCCGATCCATGCGCCGCGGCAGGCGGCGCCGCGGCATACCGCTGCCGCCTTCGCCGTCCATGTCTTCACCGCTTGCGGCGCCGGCTGCGCGCTGCTGGCGTTGATCGCGGCCGTCGGCGGCAAATGGCCGCAAATGTTTCTCTGGCTCGGCGTGGCGCTGTTCATCGACGGTATTGACGGCACGTTTGCGCGCCGCCTTCGCGTGGCCGAGATTCTGCCGCGCTGGTCGGGCGATGTGCTCGACCTCGTGGTCGATGTCATGAACTACGTGTTCGTGCCGGCCTATGCGCTTTCTGCCGGCGGGCTGCTGCCGCCGTCCGTCGCTACCGCGCTGGGAATCGTCATCGTGGTCACCGGCTCGCTTTATTTCGCCGATCGCTCAATGAAAACCGCCGACCACTATTTCCGCGGTTTTCCGGCGGTGTGGAACGTGGCCGCGTTCTATTTGTTCGTGCTCAAGCTGCCGTCCTGGCTCGCCGCGCTCTCAATCGTGGCGCTGGCGGCACTGACCTTCGTGCCGATCCATTTCGTTCACCCGATCCGTATCGCGCATTTGCGCGCGCTCACGACCGCCGCGCTCGTGTTGTGGGCGATTCTTGCGTTGGTCGCCGTGTTGAAAAATCTCACCCCCGGATTCTGGATTGCGGCGGCATTGTGCGCGCTGGCAGTTTACTTCGTCGGCGTTGGTTTTTTGCGCCGGCATCATCCGTGACATATTCGCGCCGGACCAAACCCACCAAGGAGTTATGCCATGACACGACCTGTTCTCCTCATCGCCGGCGGCAGCCGCGGTATTGGCGCGGCGACGGCGAGAATCGCCGGCGAACGCGGCTATGACGTCGCCATCAATTACATAAAGCGCACCGACGCCGCGGCGGAAGTTGCCGAGGCGGTGAAGAAATCCGGCGGTCGGTCGGTCACCGTGCAGGGCGATATGGCCAAGGAAGATGACATCATTCGCGTGTTCGATGAAACCACACGCACGCTCGGCCCGATTACACATTTCGTCCACAGCGCCGGCATCGGCGGCAAGAATTCGCGGCTCGACGCCGCCAGCGCCGCAACCATCCGCGAGGTGCTCGACATCAACCTGTTCGGCGCGCTGATCTGCGCGCGCGAAGCGGTGCGCCGCATGTCGCCCAGCCACGGCGGTACGGGCGGTTCGATCGTGCTGCTGTCCTCAATCGCCGCCGTGACCGGCGGCGCGACCGAATACGTGTTCTATGCCGCCGCCAAAGGCGGGGTGGATGCGCTGACCAACGGTTTGGCGCGTGAGGTGGCGAAGGAAGGCATCCGGGTCAACGCCATCCGTCCAGGGCCGACCGATACTGAAATTCACGAGCCCGGGCGTTTGGCACGGATCACGCCGCTCTTGCCGATGGGACGGGCGGGCGAGCCCAACGAAATCGCCGAGGCGGTGCTGTTTCTGCTCTCTGACGCGGCGTCATACATTTCCGGCGCCGTGCTGAATGTCTCGGGCGCGCGCTGAGCATTTTCCGCCGGCTGATGCCTTGGCGGCGAGATCACGAGATAGGGCCACAACGGCTGGCCTCGCGGATGCCTGCGGCCGACATAACCCGGCAGCCCCTTCGCCGATCCGCTGACATCGATCGTCGGCAACGCATTGGGCGCTTCAATCCTCGATCTGTGGCGCCGGCGCATCGTTATCTCGCGGCGCTATCTTGCGCGCTTGCCGCGACCGCCTATGATCGCGCGGCTTGAGATCGGCCCATAATGGGAGAGAAACGATGGTTGCTGCGGTGCGCGTGCATAAGGTCGGCGGACCCGAGGTTCTGACGTATGAAGAGATCGAACTGCCGGCCCCCGGACAGGGCCAGGTCAGGGTCAAGCAACATGCGGCCGGCGTCAATTTCATCGATACCTATTTCCGCATGGGCATGTATCCGTCGCCGGTCGGCCTGCCGTTCACCGCAGGAAACGAAGGAGCGGGCGAGGTCATCGCCGTCGGTCCTGGTGTGACCGACCTCAAGGTCGGCGACCGGGTTGCCTATGTGGTGGCGCTCGGCTGTTACGCGAGTGAGCGCATCGTTCCCGCCGATCGTGCGGTGAAACTGCCGGCGAATATCAGCTACGAGCAGGCCGCCGCGATGATGCTTAAAGGCATGACGGCCGAGTATCTGCTGCGCCGAACATTTAAGGTCGACAAGGGCATGAACGTCTTCGTCCACGCCGCAGCCGGCGGTGTCGGATTGATCCTGTGCCAATGGGCCAATCATCTCGGCGCGACCGTCATCGGAACCGTGGGCTCCAAGGAAAAAGCGGCGCTCGCAAAGGCGAACGGCTGCCATCACACGATCCTCTATCGCGACGAGGATTTCGCCGCGCGCGCCAAGGAGATTACCGGCGGCAAGCTGTGCGAAGTGGTCTACGATGGCATCGGCAAGACCACGTTCCCGGGCTCGCTGGATTGCCTCAAGCCGCTCGGCTATTTCGTCAGCTACGGCAGCGCGTCCGGACAGATCGATGCGTTCAACATCAACATTCTTCAGACGAAGGGCTCGCTGTTCGCGACGCGGCCGACGTTGAACACCTACGCGGCCAGACGCGAAGATCTGGTCTCGATCGCCAACGGGCTGTTCGACGTTGTCGGGAAGGGCGCGGTGAAAATTCCGATCCAACAGAAATACGCGCTAAAGGATGCCGCCAAAGCGCACCGCGATCTTGAGGGCCGCGCCACCACGGGTTCCTCAATTCTGGTGCCGTGACGCTGCGCCGTCTGAAAAACGCCAAAGGCCCATGACGATCCCATGACCATCCGGGACCGTGCGGCGGCCGCGATTCCGTACGCGGCGACGTTTGCCTGGGCATTCGTCGCGTTTGTGGCAGCACAAATTGCGGCTCTTGCCGTGTTGCTGTGGTACCGGCACGGCGATCTCCAGGCTATTCTCGCGGCACCTTACGATGGCGCCATCGTCACCCTATCGGTGCTGGTCCTCAATCCGGTCTCAGTGGCCGTCCTGCTATTCGCATCGCGGCTTCGCAGCGCCAATCCGGCCGAATATTTGGCGCTGGTTCGGCCGCGTCTTGGGACAGCGACGATCGGCGCCATCGGCATCCTGGTCATCATCGCGGCCACCGACGCACTGTTGTTCGTAAGCGGGCGGGCAATCGTGTCGACGTTCCAGGTGGTGTCGTACACCAGCGCCGCCGCCGAAGGCTGGCTGCCGTTGATGTGGTTCGCGACGGTCATCGTTGCGCCGGCAGGCGAAGAGGTCATGTTTCGCGGCTATTTGTTTCGCGGCTGGGTCCATTCGCCGCTGAGTGCATGGATCGGTATCCCATTGATTTCTCTCTTATGGATGGGATTGCACGTTCAGTACGATTGGACCGGTATGGCGGAAATATTGGCTGCCGGCCTGTTTCTCGGCTGGATGCGCTGGCGCTCCGGCTCGACGCTGCTGACGTTCCTGTTACACGCCTTGTTCAACCTTGAAGGCATGTTTGAAACCATGGCGCAGGTGAAGCACCTCTTCTGACGCGCGTTGAGCGTTCTCTCAGCGGCTGCGCTTGCCTTTCGGATCGAAAAGGGCGCCGAATGGGCCCGACGGAGCTCTGCCTCCGGATGGCCCATCGTCACGTCGCCGCCGCGGCACCGCAATCACCGGTTCGGCGAAACGGGAAAGTTCAGCCACGGTCTCGTCGAGCGGCACGGTTGAGCCGGCGGTCTCACTGACGATGATCGCCAACACGTTCATGTCGCGCCGGTAGAGCGAGTCGAGCGCTGTGAGCGTGTGGCTGATCGTGCCGAGATAACTGCCGGCCACCAGAATGAGCGGCAGGCGGAGCGCCATCATCACGTCCAAAATGGTGCGCTCGCCATCGAGCGGCACCATGATACCGCCGACACCTTCGATCAGCAAAAGATCGCGCCGCTGCTCCACCGCGCTCTGGCAGAATGCAATGACGTCGTCGACATTGATGCTGCGGCCCTCGCGCTGCGCCGCCATGTCGGGCGACAGTGGCGCGCGAAACCGCCACGGCGAAATGCGCTCGATCGAATCGGGCGTGACCGACACGCCGAGCGCCCGCAATAGCAGGCCCGGATCGCTGTTGGCGGCCTGCGCCGGGTCGAAGCCGCTGACCACCGGCTTAATCGTTTCGACGATGCGGCCCATTTGGCGGAAATGACCGATCAGCGAAGCCGCAACGTAAGTTTTGCCCACATCCGTGCCGGTGGCGGTGATGAAGATTGCGGTCACGGACACCTCGTGACGCGGCGCCGCACGCTGTCGGCGAGCCGCTCAATTTCGGCGTCTGGATGCTGGGCGGTGAATGCAAAGCGCAGTCGCGCCGTGCCGGGCGGCACGGTCGGCGGGCGGATGCCGACGACCAGAAAGCCGTCCTCTTCCAGGGACCGTGCCGCCGCCATGGTCGCATCGCTGCCGCCGAGGACGAGCGGCACGATCGCGCTCTGTGGTTCCGGCAGATTGAGCGACCGCGTGAACAGGCTAGCCTTGCGCAACGGCTCGGCGACGTAGGCCTTGTCCCGCTCGATGATGTCGAGCGCGGCGGTTGCGGCCGCGACCACGGGCGGCGGCAGGCCGGTCGAATAGATGAAGGTGCGGGCGCGCGTGCACATCAGGTCGATGACCGCCCGTGAGGCACACAAATAGCCGCCGTAGGCCCCGATTGCCTTCGACAGCGTGCCCATTTGCAGCGGCACGTCGGCCGGTCCGCCATTGCCATTGGCGAAGCTCGATCCGCGCCCGCCGCCAACCACGCCCAAGCCATGCGCGTCGTCCGCGAGGAGCCAAGCGTCGAATCGCCTGGCCACATTCGCCAAGTCGTGCAGCGGCGCCAGATCGCCGTCCATAGAAAAGACGCCGTCGGTCACAAGAAGCGCGAGCGGATGGCTGGCGCGGTGCGCGCTCAGGAGGGCCTCGGCATGGGCAGCATCGGCATGCCGATAGCGCTTGACGGTACTTCCGCTCAGCTTTGCCCCGGCATTGATGCAGGCGTGCGACAACTCGTCGACCAGGATCAGGTCATCGGACCCCACCAGCGCGGGAATAATGCCGGTATTGGCGAGATAACCGGAGCCGAACACACAGGCCGCCTCAGTCGCCTTCAGCCGCGCCAATCGCGCTTCCAGTTCCGCGTATAGCGGGTGATTTCCCGTCACCAATCGCGATGCGCCGGCGCCCGTACCGTAGCGTTGCGCGGCTTCGACGGCCGCCTTGATGACGGTAGGGTGGCGGCTAAGATTGAGGTAGTCGTTGCAGGAAAAGGAAATCAGGCGGCGCCCGGCGCGCTCGACGTAAATGCCGTCGCGCGCCGTAACGATCGGTGTGCGCCGCAACCGCGCATCGTCCAGTGCCGCAAGCTTGCGGTTCGCATAGTCATCGAGTGAGCGCATCACGGCGGCATGAAAGCGCCTTATGTCGGGTAACACCAGCAAAAACAGTCAGTTCGGGGAAAACGCTGCACCGGATTGGCTGCATGCCGGGCTCGATCACGCCTGGCTGCCCTACACGCAGATGAAGACCGCGAGTCCACCGTTCGCGGTCGTGGCAACGCGTGGCAGCCGGATCGTGCTCACCGACGGCCGCGAGCTGATCGACGGCATCGCCTCATGGTGGACGGCCTGTCACGGCTATAACCACCCTCACATCCGGGCCGCGGTCGAGCGCCAGCTCAAGACGATGCCGCATGTCATGTTCGGCGGCCTCGTGCACGAGCAGGCGCTTACCCTGGCGCAACGGCTTGCCGAACTGGCGGCGCCGGCTGATCTCGGCCGCGTCTTCTTTTCCGAGTCAGGCTCGGTTGCGGTCGAAGTCGCACTCAAAATGGCGGTGCAGTATTGGCGCAATCGCGGTGTCCCCGAACGCACGCGTATCGTCTCCTTCACCGGCGGCTACCATGGCGACACGACCGGTGCGATGGCGGTCTCCGATCCGGACGGGAGCATGCACGCGGCGTTCCGCGGGTTGCTCCCGCAGCAGATCACGCTCGATCTGCCGACCGAGGAGGCGAGCGAAAGGGCGTTCGCCGCGCTGCTTGCGCAGAGGGCCGGCGAGATCGCGGCGATTATTGTCGAACCGCTGGTACAAGGCGCGGGCGGCATGCGTTTTCACGCTCCGCAGGTGCTGCGCACCTTGCGCGACGCGGCGGACCGCTACGACATTCTGCTGATCTTCGATGAAATATTCACCGGCTTTGGCCGCACCGGCGCGCTGTTTGCTTTCCAGAGTGCTGGCGTCGTCCCCGACATTTTGACGGTCGGCAAGGCGCTGACCGGCGGCACGCTGCCACTTGCCGCCACGCTGGCGAGCCAAAAGGTGTTCCAGGCGTTCTGGTCGGACGATCCAGCGCACGCCCTCATGCACGGCCCAACCTTCATGGCCAATGCGCTCGCCTGTGCAGCGGCAAATGCATCGATCGACCTGTTCGCGCGCGAGCCCCGGCTCGAACAGGTGGCCAAAATCTCCGGTGTGCTCAGCCGCGATTTGGCAGGCTGCAGGGGCGCTCCCGGTGTCAAGGACGTGCGGGTACTGGGCGCCATCGGCGTCGTCGAACTCGACCGAATCGACGACCTCAATGCCTTGCGCCAACGCTTTGTAAAGGAGGGAGTTTTTATCCGGCCGTTCGGCTCGGTCGTGTACCTCACGCCGGCCTTCACGATCGAACCGGACGAACTTGCCAAACTCACGGCTGTCGTAAACCGCGTGATCGCTGAGCTAGGACAAGGATAGCCGCGACGGAGCAGTGCTCGTCAGTAGCCTACGGCCGTGCCGTGCAGATCGTAGGCCTCGGCGCGTTCGATCTTCACGGTCGCAATTTCGCCAACGCGCAGCGGCCGGCGGCTTTTGACAAAGACCGTTCCATCGATTTGCGGCGCGTCACCCTTGGTCCGGCCCTTCGCCGTGGCAGGGCCGACCTCGTCAATGATGACCTGCTCGTTGCGGCCGACCTTACGCTTGAGCCGCTTGTGTGAGATCGCCTGCTGGTGCGCCATCAAGCGGTTCCATCGCTCTTCCTTCACCGGCTGCGGGACCGGTTTACCGAGATCGTTGGCGACGGCGCCAGCGACAGCCTCGTAACGAAAGCAGCCGACCCGATCGAGTTCGGCTTCGCTCAACCAATCGAGCAACAACTCAAAGTCCTGCTCGGTCTCGCCGGGAAAGCCAACGATGAAAGTTGAGCGGATGGTGAGGCTCGGACAGCCCGTGCGCCATTCCCGGATGCGCTCAAGCGTGCGCTCTTGCGCGGCCGGGCGGCGCATGCGCTTGAGCACGTCGGGACTCGCGTGCTGGAACGGCACGTCGAGGTAGGGGAGCACCTTGCCGTCCGCCATCAGCGGGATCACGTCGCCGACGTGGGGATAGGGATAAACGTAGTGCAGTCGCACCCAGGCGCCCAGTTCGCCAAGTTCGCGCGCCAGATCGAAAAACTTGGCTCGCACCTCACGGCCCTTCCACGGGCTCGGCGCGTATTTGATGTCGACGCCGTAGGCCGAGGTATCTTGGGAGATGACCAGGATTTCCTTCACTCCGGCGGTCACCAACCGTTCGGCCTCGCGCAGCACGTCAACGGCCGGCCGCGAGACCAGGTCGCCGCGCAGCTTCGGAATGATGCAGAACGTACAGCGATTATTGCAACCCTCTGAAATCTTGAGGTAAGCGTAGTGCCGCGGGGTCAGCTTGATACCTTCCGGCGGGATCAGATCGGTATAGGGGGCGTGCGGTGCCGGCGCGGCACGATGCACGGCGTCGAGTACGCTCTCGTATTGCTGCGGTCCGCTGACGGCGAGCACGCCCGGATGCACATTTGTGATCTTCTCAGGTTCCGCGCCCATGCAGCCGGTGACGATGACCTTGCCGTTTTCCGCCATCGCATCGCCGATGGCCGAGAGCGACTCCGCCTGTGCGCTATCGAGAAAGCCGCAGGTGTTGACGATGGCAAGATCGGCGCCGGCATGCTCGCGCGCCAGCTCATAACCCTCGGCGCGCAGCCGCGTAATGATGCGCTCGGAGTCAACGAGCGCCTTCGGGCAGCCGAGCGAGACGAAGGAAATGCGGGCGGGGCGGGTCATGCTTGCGATTGAGGTTCCAGTACCGGGCTGCTGCGTAGCAGTCTCCGCAGGGCTTCGATAGAGTTGTTCAGCGGACTTTGCAGCCAATGGCGCCAAACGCGCGCAGCGCCGCCAAACGCCCATGTGGGGAGGATCGCCATGAATTGCACGATTGGTCGCATCGCTGCCGTGTTCCTTACGCTGATTTCAGCCAGCCTATTGGCCGCTCCGGCGAGAGCGGAAATAAAAACTCAATGGGTCGACTACACTTGAGGTTGCCCGTCCCGCCCTTGCTTGTCGTCAGCGACCGCCGCCAGGCGCGGCCGCCGCTTGCCGCCGTGATGGCGGCGGTGCTTGGCGCGGGCTGCCGCTGGATCAGTCTGCGCGAGAAGGATTTGCCTGAGGACGAGCAAATCATTCTGGCGCGGCAACTGCTGCCGCGGGCCCGCGCTGCCGGCGCCCAGTTGCTGCTGCACGGAGAGGCGCGGTTGGCTGCGCTCGCCGGCACCGATGGCGTGCACCTGGCGGCTGGTAGCGATCCTGCGGCCGCCCGGGCGCTGCTGGGACCGCAGAAGCTGATCGGCGTGTCGATCCATACCGTGCCGGAGGCCGAGGCGATCAATCCGGCACACATCGATTACGCGCTGGCGGGTCCTGCCTTCGAGACTGCGAGCAAGCCGGGCTATGGCCCGGAAATCGGCCGCAGGGGACTTGCCGAGATCGTCCG
>DASZWK010000331.1:0-62983 GCA_035546235.1 Xanthobacteraceae bacterium | reverse complement strand
GGATGCCCGGCACGGGGCCGGGCATGACGACGATCCACGCCTTGCTCAGTGCCTACACCAACTCCGGCTCTTTCTTCGCCGCCTTCGCCGGCGCCGGATCCTTCAATCCGAGAATCCGCCGCGCATTGTCGTAGAACAGCTTTTGCTTGTCCGCCGGCGACAGCCGCACGTCCTCGAGAAGCTTCAGGCACGGCGCCGGATCCCAGCACGGATAGTCGGTGCCGTACATCACGTGGTCGATCCCGTAGTAGTCGTCCGCGAACTGCATGCCCGCGGTGTGCGGCGACACCGTATCGGTGTACATGCGCTTGAGATAGTCGCTGACCGGGCGCGGCAGCTTGGCGGCCTTGGAGTTCTTGTCCATGCGGCCGGCCTGGTACGGCAGCGAGCCGCCGGTGTGCGACATCACGATCTTGAGCTTGGGATGCCGCTCCATCGTGCCCGACAGGATCAGCCGCATCGCCGCGACGCTGACCTCGATGACCCGGCCGAGGCTCAGGTGCAGCGCGCCGTTGTAGCCGTCCAGCATGTCCTGGAAGATCACGTCGGTCGGATGCAGGAACAGCGGCAGGCCGAGCTTCTCGCAGTGCGCGTAGAACGGCTGCAGCCGCTCGGCGTCGATGCGCGCGTCGGCGCCGACCGAGCCGGGCAGGTTGACGCCCATCAGGCCGAGCCGGTTGACCGCATCGTCGACCACTTCGATCGCCGTGCGCGTATCCTGCAGCGGCACCGCGGCGCTCGCCCAGACCCGGCCCGGATATTTCTTCTGGGCGCCGGCCATTTCCTCGTTCCACATCAGCGCATAGTCGCGACCCTCGGACAGCGGCATGTCGGAGAAAGCAACCGAGAACGGGCCGATCGAGCACACCACGTCGATCTGGTGCCCGGTGCCATCCATGTATTCGAACTGCTTGTCGAGATCGAACCACTCCTTCCACGAGTTCAGGTGCGATGAGGAACTCGCGGCGCGACGCATATACCGGTAGCCGCCCTTGTCGTTGACTTGGGCTTTCGGAAAATCGGTACGCTTGCAGAGCTTCTCGAAAACCGACCGGGGCCACCAATGGAAATGCGAGTCGATGATATGCACGAAAGCCTCCTGCGGGGCGCCCAACGGCTTACAGCGCGCCAAATGGCTTAAGATTCAACGATTTTAGGCGCGGCGGCGTTCCCGGTCAACGTAACCGGGCGCCCACCGCTCATACGGGATTGACTGCTTTACCGGTAAAATGCCGGTTAAGAGCCCACAGCCCGTAGGCGAAGGCCAGCATCAACAGCCCCCCGACGATGAATGCCAAAGGCCCCGGGCCCAGCCTGTCGAACCACTGCGTATACAGGTGGATCGCCCCGAATACGGCCGCGACGTTCACCACCCAGCGCCGGTTTGCCCGCATGCCCCACACGGCAGCGGCCAGCAGGACAATCGCCCAGCCTACAGCGAACATGAAGGGCGAGATGATATCCGGACCGGCTCCGGCGGTCAGAATGCCCGGATCGTTGTGGATGATCGAACGGATGAGCCGAAGATTGTCGCCCCAGAGCGAGCCAATCCAGAAGCCGAAATTGACCATAAAGACCGAGGTGCGGGCGGCGATCAGCGCCAAGCGCTCATACTCGCTCGGCAACCGCTTCGAGAGGAAATACGTGGCGAGCGCCAGCGCGCAGAACAGCACGATCGTCAGCGCCGGCTCGTAGATCGCCAGCGCATAGGTTGCGTGCCAGTAGCCGGCCTTGGCGCCGAGACACGCGCCGAGAGCAAGTACCGCCGCCGCCATGAGCAGGCCCGAGCGCGCGACGATCGCCGCGACCGCAAGCGCCGCCGTCACGATCAGCATCGCGCCAAGCGCGCCATCGCCAAGGGCCAGCACACCACCGCAGAACAACAGCGCGCCAACGACGAGGCAAATCTGCGCCAGCAAGCCCCACCGCTCGTCCCGGTGGAGCGTGAAGCCAAGACCGACGACGAAAACGCCGAGGCCGAGGACGAGCGCCGTCAAGGGCGACGGCACCAGCGCGACAGCGCCGGCGCTGACCGCGACAACGCCGAACCCGACCAGAATATTGATGGCAAGTGAGCCGGTATCGCGGGCAGCCAGCACCTTCAGGCGCTCGACCTCTTCCGGTGTGAGCTTACCCTCTTCCAGGAGCTTCGAAAGGTCGAGCGTGATCTTCAAAGTGGCCCCCAGGGTTTTGCCTTGCATAGCGCGAGCCAAGCTGCGGCGGTGATGCGCCGCAGCGTTTGACGGCTGCAATCATTGTTGAGTTGTCGGCCGGGACGAATTGGTTCACGATCTACCAGTCCTGAAGATCGGAGGATATCCGGCGAAAGGGGCGCAAGGGGGGACGCATGGATCGTGCAGGCGCCGACCGCTATCAGATCGCGGCACGCATGGAGCGGCTGCCGCTGTCGCGTTGGCACAACAAGCTCCGCCTGGTCGTCGGTAGCGTGAATTTCTCCGACGCCTTCGATGCGCTCACCATCGCCTATGTGCTGCCGGCGCTGATTCCGCTATGGCACATCGTGCCTTCCGAGATTGGCCTTCTCATCTCCGTCGGCTACGCCGGGCAAGTCATCGGCGGCATCGCCTCCGGCTGGCTCGCCGAGCGATATGGCCGCGTACCACTCATGGTCGGCAACATCGTGCTGTTTTCGCTGATGAGTTTCGCTTGCGTGCTGGCGGGAAATTATCCAACGCTGCTGACATTGCGTTTTCTGCAAGGCATCGGACTCGGCGGCGAAGTGCCAATCGCCAACACCTACATCAACGAGTTCGCCAAATCCGGCGAGCGCGGCCGATTCGTGCTGTTGCAGCAATGCATGTTCCCGGTCGGACTGACGACGGTAGCGCTGGTCGGTACCTTCATCGTGCCGATGCTGGGCTGGCAATGGATGTTCGTATTCGGCGGACTGCCAGTCCTGCTCGCGTTGCCGATGATCCGCGTGCTGCCGGAGTCGCCGCGCTGGCTGGCAAGCCGCGGCCGTGACGCGGAGGCCGATCGCGTGCTGACGAAAATCGAAACGTTGGTCTCGTCGAACGGAGCCGTATCGTTGCCGCCGATTCCAACCGACGTCCCGCCGGTCACCGCGTCAACGGCCCGCTTCGTCGAACTGTTCGAGCGGTTTTATCTCAAGCGCACGCTGTCGCTCTGGGTGCTCTGGTTCTGCGCCTATCTGCTGACTTATTCGATCACCGGCTGGCTGCCGAGCATCATGCGCACGGTCTACCATTTGCCTGTGGCGGAATCGAACCTTTATGGCTTCGTCGTAAGTTTCGTCGGCTTGTTCGTGCTGCTGTTTGCGGCGTTCACCATCGATCGCATCGGACGTAAGGCCGCCTATGTGGGAGGCTTTCTTCTCGCGGCGATTCCGTTGCTCATCGCTGCTTTCGTGCCGAACCTGAGCGCGTTTGCGCTCGGCATGCTGGCGACATTGGCATTCGCCGCCATGGGCATGATTCCGGGTTCGCTCGGCATGTACACGGCGGAGAATTACCCGAATCACCTGCGTGCGCTGGGGAGCGGCGCATCGAGCATCTCGCAACGGCTGTCTTCGGTCGTCGGGCCTTCCCTGGTTGGCCTTATCCTTCCCCATTACGGCGTTGGCGGCGTTTTCGCGATGTTCGCGGTCTTCGCCGTGATCGGTGGGGTGACCTGCGCGCTGTTCTCGCTGGAGACCGCGGGCAAGACGCTCGAACAACTGTCGCCGGTCAAGCCGGCGGCGCGCACCAACTAATCCCCTTCTTATCAACCGGATGCAGAGTTCCCAACATGATCCTCGACTTCCATACCCACGTGCAGACGCCCGAGCAGCAGGCCGCGCCGTTCTGGCAAGGCCGCTGTCCGATGACGATCGAGAACGTGCTCGAAGCGCAGCAAGAGGCCGGCGTCGACGCCACGCTGGTGAGCCAGCCGATCCACGAACTGCGCAACATGGATCGCGACCAGCAGCTCGACACGGTCAGGAAGGTGAATCGCTACGTCGCCTCGCTGCAGGACAAGTACCCGACGATTTACGGTATCGGCACCACCATACCGCACGGCGACGACGCGTTCCTGCGCGAATGGGAGCGCGCGGTCAAACAGGATGGCCTGCGCGGCGCCTGGATTCTCTCGAGCCTGCCCGGCCACTATCCTGACGATGATGAATGCCTGCCGTTCTTTCAGCTCGCCACCGAACTCGACGTGCCGGTCGTCATTCATCCGCCGTCGGTCGGGTTTGGCGAGGAGCGGCTCAAGGAGTACCGGCTGGCGTCGAGCGTGGGCCGGCCGATGGACAATGCGCTGGCGCTGGCGCGGCTGATCGTGCGCGGCATTTTCGAGAAATTTCCGACGCTGAAACTCGTCGGCACGCATCTCGGCGGTGGCATCTGTGAAATGATCGGGCGTATGGACTACGCCTACAATTTGCAGGACGAGGCCTATTTTCTCGGCTCCTACGAGCCGATGCTGATCAAGCATCCGCCGAGCCACTACCTGAAGATGATGTATCTGGAATCAACCTGCTATCACCCGCCGGCGGCGCGCTGCGCCTTCGAAACGGTCGGCGCCGACCATTTCATCTTCGGCACCGATGCGCCGCCACTGAAGGTGCTCAAGAAGCAGGGCGTCGAGGTCATCAAGAAAATCGGCCTGCAACCCGCCGACGAGGCCAAGGTCTATGCCGGGAACGCCAAGCGGCTTTTGAAGATTTAACGCCCCAAGGGGCGCCCCCGGCGACATTCCTGCCGCATGGCGCATATCGGCATTTTCTGCAATCATCGCCCGAATGCCCGCGCAGGCGATCATTTGAGAGGATACGATGAGCCGATTGTCCCGAAGACGCGTGATCACGGCGCTGGCCGGCGGCGCCGTGCTGCCGCTGGCGGCGCCCATTACGACCGTGCGAGCCGCGCAGAAGCTGCGCGTCGCCAAGGTGGTGCCGTTTGCCTGGACGTTCACTCCGCTCGACATCGGCCTCCAGGAAGGCATCTTCACCAAGCAGGGACTCGATGTCGAAGCGTCGGCTTCGGCCGGGGACGCCAAGCTGCAGCAGCTTCTGGCGTCAGGCAGCGTCGATATCGGTATCGGCTCGGGACCCGGCATGGCGTTTTCCGCTAAGGGCGCGCCGCAAATAGCGGTTGCCGAAATGTATGGCGCACCACGCAATATGGCGGTCATGGTCGGCTATGATTCGTCGGTAAAGACAGTGGCCGATCTGAAAGGCAAGAAACTGGGCTGCACCACGGTCGGCTCGCTCACCGCCTGGATCGGCGAGCGCATTAACAACAAGGAAGGGTGGGGCAAGCAAGGCATCGTCGTGGTGCCGATTGGAGGCATGCCGCCCGCCCGCGCCGCGATCAAGACTCATCAGATAGACGGCTATATCGGCGCTCTCGAGACCGGCTACAAACTCGAAGAAGCCAAGGAGTGGCGGGTCATCACGTCGGCCACGCCATTCGTCGATCATTTCATCACGCACGTCATCTTCGCGCGTAACGAACTGATCGCCAAAAATCCGGATGCGGTACGCGCCTTCCTCAAGGGCTGGTTCGAGACCATCGCCTACATGAAGGCGCACAAGGACAAGGCAGTGGAGATATCCGCCAAGGTGATTGACGTAAGTCCGGCAGTCGCGGCCCGCGTTTACGACGAGCAGATCGGCGGCTTCTCGACCGACGGCACCTTCGACCCGGCGGCGGTCACGACCTTGAAGGAGTCGTTCATTCAGATGGGCCTGCTGAAGCAGGCGCCTCCCGACAGCGAGCTGTTCACCACGCAATTCGTACCGGTCAAGATCTGAGGCTGAAGACAACACGCATTTTCGAAGGAAAATCGGAATTCGAAGAAGGCTGTCACCACAAAATAAAACGCGACCTTCCCATCGCACGCGGCGCGAAAGGGCGAGGCGCACAGGGAGGAGTAAAACACATGCAAATACCCATGCGCATTTTCGGCCGGATGGCGAAGGCCAGCGGAGTACCGGCACTGCTGTTGTTATGCGCGCTGCTCGTGCCCGGCTTGGCGCGAGCCGCCGAACCTATCAAGGTCGGCATGACCATGGCGCTGACGGGCGGCGTGGCGCCGATCGGCAAACAGGTGCTGGCGGCACTGTCGATCTGGCGCGACGACGTCAACGCCAAGGGCGGCCTGCTCGGGCGTCCGGTCCAACTCGTCTATTACGACGATCAGAGCAATCCTGCCAACATTCCCGGCCTCTATACGAAGCTGATCGACGTCGACAAAGTCGACCTACTGATCGGCCCTTACGCGACCAACATGGTGGCGCCGGCGATTCCGGTGTTGATGCAGCACAAAAAGACGACGATCGGCATCCTGGCCAACGCCGCCAACAGCAAGTTCCACTACAACCAATATTTCTCGATGCTGCCGACCGGGCCGGAGCCGCAGAAGTCGTTTGCCTACGGTTTCTTCAAGCTCGCGGCGGCGCAGAATCCGCGGCCGAAGACGGTGGTCATCGTCGCCGCCGACGCGGAGTTCGCGCAGAACGCGGCCGACGGCGCACGGCAGTCAATCAAGGAGATCGGCGGTTTCCAGCTCCTCGCCGACCAGAAATACCCGCCGTCGACCACCGACTATGCGCCGATCATGCACGCCGTTCAGGCGCTCAATCCCGACATTGTCTATGTGGCCGCCTATCCGCCCGACTCGGTCGGCATCGTGCGCGCCGCCAACGAAGTCGGGCTCACGCCGAAAATGTTCGGCGGCACCTTCATCGGCCTCCTGGTAACGCCGATCAAGGTGCAACTCGGACCGCTGATGAACGGCATCGTCAATAACGAAGTTTATCTGCCGGCGCCTGCCTTTACCTTCCAGGGCACGCTCGATGTGCTGGCCAAATACCGCGCCGTTGCCCAGCGCGAGCACATCGATCCGATCGGCTGGGCGTTCCCCCCGCTCGGATACGCGGCCGGTCAGGTGTTGGCCCAAGCGGTCGAGGGAGCCAAGACCCTCGATCAGGTCAAATTAGCCGCCTACATGCACGCGCATTCATTCTCGACGGTGGTCGGCACCATCAGTTTCGGCCCGGACGGCGAGTGGACCAAATCACGCGTCGTGTTCACGCAGTTCCAGCACATCACCGGCCATTCGCTGGACGACTTCAAGGACACCAGTCATGAAGTCGTGGTCTGGCCCGATGAATACAAATCGGGCAAGCTGATCTACCCGTACGCCGACGCCAAGAAGCCGTGACGGCGGGGGCGCACACGCGCAGGCAGCGTCAAGATCCAATAGGCTGAGTTCCGCCGGTCTGGCCCGGCGGAACCGGCGGCCGAATCGCGCCGCCGCGCGTTGAGAAGGCCAGACAGGGGCGATGGTGTGGATGGAGAGTGGAATACACAGCGCGTAGCGCGCACGGCGCTGATCGTCGGCATTGTGGCGGTCAATGTCTGGATGCTGTGGCGCTTTGTGCCTGCTTTGACCTGGGCATGCGTGCTGGCGATCGCGACCTGGCCACTCCGTCTGATGCTGGCCCGCCGCGGCATGGGCAAGACCGCTATCGCCACGGTGCTGACGCTCGCGCTCGCGTTCCTGCTGGTGCTACCGCTGATCGGGCTCGGCATTCAGGCCGCGCGCGAAAGCGGCGCGATCGTGCATTGGGTTGATGACGTTCGCCAGCACGGCCTCGGCACGCCCGATTGGCTGGCCCACGTGCCGCTGGCCGGCGCCAGCATTGCCGCCTGGTGGCAAGCTAACCTCGCCGAGCCCGGCGCCGCCCACGCGCTGTTTGGACGCGCTGAAACAGGCGGGGTTCTCTCTATCACCCGCACGCTTGGCGTCGCGGTCGCAAACCGCATCACCATCCTGATCTTCACCCTGCTGACGCTGTTCTTTCTCTACCGCGACGGCGCCCGCGTCACCGAGGAGGCGCACGCCATCGCCTACCGGGTATTCGGTCCGTCCGGCGGCCAGATCGGCGAGGACACCGTTGCGGCTGTGCGTGGGACCGTCAACGGACTGGTGCTGGTCGGACTGGTCGAGGGTCTTCTGCTTGGCATTGCTTACGCGGCGACCCGCGTTCCGCACGCCGCCCTCCTCGGCCTCGTCACCGCCGTACTTGCCACCGTCCCTTTCGGCGCGCCGGTGGTATTCGTCTTGTGCTCAATTTTTCTATTCGTTCAGGGGCAGACGACCGCAGCCATCGTGTTGCTGATCATAGGATTTGTTGTGACGTTCGTGGCCGATCACTTCGTCCGCCCGATTCTGATCGGCAGCACCACAAGACTGCCGTTCCTCTGGGTGCTGCTTGGCATATTGGGGGGACTTGAAAGCTTCGGCCTGATCGGCCTGTTCATCGGCCCGGCGATCATGTCGGTGCTGATCACGATGTGGCGCGAGAGCGCCGAGCCGTGAGGCGCGCGCTCCTTTAGGCTTCGCCCCACACGTCGCGTGCGGTCTCGACCACGAGGTTCAGCTTCGCAACCTCATCGCCCACCGTCATGGCATTACCACCGATGCCGGAGGAGAAACCGCATTGCGGCGACAGCGCGAGCTGGTCGAGGGGCGCGTGACGGCTTGCCTCTTCAATGCGGCTCTTGAGTTCGTCCTTGCTCTCCATCTTCGAGCTTTTGGTGGTGACGAGGCCGAGCACGGCGGTCTTGCCTTTGGGCAAGAAGCGCAACGGCGCGAAGCCGCCGGCGCGCGGCGAATCGTATTCGAGAAAATAACCGTCGACACCAATCTCGTTGAACAGAAGCTCGGAGATCGGCTCGTAACCGCCCTCGGCGATCCAGGCGCCGGCGAAATTGCCGCGGCACAGATGCATGCAGATCGTCATGTCGGACGGCCGCTCGGCGATCGCGTCATTGAGCAGCTTCGCGTAGGTCTTCGGCAGCGTGTCCGGGTCCTCGCCGATATTGGCTACCTGCCGGCGCAACTCGGGATCGCACAGATAGGCGAGATTGACCTCGTCGATCTGCAGGTAGCGGCAGCCGGC
Organism: Xanthobacteraceae bacterium; assembly: GCA_035546235.1. Classification (GTDB taxonomy): domain Bacteria; phylum Pseudomonadota; class Alphaproteobacteria; order Rhizobiales; family Xanthobacteraceae; genus BOG-931. The sequence continues at coordinate 54,048 of DASZWK010000331.1, read as the reverse complement.
GTCGGCAAGCGCGCGAATTTCGGCGCGATAGACGGCCGCGAGATCGTCGTAAAATTCCTCCATCCGCGGATACGCGCGCGCGTCGATCGCTTCTCGACCGCCGCGGAAATGCACAATCGTCGGCGACGGAATGGTCAGCTTCGGCGTTACGCCGGCCGACACGATCGATTTGAGAAACTTGAAGTCGTCGACGAAGATGCCGCCGTCGGGCAGCGACAGCTTACCCACCACCTGGAGCGACGGCGGGGCGTGATCCCGCGTGCCGGCCGCAGAATGAAAGCGCACGGTCAACCGCGAGGCCATCGGCTTGACGTTGCCGATCTTGAGCAAAAAATCGCGCTGCCAGGAAAATCGGTTGTATTCGCCATCGGTAGCGACCTTGAGCCCAGCGTCCTGCTGGAGCCGAACCACATCGCGGATCGCGGACTGCTGGATGCGCGTAAGCTCCGCCGCAGCCATAGCGCCCTTTTCGGCGGCCTCGCGCGCCGCAATGAGCGCATCGGGACGGATCAGGCTGCCGACATGGTCGGCGCGAAATGGCGGCTTTGCACGCTGCATCATGGCCGACCGTAGAAAGCATCGCCTGGGCCTGTCAATTGCGCCCGGCGCGCCAAGCTGCGCAATTGACAGGCCGTGAGCGTCCAGGATGAATGGCGCAACATCCTCGGATTGGCACGTATCGTGCAGGAAATGACACCATGAAAAAGGCTCTTGGATTCTCGGCAATGCTGTTCGGCGCGGCCAGTCTTGCCATCGCGACCTGTGCCCACGCGGCGGGTTACCCGGACCACCCGGTCAAAATCATCGTGCCGTTCTCGGCCGGCGGCATCACCGATGTGGTCGCACGGCTGATCGCGCAACACCTGTCGGAACGGCTGGGCCAGCAATTCTTCATCGCCGACATTGCCGGCGCAGGCGGCAATATCGGGATGGGCGACGCCGCGCGAGCGCACGGCGACGGCTATACGTTACTGTTTGCCTCATCCAGCATGGTGGTGAATCCGAACCTTTATAAATCGGTTCCATACGACATCGGCAAGGATTTCATTCCGATCAGCAAAATTGGCGGAACGCCAAATTCGTGGCTGGTCAATAACAACTTTCCTGCTCAGACGATGCATGATCTGGTCGCGCTCCTGAAGGCCAATCCGGGCAAGTACAGCGTCGCCTCGCCAGGCAGCGGAACGACTGCTTCGCTGTCGATCGAAATGCTCAGGCAGGACCTCCACCTCAATTTCGTCGTTGTGCCTTTCTCCGGCGGTGGGCCACTGAACCAATCCGTGCTCGCCGGCTTCACGCCGATCGGGTGCTCGGCCTATGGCAATACCGCACCAATTATTTTGGCGGGCAAGGTCCACACATTGGCCGTCGCCAGTAAAACGCGACTGCAAGCACTGCCCAATGTGCCGACCCTCGAAGAGGAAGGCATCAAGGGTGAGGAGGCCGAGACCATGGCCGGCGCTTTGGCACCCGCGGGCACGCCTGGTCCGATCGTCGAGCTGTTGCAAAAGCAAATCGCGGAGATCGTCAAGTTACCGGCTGTCCAGCAGAAGCTATTGAGCTTCGGCATCGTCCCGGATGGCGGTTCGTCCGCGGATTTCGCCGCCTATATCAAGGACGAAGTCGCCAAATGGAAGCACGTTATCGAGGTCGGCAAGATCAGCAAGATTTGACCGCACCGCTATTCCGATCGGCGCGGGCTGCCGCCGAGGCACCCGCCCAATCGGCGGTCGGAATTTGTAGCTGATGTTGAAGCAGACGCGATTATCCTCCACGTTTTCGCGGCCGCGCGGTTGACAGGTCATCGCCGTGTGGGATGATCCCCGCAGTTGTCCGAGCCGGACTCGGCGAATTGAAGTTGCGGGGAAAACCATGAGAAGCCTTGTCGCAATTGCGGCGGTGCTGGTCGCGCTGTGCGCGGCAATCGCACCCGATGTGCGCGCCGCAAACTATCCTACGCATACCGTAAAAATTATCGTGCCGTTCCCGGCCGGCGGCGTGACCGACATCGCTACCCGCGTCATCGCGCAAAAGCTGTCTGAGCGGCTCGGCCAGCAATTCTTCATCGAGAACATTGGCGGCGCCGGCGGCAATATTGGCATGGCCGACGCCGCGCACGCGGCGGGCGACGGCTATACGATCCTGTTCGCCTCATCGAGCATCGTGGTCAATCCAAATCTATACAAAAAAGTCCCGTTCGACGTGGCCAAGGATTTCATCCCCGTCACCAAGGCCGGCGCCTCGCCCAACGCCTGGATGGTCAACAGTGACTTTCCGGCCAAGACCATGAAGGACCTGATCGCGCTTTTTAAGGCCAATCCGGGCAAGTACAGCGTGGCTTCGCCGGGTACCGGAACAACACCGTCGCTTTCGATCGAGGTGCTCAAGCAGGATCTCGGCGTGAGCTTCGTCACCGTCCCCTTCGCCGGCGGCGGCCCGATGATCCAGTCCGTGCTCGGCGGTTTCACGCCCATCACCTGTGCGGCGATCGGCAATTCGGTGCCCCTGATCAAGCAGGGCAAGATTCGCGCGCTCGCGATCACCACCAAGGAACACCTGGAAACCCTGCCGGACGTGCCCACGCTTGATGAAATCGGCATCAAGAACGAGCAGGCCGAAACCATGACGGGCGTCTTCGTCCCCGCCGGAACGCCGCAGGCCGTGGTCGATCTGCTGCAAAAGGAGATTGCGGCAATCGTTCGAATGCCGGACGTGAAGAAGCGGCTTCTCGATTTCGGCGTCGTACCGATCGGGGACTCTACGGCGGATTTTTCCGCCAACGTCAAAAACGAAATCGCCAAATGGAAGCGCGTCATCGAGACCGGCAAGATCGACAAGATTTGAGGCCGTGCTCGGCGCGCCGTACCGGGCCGCGGGATGCGATTTGATTCCCCGGCCGATCTCAAAGCGCCGGCAAATCAGTCAATCCAGCCCCGCGCCCCCGACCACGGCCGCCGCAGTTTCGCCGGCGGCTCCGGCCGTGTAAAAGGGCCGCAACAGTTGGATACGAGGACCGTCATGGCGACTACGGCGACACTCGCTTTGCCCCCTGCCCCACAGGCGTTGGGTTATGTCGGGGTCCGCGCCAAGGATTTGGGCGATTGGGCGAGCTACGGCTCAAACCTGCTCGGCCTGCAGCGCATCGACAAATCGCGCGCCACCCTCGCCTTCCGCATGGACGACCGCAAGCAGCGCATCCTCGTCGACGCCGATGGCGGCGAAGGGATTTCGTTTTTCGGCTGGGAAGTGGCCGACGCTGCCGCGCTCGACGCGTTTGCCGCGCATCTGGAGAAAAACGAGATCAAGGTCGCCCGCGGCACGCGTGTGCTGGCCGACGAACGCCGCGTGCGCGACTTGATCGTGCTCGCCGACCCGCTCGGCAACCGGATCGAGATTTTCCACGGCGCCGAGACCACGGACGAGCCATTCAGGCCCGGCCGCTCGATCTCCGGTTTCCGCACCGGGCCGCTTGGCCTCGGCCATGTCGTGCTCAACGTCGATTCCCGCGACACGATCGATCGGCTGATGACGTTCTATCGCGGCACGCTCGGCTTCCGGCTCACCGACTATTACGACCACCCGTTCGTCGCCCGCTTTCTTCACCTCAATCCGCGCCATCACAGCCTCGCCTTCATCCAGACCGGAAAGAACGCAGTGCATCACATCATGATGGAGCTGTTTTCCTTCGACGATGTCGGCCAGGCTTACGACATTGCGCTCGGCGAAGAAGGTCGCATCGGCGTCACGCTCGGCCGCCACACCAGCGATTACATCACCTCGTTCTACAGCTTCACGCCGTCCGGCTTCATGGTCGAATACGGCTGGGGCGCGCGCTCGATCGATGTCGAGACGTGGCAGGCCTCGGAGCGCAAGGAGGGCCCCAGCATGTGGGGCCATGACCGCGTCTGGCTGTCGAAGGAAGACAACGAAAAGGCGCGCGCGCTGCGCTTGAAAAATGCCGCCGATGGCTTCCGCCGTCCGGTCCAGGTGATGGAAGGCAATTACGACGTCATGGCCGGCGTGTGTCCGTGGTGGGATGCCGTCAAGGCAAAGACGGCCGCGCACAAATGACGCCTCTCGTCTAATCAGAGCGTCGATGCCGCGGTGAAGGAAGCAATATTCCGCTCGCCGCACCCGCCAGTGCGAGCACTGCGCACACCAGCATGATGGTTCGAATGCTGTTTGCGAGAGACCCTTTGATAATGCTTTCAGCGCGTTGCCGATCGCTTCCTTGAATCGTCGCCAGCGCCGGCGCGGCCACGAATTGACCCCGAGCGCCGCCCATCGCCCGCGCCACCTCGCTGGGCACGGACTTGTCGGTAAGCTCTCTAGCCAGTCCCCGATCATAGAGCCCGAGCGCCAAGGCGCCGAGAACCGCCACAGCAAGCAGGTTCGCTACGGATGCAACGGCATTGTTGATGCCGGCCGCAACGCCCGTCTCGTGGTCTGGAACGGCGCTGATCACCGTTGCCGTCAACGGTGCAACCGCCACAACCATGCCCAAACCCAGGATGGCTACCGGCACCAGAAAGGCCCAGTAAGATCCGGTGCCGATGGGTAACGCCAGAAGTGCAAAGCCCAGCGCGGCAATAGCAGGGCCAATGATCAGAGGTCCCTTGGCGCCGAAGCGATCGAGCAATCCTCCGGCCCAGCGCGACAGCGTTGCCATGATCAGCGTAAACGGCAGGAAGACCGCGCCCGCCAGTACCGCTGGAAAACCTTCAACCTGGATGAGTGCGAAGGGCAGAAAAAAGAAAGCACCGCCGAGCGCGGCGTAGAGCAGCAACGTCAATAAATTGACGGCACTGAAGGTGCGCGAGCGAAACAGCCGGAGCGGCAACATCGGCGCCGGGCTGCGTGCTTCCTCCCGGATCAATGCCGCGAGCAGTAGCAGCCCGATCAGCAGCGCGCCCATTACGGGCAGACTGCTCCAGCCGAATACCGGCGCCGACATCAAACCGAACGCGAGGCTGCCAAGCGACACAAGCGCGAGCAACGAGCCGCGCCAGTCAAGGACGCCTTTCGCTTCGGTGTCGCGGCTCTCCGGTACCTTGTCGAGAGCAATCCAGATCGCAGGCAGCGCGAGCACCGGGTTGATCAGAAAAATCCAGCGCCAGCTGAAATGATCGACGATCCAGCCTCCCAAGAGCGGGCCCACAGCGCCGGCCAACGCGGAAAACCCGGCCCAGGTGCCGATCGCCTTGCCTCGTTCGCTTTCATCGAAGGTGGCACCAATGATGGCCAGCGAGCACGGAATCAAGAGCGCGGCCCCCGCACCCTGAATGGCGCGGGCCAGGATCAACTGGGATATGTTCGGCGACAGGCCGCACCAGATGGACATGACCGCGAAGATTGCGATGCCCAGGACGAATATGCGGCGACGGCCGAACAAGTCGCCGGCCGCCCCACCAGTCAAGAGAAACGCCGAAAGGCAAAGCGTATAGGCATTGACGAGCCATTGGATGACCACGATGGAAGCCGCCAGATCGGTCTCGATGGCCGGCAGCGCAACATTCACGACGGACTCGTCGATATAGGCGATGCTGGACGCGAGGATCGTTACGGCAAGCACCCACGGCTTGGCGCTCGTGGTGCAATCGCCGGCCGTACGGACTGATTCGATCGCAACCTGGTCACACGGCCGTTTTGCGTAGATCGTCAATTCCGCCCTCCCGTGCGAGACGAGGAGACGCAAGCTCGTATGTCGTCGATATACTCTCCGCTAAGCGGCGGCGCACCTTCCCATGTCGTTTGACACCGGTTATGTGTCGGCGATGGCAGACCAAGGGAACATGGAAAACGTCCACACGCGCCGGATTGCCGGCTTCGTGTCGGGGCTGACCTACCAGGAAATTCCAAGCGAAGTGCGCGAGCGCATCAAGCTGTTGATGCTCGATTCGCTCGGCTGCGCCATTTACGGTGCCAATCTCGAATGGTGCCGCATCCTGCGCGGCACTTTGGAAAAGCTCGACGCAACGCGCACCACCTCGATCTGGGGGACGAATGCACGCCTCTCTTCGGATCACGCGGCGCTCGTCAATGGCACGCAAGTACAGGGCTTCGAACTCGATGACGTACACCGCAAGGCGGTGCTGCACGTCGGCGCGGTGACCCTGCCGGCGCTGATAGCGGTGGCGGAAAGCCACGCCAAACTTTCGGGCCGCGATTTTCTCACCGCCGCCGTCGCCGGCTACGAGATCGGGCCGCGCGTCGGGCTGTGCATGGGCCAGGAGCATATCGGCCAGGGCTGGCATTCCGGCGCCACGGTTGGAATTTTCTCCGCAGCCGCCGGCGCCGCGCGCGCGCTCGGCCTCGATGCGGAACGGACCGTGCATGCGCTCGGCATCGCCGGCACGCAATCATCCGGTCTGATGGCGGCGCAGTACGGCGCCATGGTCAAGCGCATGCACGCAGGCCGCGCGGCACAGAGCGGACTTTACGGGGCGTTGCTGGCCGCCAACGGATTTACCGGCATCGTCGACGTGTTCGAAGCACCCTATGGGGGCTTCTGCACCACGTTCTCGCGCTCGCAGGACCGGTTCAATCTCAACGCGCTGAGCGCGGACCTTGGCCAAAAATTCGAAACGATGGGCATCGCGCTGAAATTCTATTCCTGCGTTGGCTCAAACCACACCACGCTCGATGCGCTGGCCGACATCCGCAAGCGCCGACCCTTTAAGCTCGATGAGATCAAAGAGGTCGTCGTCTACGGCTCGCAAGTTACCGCCGATCACGTCGGCTGGCCTTACAAGCCGGACGGCTTGACGGCGGCGCAACTCAACCTGCCGTTCTGTGTTGCCACGCTGTTGCTCGAGGGCGACGTGTTCGTCGACGAGTTTACGCCGGACTGCGTCGATGACGCCGCGCGAATCACGCTCTCGCGCAAGGTCCGCGTGCTGCACGATCCGGACATCACGGCGCTCGGCGCGGCGCACCGCCATAAGGTGCGCGTTGAGGTGCATTTTCGCGATGGCATAGTTGAGCGCGAGACCCGCGAAGCACCCCGCGGCAGCGAGCAATCGTTCGCGAGTACCGAGGACATTGTCGGCAAATTCCGCAAGCTGACGCGCGGCGTCATGGCGGACAAGCAGCAGGACGCCCTCGTGGAGGCCGTGCTCACTCTCGAAAGCTTGCCCGACAGCAAGCGTCTTCCTGAATTGATGCAGCTCTGACCCGTCATGCCATCATGCTTGGCCTTGTCCGGGCCATGACCGGCTGGCGTACCTCGCCAGCCCAGTGTTTCGGCGACACGTGATCCGGTCTACATTGGTGCGACAGCAGGGACTTCAAAATGGAATTTGGAATTTTCGATCACCTCGACCGCACCGGCCCATCGCTCCCGGATTTTTATGAAAACCGGCTGAAGATTGCCGAGGCCTACGACCGAGCCGGCTTTTACGCCTATCACCTCGCCGAGCACCATGCGACGCCACTCGGAATGGCGCCATCGCCGAACGTGTTTCTTGCCGCGCTGGCGCAGCGCACCCGGCGGCTGCGCTTCGGCCCGATGGTGTTCGTGGTGCCGCTCTATCATCCGCTGCGGCTGATTTCGGAAATCTGCATGCTCGATCAGATGAGCGGCGGCCGGCTGGAGCTCAGTTTCGGCCGCGGCGCTTCGCCGATCGAACTTGCCTATTTCGGCACCGATCCTGCCGACTCGCAGGAAATCTACAACGAAGCCGTCGAAGTGATCCTGAGGGGCCTCACCAGCAAAACACTCAATTTTCGCGGCAAGCATTTTTCCTTCGAAGACGTGCCCGTCGAGCTCGAACCGCTGCAAAAGCCGCACCCGCCGATCTGGTACGGCGCGCACGCGCCCGACAGTGCGGCGCGCGCTGCGCGCAAGGCACTCAACATCATCAATCTCGATCCGACCCCGCATATCCGCGAAACGGTCGCCAGCTATCGCAAGACGTGGCAGGACACCAAAGGGTCAGCACCGCTGCCGAAGATCGGGCTGGGCCGCTTCATCGTCGTGGCCGAGACCGATGCGCAGGCGATGCGGCTTGCAAGCCGCGCTTATCGGCCCTGGTTCGACAGCTTCATATACCTGTCGCGGCTGCGCGGCCGCGCGCAGACCCATCCGCGGCCGGAGGAGTTTGAGCCGCTGATGGAGCGCGGTCAGGGCATCGCCGGATCACCCAAGACGGTGCGGGAACTGTTGGCAGCGCAGCTCACCGAAACCGGATGCAATTACGTCGTCGGCCAATTCGCGTTCGGCGACATGACGCTCAACGAGGCTTTGCGCTCGATCGACCTGTTCGCGAAAGAAGTGATGCCGGCGCTGCGGGAAATTCGCGAACCGGCCGTCGCCTAGATATCGCGCGTCGCCTTCAGGTGCGCGAACACCTTCGCCCGCAACGCTGCCTGCTCTTCCGGGCTCCACTTCCGAAAGCCCTCGCCGGATTTGAAGCCGAGCTTGCCGCTCTCCACGAGTTTTTTCAGATAAGGCGACGGACCCGGCCGGCTGTCGATCGCCGCCAGCACGGTCTCGTGGATCGCGAGCGTGAGGTCGGTGCCCACAAGATCGGCATTCTCGAGTGGACCGAGCACGGCGATGCGGCGGCCGAACGAGGCCTTGATGACCGCATCAACCGTTTCGGCGTCACAGATGCCGTTCTCCACCAGCGAGATCGCTTCGCGCCACAGCGCATGCTGCAGCCGGTTGCCGATGAACCCCGGCACGTCCTTTTTGACGTGCGCCGGTTTTTTCCCGGCCATTTCGTGCAGATCCATCGTCCATTGGACCGTCTGCGGCGACGTCCATTGTGTCTCGATCACTTCCACCAGCGGCACCAGGAACGGCGGATTCCACCAGTGTGTGCCAAGCGCCCGCTCGCGCTTCTCCAATCCCTGCATGATGGCGGTGATCGGAATGACCGACGTGTTGCTGGCAAGGATCGTATCTGGCCGCACGTGGCGTTCGATTTCGGCGAACAGCTTCTGCTTCAATGGGAGATTCTCCGAAGCCGCCTCGACCACGTAATCGGCGTTGTGCACGGCGTCGGCGAGATCGAAGAATGGCTCGACGCGGTCGACAGCGCTCTCGTCATCGCCGAGGTCGCGCAGATTGGCAGCGATGCGCGATTTCACCGTATCGAGATTTTGCACGACCGTGTCGGTGATCGTGACATCGTGACCGGCCAGCGCAAACACCTGCGCAATGCCGTGGCCCATCAGCCCGGCGCCAACGACAGCAACGCGTGTTTTGGCCAGTTCAACCCGCCGTGTAACCGCCATCGGCATAGAGGATGTGTCCGGTATAGAAATCGGAAGCCTTCGAGGCGAGGAACAAGAGCGGGCCGGCAAGGTCTGACGGCTCGCCAAGCCGGCCTTTCGGCACGCGCGACAGGAAGCCTTTGCGCACCGCGGTCGAGCGCTCGTTGTCCTCGTACATCCAGGCGGTGAGCGGCGAGCGGAACACTGTCGGTCCGATGGCGTTCACCGTGATGCCGGTGTCGCCCCATTCGCAGCCGAGCGCCTTGGTCATGCCGTCGATTGCCGACTTGGAGGAGCAGTAGGCGGTGTAACCGGCCGGATGGCCCAATAGGCCGCGCGCCGACGACATCAGGATCACCTTGCCGCCGCGGCCCTGCGCCAGCATCTGCTTGCCGGCCGCGCGCGCCATCAGCCACGACTGGGTGACGTTCACATCCATCACTTCGGAAAACGCTTCCGGCGCCTGATCGACAATCTTCTGTACCTTGTTGATGCCGGCGGCACACACCAGGATATCGACCCCGCCGAACCGCTTGACCGCCGCTTCGACGATCTTGTCGCAGACCGCCGCCGTCGTCGGGCGCACATTGACGGCCTCGACCTTGGCGCCGCGCTGTTCGCAATCAGCCACGATCTTTTTCAGCGCCTCGGCGCCGCCCGCCGAGAGCACAAGATTGCAGCCCGCGCCGGCGAGCACCTGCGCGGCAAGCGCACCGAACGCGCCGGTCGCGCCGGTGATGATCGCAGTTTTGCCGCGCACGTCGAACAGGGACAGCGGATTTTTCAGAATATCTTCGTCGGACATGGGATACGCTCTCTGCTTGTACCGTCACCCTGAGGTGCGAGCGAAGCGAGCCTCGAAGGGCAACGGCCCGGGCGCCTCGGCCGCATCCTTCGAGGCTCGCGCGACGCGCGGGCACCTCAGGATGACGAAATAAACGCTATTTCACTGGCGCCACCGCGACTGCGATGGTGCAGACCTCGTTCGACCGGTTGATGATCTCGCGGCTTTCGTTGGGGCCGATATAGACGCTGTCACCGGCCTTGGCGACTGTCTCCTTGCCGCCGGCGATGACCGTCAGTTCGCCGGCCAGCACGTAATAGATCTTCTCCGGCGGGGAGGCGTCGGGACCGGCGCCGCCACCAGGCAGGAAATGCGAAATGCCGAACACCAGCGTCTGCGAGCCGCCCATCTCGGCACCGTAGACGCGGAACGACTTGTAGGCGCGATGATTGGGCGCCTCGTAAGCTTTCGCCTCGGAAAATCTACGCACGATCATGCAAATTTCTCCCCTTTCTCGATCCGGTACGATCCCTTTGGGTCGATGATCGCCACCAGCCGGATGATGCAGCCGTCGCCGCGTTCCCAATTCCACGGGAACAGCGCGAAAGTACAGCGCCTGCCGGTGACCTTGTCGATATCGCCGCCGACGTTCTCTATGCCCAGGATGCCGTTCTTGAACAGGATGCGATGCACCGGCTCCCAATCCGGGAAATCCTCTTTCCAGTCGCGGCCGCCGGACCATTTCTTGTACTCTTCGGCGAGATGCGGATGCAGCGGACCGTTGCGCTGCGGGCCGATGGCGGTGGCGAGCGGATGATCGTTGGCCTGGGTGTCGTGGCCGACCACCTTGACCTTCTTTTCCACGAACCACTCGCCGGCCGATGGTACGAAGCCGGGCGAGCGGCAGAAATAATCCTCGCTGTCCTCGTACAGCTTGTGCCAGCCGGTATTGACGATCACCACGTCGCGCGGGCGGACGATCTTGCCGGCGGCCTTCTCCAGGTCGTCGTAGGTAATCTGTTCCCATTTCTTCTTCGGGATTGAAATAACGATCCCAGAGCCGAAGAAATGCGGCAGCGGGACCTCATCGATGAATGGCGTTCCTTGGACGACGTGAGCCGGCGCGTCGATGTGCGTGGTGTTATGCATCGAGGTGGTAATGCGCTGCGACAACACGCCCGACTTCGCCATGTAGTGGATGCGCTCGATCTTGACGTCTTCGAAATACGGCCAATTCGGCGACTGATAGCCAAAGCGATGGGACAGGTTATAGAACTCAAGCCCCATTGAATTGTTGAGGTTTTCCTCCATCGCGACGCCGCGAATCTTCTTGACCACGCCATCCTCCCTCGTACGCCCACACGTGCGGGCGTTATAGCATTGGGCGGTATACCACCACACCGGATATCGGATATAGACCCATTGCCGCGGTGGGCGGCAAGGCCGAAAGAGTAGAAAAACAATCGAGGAAACGCATGGTCCGCAAGATCGCGTTGGAAGAGCATTTTTTGTCGCCCGGCTATGAGGACTACTGGCGGACGACGGTCGGCAATGTCGACCCCAGTTTTGCCGCCACAATATTGTCGCGGCTGACCGACTTCGGCGAAATGCGGCTCAAGTCGATGGACGAAGCCGGTATCGCACGATGCGTGCTCGCCATCGCCGGGCCAGGCGTGCAGATCGAACGCGACGTGCCGACGGCGACCCGCCGCGCGCGGGAATCCAACGACTTCCTGGCACGCGAAATCCAGAAGCGGCCGGACCGCTATTCCGGCTTCGCTCATCTTGCGGTCCAGGACCCGCGCGGCGCCGCCGACGAGCTCGAGCGCTGCATGCTTGAACTGAAATTCTGCGGCGCCATGATCAATGGCCACACCTTCGGCCAGTACCTCGATCACCCCTCGCTCTTTCCGTTTTGGGAAAAAGCCGAAGCGCTCGGTGCGCCGATCTACATTCATCCGACCGATCCGGTCGCACCGTCGCCCGCGCTCGAAGGCGTCGCCGGCCTGCGCCGCGCCACCTGGGAATGGGGCTTTGAAACCGGCTCGCACGCGCTACGACTCGTGTTTGGCGGCCATTTCGACCGCTTCCCCCGCGCCAAGGTGGTTCTCGGTCATTTGGGCGAGACACTGCCGTATCTGCTTTGGCGGTTCGACAGTCGCGCCAAGCTTTACGGCATCAAACTGTCCCGCGAGCCGTCCGACTACATCAAGAACAACATCGTGGTGACCACATCCGGCATGTGCTCGGCGGAACCGCTCAATTGCGCGCTTGCAGCGCTGGGACCTGGCCGCGTGATGTTCGCCGCCGACTATCCGTTCGAGTCGGCGCAGGAGGCCGGCGAATTCATGGATGACGTGCCGCTCGCCGAGCCGCTGCGCGCTGACATCGCGTTCAACAATGCGGCGAAGTATTTCAACCTGCCCACCTCATCCTGAGGCGCGCGCGAAGCGAGCCTCGAAGGATGAAGGCCCGAACGCTTCGGCCTCGCCCTTCGAGGCTCGGCGCTTTCGCGCCGAGCGCCTCAGGGTGAGGAATAAGGATGGTCATGCCCAAAGTCCTCATCATCGACGTTCACGCCGATCAATATCGCGATCGGCTGGCCGCGGAGTTTCCCGATCTGGAGTTCGTGCTGGCGCGCAACGCCGTTGAAGCGGATGGCGATCTGTCCGGCGTCGACGCGCTGATCTGCTTCGGCATCGCGGTCGACGATTCCATCCTGCGCCGGGCCAAGCAGCTGAAATGGATTCAGTCGCTGGCGACCGGCGTCGATCATTTTCTGCGCTGCCCGTCGCTCAGGCGCGAAACGCTGATCACCAGCGGGCGCGGCATCCATGGCGCGTCGATGCGCGAGGAGATCGTGTATCTGATGATGGCGGTCAGCCGCAACGCCTTGCGGGCCGCCGAGGACAAGAGAACGCGCCACTGGGAGCGTCGGCTGTGGAGTACGCTGGACGGCAAGACCGCGGTCATCGTCGGCATTGGCGTGGTCGGCATCGCCATCGGCGAGTTGCTCAAGGCGCTCGGCATGACCGTTGTCGGCGTCACGCGCACGCCGCGTGCGATCGCGGGGTTCGACGACATGATCCCAACGGACCGGCTGGTCGACGCCGCGCGCCGCGCCGACTATCTGATCAACGTGTTGCCGGCATCCGCCGAAAACCTCGGCCTGTTCGACGCCAAGGTCTTCGCCGCCATGAAGCCCACCGCCTACTACATCAACGGTGGGCGCGGCCAGACGGTCGATGAGGCTGCGCTGATTGCGGCGTTGCGCGAGCGCCGCATCGCCGGCGCCGGCCTCGACGTGTTCCAGAACACGCCGCTGCCGGCCGACAGTCCGTTCTGGGAGCTACCGAACGTTTTCATCACACCCAACGTCGGCGGCTACATCGTCGAGTATGAGGAGCTGATCATGCCGCTCGTCATCGCCAACATGCGGCTGTTCCTCGCCGGCCGGCACAGCGAGATGGCGAACATTGTGGCGCACTGATTTACTCCCACGGCAGTACCACGATGCGGCCGACCAGATCGGGCGATGTCTCCAAAAGCGCATGTGCTTCGCCAACGCGCGCCAACGGGAAGCGCGCAGCGACACGGGTCCTAATGCGGCCGTCGCCCAACAGCTTGAGCACGGTGAGCATGTCATTCATCCGCGCGCCGCGGATACCAAGCAGGTTCAACTCCAGCCGGATCATGTCGGCGGCGGTGAATGGCATTGGTTCGCGGCCCTGCTCGCTCGAAACGACGAGGCGTCCGCCGAGCCGCATCACACTGCCGAGAAAACGCAGTAGTTCCGGGCTGCCGGTGTAATCGACAGCGTGATCAACGCCCTCGCCGCCCGTGAGCGCCAATACATCGGCGCGGGCGCGTTCGACATCGGCCGTGACGACTGCCGCATCGGCGCCAAGCTCACGCAGAATAGCGGCCTTGCCGGCATGACGCGTGGTCGCGATCACGCGCGCGCCGGAGAGCTTGCATAACTGAATCGTCGCCTGCCCCATGCCGCCCGACGCTCCCGCGACCAGCACGGTATCGCCGAGCCCCACCTTGAGGCGGTCGCGAACGACCCTATGTGACGACGAGAACGGCCACAGCGCGATGCCGGCCTGCTCGTAATCGACGCCATCAGGCAGCGTCAGCCACATGCGCTGGTCACGCACAAGATACTGCGCGTAGGAGCCAAGCGCCTGGTGGCCCGGGATGGCGAGATTGCGCGACAGGTTGCCGAGGCCGCGCGCGGTCTCGGCCGCATCGGGATCTTCCGGATGGGTAACGCCGATGACGCGGTCGCCCAGTTTGAATCGCGTTACCGCTGCGCCGGCAGCAACCACTTCGCCCGCGGCTTCTCGCCCCAATTGCTGCGGCAACGGAAACGCGGCGCGCCCCGGAAGCTGATAACGCGCGAGGTCGCCGGCGCGGTATTTCACGTCCCAGCGCGAGACCGAGCCGGCGAAATTCTTCACCAACACGTCATTCGCCCCGAGCGGCGGCAGATCGTATTCGCCGAAGATCAACTTGTCCGGCGGCCCATATTCGAACAGCCGCACCGCCATGGTCTTGGTCGGGATCCCCATCCCGGCACATTACCACACTGCAAAGCAATGATTGATTTTTGGATAGAGGGTTGGAGCAGCGGGCGGGAATCGAACCCGCTCATGACGGCTATGCACACCGCCGCGTTCCCAATTCGCTACCGCTGCACCGCTACACTCTACCGGCAAGGAGTTAATTGCAATTTGAAATGTTGGGTCTGACAAATTTAAGATTAATTCGACCCCATTCTGACGGACGATATTAAATCTGCTATGGCTAGACTGCACTGCTTCTCGGCCACAGCAGCAGCGCGTTAACCAACAAATCCGCACGATCGGAACATGATGTCGGGTCAATCCAGCACCTGCGAAGCCGTTGTCGTCGGCGCAGGTCCATACGGTCTATCCGTCGCCGCTCACCTTCGCCACGCCGGCATTTCGGCGCGCGTATTCGGCGAGCCGATGACGTTCTGGCGCAACAACATGCCACGCGGCATGCTGATGCGCTCGCCGTGGCGCGCCACGCATTTATCCGATGCGGACGGCGCCTGGTCGCTCGACGCCTATGCGTCGGCACATGGCGTCGATCCGAACCGGCACCTGCCGCTCGAAACATTCATTGCCTATGGCGAATGGTTCCAGCAACACGCCGTCGCCGACGTTGACCGGCGCGCGGTGCGGCGGATCGATGCAGCGCGCGATGGCTTTCGCTTGACCCTCGATGACGGCGAGACCCTCGACACCGCTCGCGTCATCATCGCCACCGGGTTGCGCAATCAGGAATACCGGCCGCTGCCGTTCAATGACGTCCCCGCCACGCTCGCGAGCCACACCAGCGCCCACCCCGATCTTTCGAAGTTTCGCGGCAGGCGGGTCGCGGTGATTGGCCGCGGCCAGAGCGCGTGCGAGTCGGCGGCGCTCCTCGCCGAGAGCGGCGCCGAAGTGGAAATCATCAGCCGCGGCGACATTCACTGGCTCGGAATTTCCGCCAACGGGGCTGTACAGAAAACGTCCGGGCGTCGGCTGCGCGAAGCACTCGCGTCGCCGTCCGAAGTCGGGCCGTTTCCGCTGAGCTGGCTGGTCGAAGTGCCGGGCGTGGTTCGCCATATGCCGGCCGCGCTGCGGGAGGAATTCTCACGGCGCTGCCTGAAAGCCGCCGCCTCCGGATGGCTGAAGCCGCGTTTCACCAAAGTCAGATGCAACACCGGGCGAACGATTCTCGCGGCGCGCGCACTCGGCGACCGCATCGCGCTCGATCTCGACAGCGGCGAGCGTGTGTTCGATCGTGTTCTGCTCGGCACCGGTTATCGGGTCGACATCGCTCGGCTCGGCATTCTCGCGCCGCAACTGCTCGACCGGATCGTCCGCACCGATGGCTCGCCGGTGCTGCGGCCGGGATTCGAGTCGAGCGTGCCGAAACTGCATTTCGTCGGCTCCTACGCGGTCAAAACCTTCGGGCCGTTGTTACGCTTCATCGCCGGTGCACCCTATGCGGCGCAGGCCGTCGCACAGGCGGCGCAGGATCGCACGGTCCGACAGCCGACTGGATCGCAGAGCAAGCGCGTGTTCGGCACCGTCGCCGCGCCCAACGTGTGGACGCCGCAGTGAGCAACGCCGGCGAGCGGCCGTCGCCACGCAGAGGGGCGATCGTCCTCGGCGGCGCACACGGCAGTCTTGAAATTGCCCGCAGCCTCGGCCGCCGCGGCATTCCGGTGTGGCTCGTCACCGCCGACAATCCGCTGGCCAGCCTGTCACGCTACGTCGATCAAAGCTTCCGCTGGCACGGACCGCGCGACGATGGCGCGCTCGCGTTCCTCATCGACCTCAATCGCCGCCACGGCCTCGACGGTTGGGTGCTTTTTGCCGGCGGCGACGAGGATGTTCGGTTCGTTGCCCAGAACCACGCCGCGCTCGGTGCACTGTTCACGCTGACGACGCCGGCATGGGATCAGATCCGCCGGACTCTCGACAAGCGCGCCATGAACGCGCGCGCCGACGAATTGGGCATTGCTCATCCGCTGACCCGTCAGGCGCGTTCGCGCGAGGAACTGACGTCACTCGGGATGACCTTCCCGATGATCCTGAAGCCGGCAGTGCGCGAGGGCCGCAACGCGTTCGTTGATGCCAAAGCCTGGCGCATCGACGGCGAAGCCGCGCTCTGCGCCCGCTTCGACGAGGCCAAGGCGCTGGTTGGCGCCGAAAGCATTATGATTCAGGAATTGATCCCTGGCGACGGCACGGCGCAATTTTCATACGCAGCCATATGGGACCGCGGCAAACCGATTGCTGCGCTGGTGGCGCAGCGCCGCCGCCAATATCCGGTCGAGTTCGGCTTCACCAGCACCTTCGTCGAAACCATCGAACAGTCCCAGATCGAGGCCGAAGCCTGCCGGTTTCTCGCATCGCTCGATTACAGCGGGCTAGTCGAGGTCGAGTTCAAATACGACGCCCGCGACCGGCGCTATAAAATCCTCGACGTCAACGCGCGGGCCTGGTCATGGCTCGCGCTCGGCCGCGCCGCCGGCACCGATTTTGCGGCGTTACAATGGCGCCTTGCAACCGGCGAAGCGATCGCCCCGCAGACAGCGCGCAGCAGTGCCCGCTGGATCTATGTGTCGCGCGATCTCGCCGCGTCGCTATGGGACATGCTCACCGGACGACTGTCGGCCGCCGCCTACCTGCGGTCGTTCCGCAGGCCGCTCGCGCTGGCGGTATTTGCCTGGGATGATCCGGTGCCGGGCTTGCTCGATATGCCGCTCAGCGCCCTACGGGTCGCCGCACGGTGGCTGGCGCGGCGTAAAAGCGCCGCCGCGCAGCCGCCGTTGCAATCCGCCAAATTGCCCACCTGATTGTGGCCGTCGGCACGTGAAGGCTAGACCGTCGGCCCCCAGCCGTGCTCGCTCACGTCGAACACAATGCCGTTCGGGTCCTTGAATTTCTTCTCGGCATCGACGCCCGGATATTGCGGCAGCTTCATAAAGAACTCGCCGCCGCGCTTCTTGATCTCCTGCTCGGTCGCATCCTCGCTGTCGACGATGAAGCCGAAATGGTGCAGCCCGGCCCAGTCCGGCCCGCCTTTGCCGCCCTTGGTGCCTTCCGGGAATTGCAGCAGTGTGAGGTTCATCACGCCGTCAGTCAGCGATATGGCATTGCCGATCGGCGCCTCCACCTTCTTGAGCCGCTTGAGCCCGAACACGCCCTCGTAGAACGATGCGGCCTTTTCGAGGTCGGGAACCTGAATTGCGATGTGTCTGAGCTTGGCCATGCCGGCCTCCCATGGATTTTTCGACGGGTTTCACCGGAATAGAACAACAGCGGGCCGCAGGTGTCCACTGCCGGACGGGATGTCGCCGCCCCAACCGACCCCCGGCAAATGGACATCGCCCGCCCCCAAGCGGCAAACCCGCATAGCGGAAACGGTTTCAATCAGGACCGAATTATTGCAAAATCGCGGACCGGACCGTCCGCACCCGTCCAGGGGATATGCCCCGCACGGATAGGTCCACCGCGCTCGTGCGCGCAAGCAGGAGGACATCATGGCGCTCGCCCAACTCAAATTCCCGATCATCCTGTTCGGTGCGGCGCAGCTCATGAAAATTGCCGCCCTCCGCAGTGCCGATTTCAAGGCGCGGCTCCGCGAGCACAATCTGGTGGCCCAGATCATGGCCCGCGACGAAGAGATCGGACGCTGGATCGAGCTCAACAACGGCAAGGTCACCTCGGGCGCCGGATTGCACGCCAAGCCCGATATCAAGCTGATGTTCAAGAACGCAGAAATCGGCGCCTCACTGCTCACGCCGCCGATCAACTGGCTCAATCAGATCAACGCGCAAAAGGATTTCGTCCTCACGGTCGACGGGCCGGAGGCGCTGACCAACTGGTTCGCCCAGACACTGATGATGGCGCAATCCGCCGGCCTCAAATACGGCACCAAAGTCGGCGGCGGCATGACGCGCTACTGCAACATGACCAACGGCGGCCCGGTTTTCGTCTACGTCAAGGACGACAAGATCGTCCGCATGACGCCGATCGATCTGACCGAAGAGGACGGCGCGTCATGGACCATCGAGGCCAAGGGCGTGAAGCTCACGCCGCCGCGTAAGACCACGCTGGCGCCGCACGGCCAGAACGTGAAGTCGATGATCTATTCGCCGGAGCGGTTGCTCTACCCGATGAAGCGCGTCGACTTCGACCCGAACGGTGAGCGCAATCCGCAAAACCGCGGCAAGTCAAAGTATGTCCGCATCAGCTGGGACGAAGCGATCAAGATCGTCACCGACGAGATCAAACGGCAGAAGCGCGAATACGGCCCCGGCGCCATCACCTTCTCGCACGGCTCGCATCATACCTGGGGCAACATCGGCTATTACCTCTCGGCGCTGTTCCGCTTCGCGAATGCAGTCGGCATGACGCGCATCCATCACAATCCGGATTCATGGGAGGGCTGGTACTGGGGCGCGGTCCACCATTGGGGCCATACGCTGCGCGTCGGCCAGTCCGAGACCTATGGCACCGTCGAAGATTGCCTGCAGAACTGCGACATGATCGTGCACTGGGCCGCCGATCCCGAATCGACGTCGGGCTCCTACGGCGCCCAGGAAGGCACCACCCGGCGGCAGTGGCTGAAAGATCCCAAACTCGGCATCAAGATCGTCCACGTCGACCCGTACTACAACGCCTCGGCGCAGTTCCTGCCCGGCAAGTGGTTCGCGCCCAAGCCCACCACTTCGGTCGCAATGGCGATGGCGATCGCCTACGTGTGGATCAAGGAAGGCCTGTACGACAAGGAGTACGTGAAGACCCACACAATCGGCTTCGACAAATGGAAGGCGTATCTCGTCGGCGACGAGGACGGCATCCCCAAAACGCCCGAGTGGCAGGAGAAGGAAACCGGCGTGCCGGCGCGCGACGTGCGGGCGCTGGCGCGCGAGTGGGGGAAAAAGCGCGTCTATCTCGCGCCCGGCGGCTGGGGCAATGGCCACGGCGGCGCCTGCCGCAATCAGACCGGTATCCAATGGGCGCGCGTCATGGTGTGCCTCGTCGCCATGCAGGGGCTGGGCAAACCCGGCATCAACATGGGCAACCTGCAATGGGGCACGCCGCTCGATTTTAATTTCTATTTCCCCGGCTACGCGGACGGCGGCATGTCGGGCGATCTGGAAAACACGTCGATGCCGGTTGAGCTGTATCAGCGCATGCCGCAGCTGCCGACAATGAACTCGAACGGCCAGCGCATCCCCCGCATCTTCGTTCCGGAAGCCATCACGGAAGGAAAAGCCGAAGGTTATCCATGGGTCGGCAAGTCGATCGAACACCAGTTCGCGCGCTTCGGCTATCCGGCGCCCGGGCATTCGCCGGTGCACATGCTTTACAAATACGGCGGCTCGATTCTCTCGACGATGAACAACACCAATCGCTGGGTGAAAATGTACCAGTCGCCGAACCTGGAATTCGTCGTCAACCAGTCGATCTGGAACGAGGGCGAGGCCAAGTTTGCCGACATCCTGCTGCCGGCCTGCACCAATTTCGAGCGCACCGACATCTCCGAATGGGCTGGGCTTGGCGGCTACGGCCATCACGGCCAGCAGCAGCTCAATCACCGCATGATCGTGTTCCAGGCGCCGGCCATCAAGCCGATGGGCGAATCGAAGTCCGACTTCTGGATTTTCAATGAACTGTCCAAGCCGCTCGGGCTCGCCAACTATTTCTCCGAAGGCATCAACGAGATCGACTGGGTCAAGCGCGTGTTTCTTGCCTCCGATCTGCCCAAGCGCATCTCGTGGAAGAAGTTCCTCAAGCGCGGCTACTACGTGATCCCAGCCGAAAAGGAGAAATTGCGCGCGCCGGTATCATTCCGCTGGTTCTACGAGAACCGCAAGAAGAACGTCCCGGAGGCGCAGCCGCTGCCGTCGGATTACACGGAGGAGTATTTGCGCGGGCTGCAGACCCAGTCCGGCAAGCTCGAATTCGAGTGCAATTCGCTCAAGCGCTTCAACGATCCCGAGCGGCCCCCGATCGTCAAATACGAACCCTCATGGGAGGGTGCGCATTCGGGCGAGCTGTTCGAGCGCTATCCGCTGCAGCTTCTCACCCCGCACTGCAAATACTCGTTCCACACCCAGGGCGACGGCAAGGACTCGTTCCTGCTCAACATCGAAGATCACCGCGTCAAGGTCGATGGCTACTATTACTGGATCGTGCGGCTCAATGCCGAGGACGCCAAGGACCGCGGCATCAACAAACATGATCTCGTCAAGGTGTTCAACGATCGCGGCGCCGTGATCTGCGCGGCGCTGCCGACGCAGCGGTTGCCCCGCGGCGTCGCCCATGGCTATGAGTCGTCGGCGGTCTACGATCCGATGGGCGAGCCGGGAAAATCAGTCGATCGCGGCGGCTGCCTCAACCTCCTCACGCCCGAGCGGACCCAGACCAAGACCACACACTCGCTGGCCGGTTCGAATTCGCTGGTGCAGATCGAAGTGTGGGACGGCCGCATCGAACACATGTCGGCCACCTTCGCGGCGATGGAGAAGGACAAGGAAATCAAGCGCACGCTCAAGGAAGCGCAGCTCGTGCCGGCGAAATGACAACGGCGAATTGTGAATAGTTAGTAGCGAATAGGGAGAAAGCGGCGGTAGGATAGTGAAAAGCGGAGGGGCAAACCTATTCGCTATTCGCCATTCGCCATTCGCTTGCGTGCCAATGCCCAAATGGAACCTGATCATCGACGTGGCCGAGTGCACCAACTGCAATCTGTGCACGCTTGCCGCCATGGACGAATATGTCGGCAACGACTGGCCGGGCTATTCGGCGCCGATGCCGCGCCACGGCCACAAGTGGATCAATATTCTGCAGAAGGAGCGCGGGCAGGTGCCGATGATCGACATCGCCTACGTTCCGACCATGTGCAATCACTGCGACGACGCACCCTGCATGAAGGCGGACAAGTCAGGCGCCATCAGGAAACGTTCCGACGGCATCGTCATCATCGATCCGATCAAGGCCAAGGGGCAAAAACAACTGGTCGACGCCTGCCCCTATGGCCACATCTGGTGGAACGAAGACTTGCAGCTGCCCCAGGCTTGGACGTTCGACGCACATCTCATCGACCAGGGCTGGCAGCAGACGCGCGGCCAGCAATCCTGCCCGACCGGCGCGATGCGCGCCGTCAAGGTCGAGGACGAGGAAATGGCGCGGATGGCGCGGGAGCAGAATCTCGAAGTGATGAAGCCTGAACTTGGCTCGAAGCCGCGCGTCTATTACCGCAATCTCTGGCGCTACTCGAAGTGCTTCATCAGCGGCTCGGTGTCCGAGGGAAAGGACGGCGTGATCGATTGCGTCGAGGGCGCAAGCGTGCAACTCCTGAAAGACGGCACGTCGGTCGCGGTGACGACTACGGACAATTACGGCGATTTCAAATTCGATCGTCTCGACGAGAATTCCGGCCGCTACACGGTGCAGATTTTCTCCAGTGGCCGGTCGAAGACCATCGAAGCCAACCTCGGCGTCAGCATCAATCTGGGCGAGATCAGGCTGTAGGCAGCGCAGCCCTTGCGGCGCTCCGTTCGCGCGCCTCATCGGCGCATTTGGCGGCATGAACCTCACGGTTGATCATCTGCAAATTCGGCAGGCCCCAATAGTCGAGCAATTTCGGCCACGGTGTGTCGCGCAATTCGCTCCACACCCGGAACAGCGGCACGCGATGATCGACTTCGGCGTTCTTCCAAAGCCGCCCGCCGCTCTGCACGCAACGCCGCGCTTGCACGCGCCGAAGGAGCCGCGCTTCGCCGCTCGGCGCGTTCCAGAACTGCCACGCGGTGACGCAAGCGCAATGCCAGGTCGCATTCTTGTTCGGACCGGCATTCCACAGATCGAGGTGCCAACCGAAACGGTACACGGCCTGCCCGCACACGCAGCAAAAACCCGGACCGCGTGCGTGGGCGCGCTCACGATACGGCGCGGGCGGCGCGCGGAAGGCCGCCGGCAGGCCGCTGTTGCGGCCGCCGAGCCGCCATGTCCAGCCGTCCGGCGCGCCGCTTTTTGCCGCCAGCGCGCGTGCCAAGCGATCGGCGCGCAGCGGATGCGCGCGCCAGTAGCCGTCGATGGCGAGCCGCGGCGTCGGCGGCACAAACGGCCGGCCGAGCGCGCGCAACAAGACCGCGGGCGGAAAAATATCGGGCAGCGCGCGGTTGAGCCGCGCGATCGCCTGCCGGTTACGCTCCGCCCGTTCGTCCTGCCACCGCGACATGATGGAACCCCCACCTGCGCATATTGGTGTCATAAAGGCCCTAAGCCTTCGTGACCGCGCCGTGGTACGGTCCGGCCGAAGGGATCGGGCGAGGACATCCAAATGAAACCATGGTTCGGCGCGGGAGTCGCGCTGGTATCGCTTTGTGGCGCGGCGGCCGCCCAGTCGGCGTCGTATCCGCAACGGCCCATCACCATCGTGGTGACGGCGGCGCCCGGCGGCGTCACCGATGTTACGGCACGCGCGCTTGGGCAGGGACTTACCCAGGCGTGGGGCCAGCCCGTCGTCGTCGAAAACAAAGGCGGTGGCGCCCACATCGTCGGCGCCGAAGCTGTCGCCAAGGCGGCGCCCGACGGCTACACGCTGATGGTCGCCGAGGCCGGCACCTTCACCATCAACCCGGTGATCTATCCGCCCGGCAAGCTCCCATACGACACCAATACGGCGTTCGTGCCGATCAGCGGGCTTGTCCGCATCAATCAGGCGCTGCTCGCCAAGAAGTCGTTGCCGGCCGACAATGCGGCGCAGCTGATCACGCTGGCCAAACAGAAGCCGGGTCAACTCACTTTTGGTACGGCCGGACTTGGCTCGGCACCGCACATGAACATCGAGCTGTTCGAGAACATGGCGGGCGTGAAATTCACGCCGGTGCACTACCGCGGCGCCGTGCCGGCGCTCAACGATGTGCGCAGCGGCACCGTCGATCTGATGTCGGTCAGCGTCAGTCTGGCGCTGCCGCCCTATCGGGCAGGACAGATCAAAATTCTCGGCATCGGCAGTGCCAAGCGGCTGCCGCAGGCCGCGGACATCCCGACTGTCGCCGAAACCGGACTGCCCGGCTACGAGGCGGTGACGTGGTTCGGCCTGTTCGGCCCTGCCGGCATGTCGCATGACCTCGTCACGAAATTGAACGCCGAAGTCCACCACATTTTTGAGGATCCGGCGTTCCGCAAACGCTTCCTTGACCCACAGATGTTCGACTCGATGCCGGGCACGCCGGAGGAGTTTGCAGCGTTTGTCAAAACCGACCAGGCGAAATGGGCGAAGGTCATCCACGATCGCGCCATCAAGATGGAATGACCGCCGCGAAGGCAGCCAACGAGCGGCCGACCAAACAAGGGGGGAAATTCATGAGGACGGCGATTTTGGCGCTGCTGATCGGCTTGTCGCCGATCGCCGCCGCTGCGGCCGAGGGGCCCGGCTGGGCCTTTCCGGTCACCGACAAGGTCCAGCCGAAGACGACGCCCGACGACGGCAAGCCGAAGACCGCACCAGGCAGCGACAAGACCTACACACGCAAAGAAATCAATGACCTGTTCAATCCGCCGGACTGGTACCCCGGCATGCATCCGCCGATGCCGCAGGTTGTCGCTCACGGCAACGCTCCGAACGTCCGCGCTTGCGGCGCCTGCCATTTGCCGACCGGCACCGGCCACGACGAATCGGCCTACGTCGCCGCGCTTCCGGCCCGCTACACGGTCGAGCAGATGGCCGCCTATAAGAGCGGCGCTCGCAAGGGCTCCGGCTCGATGACGACAATCGCCAAATCGATCACGCCCGATGAAATTCACGCAGCCGCCGACTATTTCGCGGCGCTCAAGCCGCGCAAATGGATTCGCGTGGTGGAGACCGACACGGTGCCGAAGACGTATGTGGGGCCGGGCAACAAGCGGCTGCGGCTGCCTGACGGCGCCAGCGAGCCGATCGGCAACCGCATCATCGAGATTCCCGAAAACGAGGAGGTCGTCCTCAATCGCGATCCGCGGCTTGGCTTCGTCGCCTTCGTGCCCAAGGGTAGTATCGCCACGGGCAAGGCGCTGGCGGAAGGTGGCGGCGGCAAAACGATCGCGTGCGCGATCTGCCACGGGCCGGCGCTGCAGGGGCTCGGCGACGTGCCGCCGATCAGCGGCCGCCAGGCGACCTATGTGGTCCGCCAGCTGTTCATGATCCAGAACGGCGACCGCTCCGGCTCATCCGTCGCGCTGATGCAGCAGGTGGTGAAAGACCTTACCGTCGACGACATGCTGGCGCTCGCCGCTTACACCGCTTCGCGCGAGCCTTGATGCGCTGATTTATCCCTCCGCTGATTTTCGGGTGGTGGGAATTCATTCATTGCCCGTCCCTGGGCCGACAAAGCGCTCGCGAATTCGCGCCAGCAACTGATCTCGCAGATCGCGGTAGGCGTCGAGCCGCTGCGAGCGGCTGCCTTCAACAGCACTCGGGTCAGGGGTTGGCCAGTATTCCACGTCGACTGCGCTGGTGCGGGTCAGTTCGAGCGCGCGGTGATGCGCCTGCGGCGTGAGCGTGACGATCAGATCGAAATTGAGTCCTTCCCCGTCTTCCAGTTCCTCGAAGGTAGCGGGTTTGTGCCGCGCTATGTCGACGCCGATCTCATCCATGACGGCGACCGCGAACGGATCGAGCTCGCCTTTGCGCACGCCCGCCGAGTTGACATAGATCGAGCGGCCGAAGATCTGCGTAAACAACGCGGCCGCCATCGGCGAACGCACAGCGTTGAGGCCGCAGGCGAACAATACCGCCAAGGGCCGCGACGGCTGGCCTGCCGGCGTCGCCGGACTGCTCACCCCTTCCAATGCAACACCGTGATCAGCGTGAACAGGCGACGCGCCGTGTCGAAATCGATATCGACCTTGCGCTTTAGCCGCTCCATGACAATGTGGGAGGCTTCGTCGTGCAGCGCGCGCCGCCCCATGTCGAGGGCCTCGATGCGATCCGGCGTCGCGGTCCGGATCGCCGCGTAATAGCTGTCACATACCGTAAAATAATCCTTCACGATGCGGCGGAACGGCGCCAGCGACAGCATGTGGGCGATCAGCGGCGTACCGTCGGTGCGCCGAATGTCAAACACCAGCCGGTTGCCCGAAATGCCGAGCTGCAGCGCATAGGGTCCACCGTCGTCGCCGGCCGGCCGGAATACATTCTCGGCGATCAGATCGTAGATCGCGACGGCGCGTTCGTGCTCGATCTCGCGGCTCGACCGGCCGATCGAAGCCTCGTCAAGCGTGACGGCGGCGAGACGCCCTGCTCGGTCTTTGCGAGGAGCGCGCGCCATGGGGACGCGCCCTAACGGTTGAGCCGGATGGAGATAGAACGGGCGTGGGCATCGAGTCCTTCGGCCGCCCCAAGCGCCATGGCGGCGCCGCCGAGCGCGCGCAATTGCTCCGGTCCGCATTTGAGCAACGAGGTACGCTTCATGAAATCGAGCACACCGAGACCGGAAGAGAAACGAGCCGAGCGCGCGGTCGGCAGCACGTGATTGGAGCCGGCGACGTAGTCGCCGATCGCTTCCGGCGTGTACGCGCCGATGAAAATCGCACCGGCGTTGCGAATGCGCGGCACCAGCGCCTCGGCGTCGGCGGTTGCGATTTCCAGATGTTCGGGCGCGATCGCATCAATGAGCGGCAGCGCCTCGTCGAAGCTGCGCACCATGATCAGGCCGCCAAAGTCCCGCCATGACGCGCCGGCGACTTTCTGGCGCGGCAAGTGCGCCAACTGGCCTTCGACGGCGCGTTCCACCGCATCGGCCAATGACTTGCTGTCAGTGATCAGGATAGCCTGCGCACTGGCATCGTGTTCGGCTTGGGCCAGCAGGTCGGCGGCGATCCAGTCGGCGTTGCCGGTCTCATCCGCGATGATCAGCACCTCGGAAGGGCCGGCGATCATATCAATTCCGACTTTGCCGAACACGATGCGCTTGGCCGCCGCCACATAGGCGTTGCCGGGACCGACGATCTTGGCGACCGGCGCGATGGAGTCGGTGCCGTACGCCAGGGCCGCTACCGCCTGGGCGCCGCCAATGCGAAAAATCTCATCGACGCCGGCGAGCTTGGCGGCGGCCAACACCAGGGGATTGAGCGCTCCGCCGGGCGCCGGCACCACCATGGCGAGCCGCGGCACGCCCGCGACTTTGGCGGGAACCGCATTCATCAGCACCGACGACGGATACGCCGCGGTGCCACCCGGCACGTAAAGGCCGACCGCTTCGATCGCGGTCCAGCGGGAGCCAAGTTCAACGCCGAGCGCATCGGTAAAGCTGTCGTCGCGCGGGAGTTGGCGGCGGTGGTAAATTTCGATGCGGTCGCGGGCGAGTTCGAGCGCCGCAAGCGTTTCGCGCGCGCAGGCATTCTGGGCCGCCGCGATTTCGCCCTGTGTCACTTTCAGCCCGACGCGGTCGAGATCGAGCCGATCGAACTTAAGGGTAAATTCCTTGAGCGCCGCGTCGCCGCGCGCCGCAACGGCATCAACGATAGCGCGCACCGTCGCCTCGACGTCGGCTGAGGTCTCACGCTTGGTGGCCAGAAAGGCGCGAAACGCTTGTGCAAAGTCAGCGGAACGCGTGTCGAGGCGAATTGCCATGCTGTCGTCCTGTTTGGTCGGCTCACGCCTAGCAGCACTCTCTTATTATAACAATTCTAATGTTGGCGTTTTAATTTGACAAAAAGCGCCTTACTGCCCAACTCCTTAGATGATCCATCGATCAGAGCGCATCGGTTGGCCATGAGCAAACGGAAGATCATTATCGCCGGTTTCGCCGCGTTGTTCGCGGCGACCCTGGGTTTGGCCGCGCACACCGCCCGCGCCGACGACGCTGTCTCCATCTCACTGACCATCAAGAACCACCAGTTCGACCCTGCCGAGACGCACGCACCCGCGGGAAAACAGATCGTCTTTCACGTCAAGAACCTCAACGACATCGTGTCCGAATTCGAAAGCAGCGACCTGCATTTTGAAAAGATCGTGCCTGCGGGCAGCGAAGCCGTGGTCTATGTTCGGCCGCTCAAGCCGGGGCGATACAATTACTACGATGATTTCCACCATGCCACGCAGGGTTATCTGGTGGTGCCGTGAGCTTGGTGCGGCAAACATGGACGGCGAATCCTATAAGCATCGCGCAATGAGGTCTCCGTGCTCGCGTCGCTGTTGATCGTCTTTCGTGAAGTGTTCGAGGCCGGACTGATCGTCGGCATCGTCATGGCGGTGACCGCCGGCGTCGCGCGTCGCGGCCTGTGGGTGGCGGGGGGCGTCACGGCCGGCGTGTTCGGCGCCTGTCTCGTGGCGTTATTCACCAGCGGCCTGTCGTCGCTGTTCGGCGGCAGCGGCCAGGAAGTGTTCAATGCCGGCATTTTGAGCTTCGCCGTCGTCATGCTGACCTGGCACAACGTGTGGATGGCGCGCCACGGCCGCGAGCTTGCCGCCGAGCTCCAGGCCGCCGGCGAAGCCGTGGTTGCCGGCTCGAAATCGCTGGCCGCGCTCGCCATCGTAGTGGCGATTGCGGTGTTACGCGAGGGCTCCGAAGTCGTGCTGTTCCTTTACGGTGTCGCGGCGGCGCAAGGCGGCGCCAGCTGGGGCATGGTGGGCGGCGGCTTTGTCGGGCTTATTCTCGGCTCGCTGGTGTGCCTCGCGACCTATCTGGGCCTTGTCACCATTCCGACGCGCTATCTGTTCGGCGTCACCAGTACGCTGATCGCCTTCCTGGCAGCGGGGCTTGCCGCGCAGGCTATCGCGTTCCTGCAACAGGCCAACATCCTGACCGCATATGATGCGACGGTATGGGATACATCCTGGATTCTCAGCGATTCCAGCTACCTCGGCCGCGCTTTGCATACGCTGATAGGCTACATCGACCAGCCGACCGGAATGCAGCTCATCGTCTACGTGGCGACGCTGGTGACCATCGCGGTGCTGATGAAACTGTTTTCCGCGCCAGCGGCGCGTCAGCCGCGGACAGCGTGACGGCAGCTCTGCCGCGCGGCTATGCGGTCATTGGCCCGGCGGCAAAATGGTTCGGGCAGCCATCGGCCACAAAAATCTCGCCAAGGTCGGCAAGCTCAGCCTCAAGGCATTCGACCTCAAGACGAATGACACCGCCGCCCGAGAACGTCATGGTGACGATGCCGGCAGGCGCATCTTGCGCCTCGAATTCGACCGCCAGCAGATTGAGCTGTGCGTTCTTGTTCGCTTGATCGAGATCGCGGCACTTGCAGCCGAGCACACGCTCGAAACGCAGCGCCGTGCGGCACCGCCGGTAATCCGACTTGCCCGCCGGTCTGGCGTCGGCGGCGGCGATCCAGTCGAAGCGGCTGAGTCCCATCACGAAACGATGCTCGCGCGGCTGCCAGAAAATGTCGGCCACTCGCACCAGGGCATCCTGCAGATGCGCCGACACAACTTCGATGTCGTCGCGATCGAGCGCGACGAGTCTGAGCTCATCAATGGTCCCGTTCATCCGCGGACGCTTCCCGGTTTCGCCTGCCGGAAAGTTAGGAACGGCGTCGCCTAGCCGCAAGCCCTTGACGAAGAGCTAAAACGCGGCACAGGCCGACTGAACGATGACCCCGACTGACTGTTGCTGGAATTGCCGCTTATAGGCCGCGACGATTGCCTCAAGGCGCGCCTGATCGTCCGGATGGCCGGGCAGCACGACCATGACGAGCTCGCTGGGCTCGCGCACGATCCTGCCTGTGCTGCGGTCGCGCCACTGCCCGAGCGCTTTCACGACGGTGAGGCCGTCGGGGAAGCGCGGCGTAACTTCGCGCGCGAGAAAACGCCGCCAGGCCGCTTCGCTTACGCCGATGCGCCGACCGATGTCGCGGCCGAACGTCAACTCGGCCATCAGTTTTGCCTGCTGACCGGCATGGCAGGCGGGCGCCGGGGTCTCCGCCGCAAGCGCCGTCGAGCCGCCGGTCAACAACACTATGATGAGGAGAACAGGTCGAAGGCCGCGCATGCGGGCCCCGGTACCGCTCACGGCTCGCCGGGCGGGAAGGGCCGGCCGCCGCGTCGCACGATCTCGTCGATCGTCGTGCGCCCCGCGGCGGATGCCCACAGCACCATGGCCGCCGCGGCACCAAAAAAGCAGCTGAGAACAATAAAAAGCATGAAGTCCGCTCCTTTGCTCATTGTAGCGCGCGGACGTTGATCATTCGTTAGCCGCGGCGTACGCGGCCCATCTCGTGGTCCTATTTTGTTGCAAACAAGCCACGGACAGGCCTTGGAGGCGAAGCAAGGGTGCAAAATGGCTCGTTATCTGATCGAGAAGCAGGCCGGCCACAACCGGAAGCACCGTTCATCTGCGGCAATACCGTCCAGGAAAAGTACACAGGATGTATTTGCTTCGGCGCTCATATCTTGTTAAGGAGAACCTAACAAGATCGCAACCAGGCAGACTTCCGGGGTGACTTGAAAGGTAACGTGACTACAACAAACACATTTTTGCATCGTGTTCCACTTTTCTTCCGCTCCCGCAAGGGATACAAACTCACCGCATTTGAAAGGGAGGCTCTATGGCTAAGAGGACAAAGAAGCGTCGCGGGTGGACTTCAGTTGAAGTCCGTGAACTGAAAGCGATGGCGAAGAGGAAGACCCCTGCTTCGAGAATCGCCAAGAAGCTGAAGCGGACCGAAGGCGCGACGCGCCAGAAGGCGTTCAGCATCGGGCTCTCGCTCGATTCCCGTTCCTGATCTTTACCAGCGATTCAATTCCAACCTCACAGCACCGGCCGCTGCTATTCCAGGCAGCGGCTGGTGTTGCGCGTGCGCACGGCCGTACGGACGGGCGCGGCATGTTTGAGGCTATGGCTGAACATTGATGCCGCGTTTATTAGGAATAATATCTTGCGGCGTCGCGCCACCCGACGCAATTCCCACACCGCGCGCTGCTGGTTATTTTGGCGCGAACCGACGTAAGCTAGTGGACACTTGATCAAGGGACTGACGAGATGGCCGCAATCGTCGCCGGGTTCGGCATGCCACACAACCCCGGCGCACCGGCACTGGCCGCGCGCGAAGGACCGCAGGGCGAGACTGCGCGCCATTATGCCGAGATGGCCAAGCATCTTAAGGCAATCGCACCCGACGTGCTGATCGTCTTCACCGACGATCACTTCAATACGTTTTTCCTGGATAATTTTCCGACCTTCGCGATCGGTATCGCCGACACGACCTCCGGCCCAAACGATCAAACGCCGATGCCCCGCTATGAGGTCGCGGTACCGGGCGACCTCGCAACACATATCCGCAATGCGGCGATTGCTCACGGCTTCGACATTTCACTGGTACAAGACTTCGAGGTCGACCACGCCGTCATGGTGCCGCTGCACTTTCTGACGCCCGACATGAGAATTCCCGTGCTGCCCATTTTCATCAATTGCCTGGCTCCGCCGTTGCCGAGCGCACAACGCTGCTTTGCGCTCGGTGAGGCGGTGCGCGATGCCGTCGCATCATGGCCTCAGCCCCTGCGCGTGGCGGCGATTGGCAGCGGCAGCTTCTCGCTGGAGATCGGCGGCCCGAAAATCCCGGTCGGCAACCGCGCTGCCTGCACGCCCGACCCCCAATGGGCGCAGCACGTGCAAGAACTGCTCAGTGAAAGGCGTATCAATGACCTGATTGGCGAGGCGACCACGGCACGCATGCTGCAGGCCGGCAATATCGGGGGCGAACTGCTCAACTGGATTGCGCTGCTCGGCGCCATCGGCACGCACAAGCCCATTACGGTGCTGCCGCAAAACGATCACGGCCAGGCCTTTGTGGCATGGCGGTTGAATTGAGACAGGCCATGAGCGTCTACGCCGTCAATAAAATCTGCCGTGACGCGCTGCACGATCTGGCGTTTCGCGAGGCGGTCAAGCGCGACCCGGCGGCCGCAATCGCCGCGCGGAATCTCACCGACGAGGAACGCAAGGCGCTGCTCACAGGCGACGTGCCGTGGCTCTACGACCACGGCTGCCACCCGTTCCTGATGTCATACTTGACGCGCTGGGACCTGTTCGGGCTTAGCCCCGCCGTCTACACCAAACGGATCCAAAATGCACACGACGCGCGCGATTGACCTGGGGCGCGAGCCTGGCTGAACGCAACGCGATCATTTCTCCTGATTCCGATAGGCATCGATGATTTCCGATCCGGTCGCGAACCAGACGTTGCCGTGCGCGGCGATGTACGACAGCGCCCGGTCGAGCGTGCGGATGCGGTGCGCGGCGCCGATCAAGAACGGGTGCAACGCGATCGCCATGACGCGGGCGTTCTTCGCACCCTCCTCGTAGAGCACGTCGAACGTCTCGCAAATGCGGCGATAGAACTCATCGATGCCGATGCTCGGCATATTGAACAGCGGCATGTCGTTCAGCTCGATCGAATAGGGAATCGAGTAAAGCCCGTTGTTCATGCGGTAGGGCAGATCGTCGTTCACCCAGTCGCACACATAATCGACGCCGTGTTCGCGCAGCAGATCGAGGGTGTGCCAGGTTTCGCTCAGTCCCGGACCGAGCCAGCCGCGCATTTTCTGACCCCATTGCTCGATCACGGCGCGGGCTTCGGCGATGACGGCGATCTCCTTGTCCTTGGACAGGCCTGTCAGCAGTACGGAGTTGGTCAGCCCGTGGCCCATCAATTCCCATTTCAGCCGCGCCGCCTCCTCCATGATACGCGGATAATAGCGTCCGACCTCGCCGTTGAGCGCGACCGTGCCGCGCACGTCGTGCTTGGCGAGCGTCTCCATGATCCGCCACACTCCGACGCGGTTACCGTAGTCGCGGCGCGAGTGGTTGCGGATGTCGGGCGCCTGGGCGCCGATCTCGATATGGAAATGTTCGATGTTGGGGATCACCCACACGGCGACACGCGCACCGTTTGGCCACGTGATACGCGGGCGATCGATGATTGCCTGATAGGGGAAAAGTGCAAACGGGTCCGTATTCATGTCGGTACTCATGGCCGCCTCCGGGCGATCTGACTTAAGGCGCTTTCGCCGGCCTGGCGCTGGCGCCGATCGGCGGCAACAGCGGCAAGACGTGCTTGGCGAAGTTATCGATGCCGGACAGCATCGGATGAAAATTCAACAGGAACAATCCTATCCCGATCTCTTCATATTGCCGCATGCGTTTGGCGATCAGGTCCGGAGTCCCGACCAGGCAGGCGCCAAGACCGCGCGCTGCGGTCGACGAGACGCGATCGCGCTGGCCGTAGCGCTCAAGTTCGTCGGCGCACGCCTGCGCTTCCGCGAGTGTGTCGGCACAGCTGATATGCGCGCTCATGCCGAATGCCAGCGTGCGGCCGAGTTCCTTGGCGCGCTGCGCGAGATCGGAAACATCCTTGCGGATCATCGCAAAGCTTTCGTCGAAACGGCGATAGTCGGCCTGATAATTGACGAACCACAAGTCGCAGTGCTCGGCGATCACGTCCTTGCCGGAATCTGTGCGGCTTGCGGTGTAAATCGGTGGATGCGGCAGGCGCACCGGCTTCTGCGGCAGGGTCGCATCGTCGGCGCGGAAAAATTCACCGCTGAAGGTGAAATGATCCTCGGTCCAAAGACCTTTGAGCACCCGGACGAATTCGCTCATGCGATTGTAACGGGCCTCGGACGAGGCAATCCAGCCGCCGTTGCTGAACAGCTCGAACTCCTTCTGGTACCAGCCATTGACGACATTGATGACAAAGCGGCCGCCAGTGATCCGATCGAGCGTCGCACCCATCTTGGCGGCGAGCTGCGGCGTGATCATGCCGGGATAGATGGCGGGCATGATCTGAATGGTCTTGGTGCGGGCGGCGAGCGCCGCTGTCAGCATCCAGGCTTCGAGATCGGGGCCGAGCAGGCGCTCAGCGATCAAGGTGATGTCAAAGCCTAAGGCCTCGCCTTTCAACACCACGTCGAGCGCGAACTGGAAGGATTTGTCGGCGCTGTAGTCGCCGCGCACGCCCACCTGCCGGACACCGTCCGCCATGGCCGGCTCCGACATGATCGTGTGCGGCAGCGGTGTCCAAATTCCCAGTCGCATCGATTGGCTCCGGACTGACGCCGAATAGTCCTCGACCCGTCAGGCCGGCGCAAGCCTGCCGCGCATGCGCGCGATGCTGCACACGACTGCAAAACGGCTATCTATTCGGGCTGCTCCCATTATGATGCGAAAAGTCCTCTCCTTCGCCGGGTGCTCAATAACCATGACCCTGATTCTGTCTAACGACGACGTCGCTAAGCTGCTTAAGATGCCGGACTGCATCGTGGTCCTGGAAGAGGCATATCGGGAGCTCGCCGAAGGCCGCGGGGTTTCGCGCACGCGCTCTGATTGCATTACACCGACATCGGGACGCGAGGATGCGCTTTACAGCCTCAAGTCGATGGACGGCGTCATCCCCAAGCTCGGAGTCGGCGCGGTCCGCATCAATTCCGACATCGTTAGCTGGCCGAAACGCGGCAACAATATCCGGCGCGAAAAGGTGCCGGCGGCGCCGGGCGCGCGCTACGTCGGCCTGGTACTGTTGTTCTCGACCGAGAACGGCGAGCCACTCGCAATCTTTCCCGATGGCGTCATGCAGCGCATGCGGGTCGGCGCCGCCAACGGGCTCGGCGCCAAATACCTGGCGCGCAAGGATGCCAAGACTGTCGGCATTCTCGGTTCTGGCTGGCAGGCCGGCGCACAGCTCATGGCGGTCTGCGCGGTTCGCCCGATCGAGACGATCCGGTGCTTTTCGCCCAACGCGGCCAACCGCGAAGCGTTTGCGGCGGAGATGAGCAACCTGCTCGGCGTCACGGTCACGCCGGTGGCAAGTCCGGAGGACGCCATCAAGGGTGCCGACATCGCCATGTGCGGCACCAATACGCTCGATCCGGTGTTCTTTGCGCACTGGGTCGAGGCTGGGATGCATCTCAGCTCAATCAAGCGTCCCGAAATCGAACCCGATGCCATCAAGCGCGCCGACCGCGTCATCATCCATACAAACGACGCAACCCCGATTCACGTCCTGACCAAGGATCTCGTCGTGCCTGAGAAAGCCGATGGCCGCGGCTGGGAGGTGGCCGAGGAAATCGACTTCGACAAGCTGCCGACATTACCCGATCTGATCGTCGGCCGCGTCGATGGCCGTCGCTCCGACCGCGAGATCACCTGCTTCATTAACAATATCGGGCTTGGCTATCAGTTTGCTGCGGCCGGCTCGCTGCTGTACCGCAAGGCCAAGGAGCTCGGCGCCGGCCACGACCTGCCGACCGACTGGTTCACCGAAGACGTTCACCCGTAGCTTATTGCGCCTCCATGAGGATGGCGGTTAGTGCGCATTCTGCGCTATTGCGGCCGCCGCGGGTCCGGACGCTGTCGGCCAGCGCTCATGGGTCAGCGGCACGATCATATGCACGGTCAACCCCGCACGATTGAAAGTCCGCGTGACCTCGCCGTTTAATTGCCGTTCGATCAAAAGGGTCATCAGCCGGGAGCCGAAGCCGAGGCGCCGCGGCCGTCGCGCCGGCGGACCGTTTTTCTCGATCCAATCGAGCCCGAGTGTGAGACCGCGCTCGGTGCGGCTCACGGTCCAGTTCAATTCCAAACGCCCCGCGGGACGCGATAGACTGCCATGCTTGACCGCATTAGCCAGAAGCTCATGCACCGCAGCGCTGAGATTGAAAACCAGATCGGGCTCAAGCTCGACATTCTGCCCGCTGAACGAAATGCGGTCGAGGTAGGGCCCGAGCAGAGTATTCAACAGGTCCATGATCGGCACTGGGCTGCCGCCACCCTCGGTTACGAGCCGCTGCGCGTCCGCAAGCGCCAGCACGCGCGCCCGATACTTCTCCGACAGCTCGGCAACACTACGCGATGTGCGTGCAGTCTGCGAGAATAACGCCAGCAGTTGCGAGAACAGATTGCCCGACCGATGGCGCATGTCGCGGATCATCAGCTCATGACGCGTTTCGAGCTGGCGGCACGCGATCGCGCCAGCGAGCAGATTGGCGACGGCGGCGAGAAAGGCGGTGTCTTGCGCGTCGAAGCGCCGCGGTGTTTTCGTGCAGACGCCCAGAATGCCGTAGGATCGATCATCGCGGCCGGTGATCGTCACGTTCATGCCAGAGACGCAGGCATGATCGTAAATATACGGATCGATGCTGAACCGCGTCTCCTGGGCGAAATCCGTGACGACGACCGGTCCCGGCGAAGCCAGCGTATAATGGGCATAGCTTCCCTCCGCAGTGGAGGCGATTATCGTGCCGATGCTGTCGGAGTTCCATCCGAAGCCGGCGCGCAGCAGAAGCTCTGTATTGCCAGGGAGGAGCTCCAGAATTTTCACGAAATCGACGGACAGCGTGACTGCAACCGTACTGACAGTGTCGGCGAGAAGCCGCTCGAGATCGCGCTCCGCCAGCGCGCGCTCGCCGAGCCGCGCCAGCGCTTCCTGCTGCCTGATGCGGCGGCGCAACTCCGCCTGCAGGCACCCACGGTCCGCTTCTGCTCCCTTTCTGTGCTGACCACCTTGATCCGGCGCTATGGGCATTTGGCGGTTGGGCAAGACCATTTTGACTCACTAACTGGCAAACCGCCGCCCACGGGCAGCGAAAGGCACCAATGAAAACGGCCGAAGCGCAATCGGGTTGCGCTTCGGCCGCAAGATCGAAACCTTAATGGATAACTTCGGCTGGACTGCTCCGTCCGGCTGCAACCGCAGCTGTCAGTAAACTCCGCCGAAGGCATTCGTGCCGCTCAATGCCGTCTGCGACATCATGGGCATGACGGCATGCCGCGCTGGAGCCACCGGCACGCTGATATCAATCTGGGCGGCGGCGATCTGCCGCGAATGCGCGACAGGCAGAACAATCACTTTGGCGCCGACGCCGACGCGGCTGTAGAGGTCTTCCACATCCTCGTTGCGTAAGCGGATACAGCCGCTCGACATGTGCTTGCCGATCGAGCTCGGATCGTTTGTGCCGTGGATGCGGTAATCGGTATGGCCGAGATACATGGCGCGAGCACCGAGCGGGTTACCCGGGCCGCCGCCGATCCAGCGCGGTAAATACGGCTGACGAGCGACCATGGCCGGCGGCGGTGTCCAATCCGGCCATTCGGCCTTGCGGGTGATTCTTTCCACCCCCGACCACTCGAAGCCTTCGCGGCCAACGCCGATGCCGTAGCGCATGGCCTTGCCGCTGCCGAGAGTCAGATAAAGAAACGTATGCGCGGGATCGATGATGATGGTTCCGGCCTGCTCGTTGCCCGAATACGCCACCACTTGGCGCTGCAACTCGGGCCGCGGGGCGACGGGCGAGATTTGATCGTTCGTGTCGACCGACTGGTAAACCGGAGCCGACGGATCGCTCTGGCCGTATCTGAAACTCTGCGCCTGCGCGGGGGCAGCTGCCACCGTCACGACACCAACAAACAACATTGCGCCGTACAGCCGCGGTGAGATTTTTGCCGACATCGGAGACACCCCGTGTTTGATCTATCCACCCAATCGCGCAAATCGATTAAAAGTTCCGCGCCGCCTGATTGGTCGATTCGAATAAAATCCGCGGCTTTTTCGGGAGCACCGGCGTGCGCGATCCCCTCGCCCTGCCCATCCATTCATTGGACGCGGCGAGACCGCAAAAGGTTCAAAGCGGAAAAGGAGCCCCCGGAGCGGCGATAAGGCCGCTCGGCCGGTTACGTCATACAGCGGCCGTAAAGCGTCGCCAATTGGGGCGAAGTTACTGGGCTAAAAGAAGAATCGCAGCCGAGCGGAACCCTGCCCCGGGTTTGTGAACCGGGCTGAGCGGCCGGCACGCCTTGCCGCACAGCGCGCTGGGGAAATAGCGGCAGCCGATCACCTTTCTGGAAATGGTTCACCGCCATCGATGGCTCGGGATCGCTCAATCCCGGAACGATCGGAGCCGCATGCAGATACGGTGCAGCGCCTGCAAGCACGAAGGCAGCTGAACACAGCGCTGCTGCGCCCATGAAACGAAACGAAACGAGCCTGGCCATCGGACCTCTCCGAAACGCGCAGCAGCTGCCGAACAATGCCGCTGCGCAAACGCCAAAGCCCCCCGTGTATGACACCGGCGGCCAACGTATTAGTGTCGCCAGTGTTCCGGTTGGTCCAACGGCTCACCATTTCGTGATGAGAAGCGACCGGTGCGGTTCATCGCGAAAACGATTCCGAAGCAATACGCTTGCGGCTGGGAACGAAAATTGGTGCCGCGCTTTGATAGAACGACCCGGCCATCCTTTCCCCCTCCCCCCGTGCTTGGCCGGCGAAGTTGGGCGCAGCCGATTTGCCGATCGGTTGCGCCCTTTATCTTTTGATCGCTCAGGCTGCGCTCCATAACGGCTTGCTAAACCAACCCTGCGGAGTGAAACTTCACGTTTGTCATGGTCACGTCGGGAGGGCTCGACCATGTTGCAGCGACGCCAATTATTCCGGCTTGCGGGAGCAGGAACTGTCTCCGCACTGTTCGCGCGCAGCGGTTCCGCGGATACTTATCCGTCGCGGCCGATCCGATGGATCGTTCCGTTCCCGGCGGGCGGCACCACCGACTTGGTGGCACGTCTGCTCGGGCAGTGGCTGAGCCAGCGGCTCGGCCAACAAGTCATCGTCGAGAACAAACCGGGCGGCGGCACCAATGTGGGCGTCCAGGCCGCAGTCGCTGCCCCGGCCGACGGCTACACGCTTTTGCTCACGCTCGCCACCAACACCATCAATCCGTCACTCTACAAGAAACTGCCCTACGATTTTCAGCACGACATCGCCCCAGTCGCCGGCCTCGCGGACCTGCCGCTGATCCTGGAAGCGAACCCTGCGCTGCCAATCAAGACCGTGGCGGAGCTGATTGCATACGCTAAGGCCAACCCCGGAAAGCTGAATGTCGCATCGTTCGGCGCGCGCACCATCAGCGACCTTGCGATCGAGTTGCTTCAACTCTCGGCCGGCGTTGATGTCGTGCGCGTACCTTATCCGGGCGATGCGCCAATGCTGATTGATCTCGTCAGCGGCCGCGTTCAAGCGGCAGTCGATGCGTTGCCGGTGTCGCTGGCGCATATCAGGGCCGGCGACGTGCGAGCGCTGGCGCTGATGTCGGCGAAACGTTCGCCGACCTTGCCCAACGTGCCGACCGTGGGCGAAACCATTGCGGGCTTCGAGGTCAAGGCCTGG
This sequence comes from Xanthobacteraceae bacterium, assembly GCA_035546235.1. GTDB lineage: Bacteria > Pseudomonadota > Alphaproteobacteria > Rhizobiales > Xanthobacteraceae > BOG-931. Next base: position 15,354 of record DASZWK010000331.1, on the reverse strand, counting down.
ACCGGCGTTGGCGTGCCGCGCGGCACGCCATCTGCCGTCATCGAACGGCTCAACCGCGAGATCAACGCCGGCCTCGCCGATCCCGGCATTAAAGCCAAGCTCGCCGAAGTGGGTGGCACCCCGCTGATCTATACGCCGAGCGAATTAGGCGCGCTGGTTGCCAGTGAAACCAAGCGCTGGAGTGATCTGATCAAACGCGCCGGCATTCAGCCGCAGTGAGGCGAGGCCGCCCGCGGCTGATCAGATTCCCGTCATCCCGGGGGTTTCGTATTAGGCACTTGCTTGCCGCTCGACCGGCGGTCGCTCGCGGTTGCGCGCCTTACGGCCGAAGAACAGCGCCTGACTGACCGCCGCCGACACCGCGGCGAGCTGGAACGGCTTGGCTATGAGGAACGCAGGCTCCGGGCGCCGTCCTGTGAGGAAGCGCTCGGGGAACGCGGTGATAAAGATCACCGGCGCCTCGAACGAACCGAGCAGTTCATTCACCGCGTCAAGTCCGGAGCTGCCGTCGGCGAGCTGGATGTCAGCGAGAATCAATCCCGGCCGCTTCTTCTTGGCCAGGGCCAGCGCTTCGGCATGGGTGCGTGCCACGCCAATCACCTTGTGACCGAGACTTTCGACCAGCGCCTCGATATCCATCGCAATAAACGTCTCGTCTTCGATGATCAGCACGTCGGTAGCTATCTCGGCCGCCAGTTCGCGTCCGGATTCCTCGACCAGTCCGCGCAACGTCCCCAGGTCACATTCCAGAATTTCGGCGGCATCCTCTTCGGAGAAACCCTCCAGGGCGACCAGCAGGAAGGCCTGCCGGGGACGTGGCGTGATCTGCGTCAGGTGCCGCTCCGGCGGTAGCGCAGCCACCCCGGGGTCTGCCTCCCCGTTGACCGGCACCGAGTTCCAGATCTTGGTGAACAGTCTGTAAAGCGCCACCCGCAACTTGCTGCCCTCATTGAGGATTTGCGGACTTGCAATCAGCGATTCGAGGGTGGCCGCCACATAGGCGTCGCCCGACGCCTGGCTTCCCGACACGGCACGGGCGTAGCGGCGTAGAAATGGCAATTGTTGCAGAACAGCTTGCGAGGTTGACAAGGCAACCCTCCCCTTCTCGGCCCGAATTTACCCCCGACAACGCCCTTCGGCCAGAAGAGTTCCCAAAAGTTCCCAAAAGCGCCATTTCGGCATGGAACCACTCCGCCCCGGGCGGCGTTGTGTGATGTGTTGGGTGCCGGCGAGGATTGGCACCCCGGGGACCATCCACAAGGACCAGCCGGACGGGGCTATCCATATGGGCGAACTGGGGAAAAGTGATGCAATGAAGAGCCAAAGAACAAATCTCGATACGGTCGAGCGGGATTCGGACAAGCCGACAACGCAAGAGTCATCGATGACCAAACGTCCGCATAAACCCGAAATCCGCCTGGGCCGGGAAGCTCAAGCCCGGATCGGGGAACTGTTGCGGTCGATGTACAACTCCTATGTAAACCAAGGGGTACCGCAGCAACTTGATGACCTGGTTCGCCGGCTTGGCGAACAAGACTGAAACCAAGGACATCGCCGCATGAAGCTCGATCCCGCCATACGCGATCAAGTGCTGGCTACCGTGCCGAGCCTGCGCGCGTTTGCCATTTCACTGTGCGGCAATATCGATCGCGCCGACGACTTGGTGCAGGAGACCTTGTTGCGCGCGCTGGCACACATCGATTCATTCCAACCCGGCACCAACATGCCGGCATGGCTGTTCACCATTTTGCGCAACCTTTTCCGCTCCGAATACCGCAAGCGACGGCGCGAGGTGGAAGATGCCGACGGCCGATACGCCGAGACCCTCAAATCGCAGCCGGAGCAGACCGGCCGCGTCGAGTTCGAGGAATTTCGTGGCGCACTTGCCAAGTTGCCGTCCGACCAGCGCGAGGCGCTGATCCTGGTTGGCGCGTCCGGCTTCTCCTATGACGACGCCGCTGCGATCTGCGGCTGCGCGGTCGGCACCATCAAGAGCCGGGTCAACCGGGCGCGTACGCGGCTCGCTGACCTGCTATCGATTGACAGCGTCGACGACTTCGGCCCCGACCACGCTACACGCGCCGTACTCGCCGGCGGCGGGCGGGGCTAATTACTGTCGGGGCGTGCTACTGCCCTCTCGCGCGCGCCGGCAATCATTGCCGCAATTTGCGCCCTGGCCTATGGTGTCGTCACCGGCGGCCGGGCGTTCGCGTCTTTGAAGCTGACCACGAACGGCGCCGGGTTGGATTGGGCCACCGGCTCGCCGCCCCTCTTGACTGTGACGAGATACATGCCGGGCTTGTGGATCGCGTCGGCCTGATGGCGTTTTTTCAGATCGGTAATCGAGGTGTAGCCGACCGACCAGATGTGCTCGATACCGTCCATGCCTGCATTGGCCGAGGCGATGGCGTCCCAGGAATGCCCGGTCACGCCCATGGGTGCCGCCGACAACGGCGAGCGTTTGCGCCTGGGCGCCAGCAGCGAAACCGAACATAAGGGCCGTCGCGCTGGCGATCATCGCGAGTGATTTCAGCAACATGATCGTGAATTCCCTTTGTGTCGGGAGACGTTTGGGCAGCTTACAGTGAGCCGTCACGGCATGCCGCCGCGATGGGCGAGACCGCCGTCGATGGTAACGATGGTGCCGCTCACATAGGCGCAAAGATCAGAGGCGAGGAAGACCACCATAGCGGCGACCTCGTCGCAGGTCGCAGGCCGCCCGTGCGGCATGCGTGCAAAACTTTCCTTCCAGCGGCTCTCGTCGCCGTAAAGCCGCGCCGCGCGCTTGCGTCCCAGCACTTCGACGCGGTCGGTCAGCACCGGGCCGGGATTGACGCCGACGACGCGCACACCGTGATCGAGACTGGTGCCGCCGATAGCGCGGGTGAATGCCATCAAGCCGGCATTGCCCATGGCGCCGGCAATATAGGTCGCGTCGAGCCGCTCACCGCCGAGCCCGATGATGTTGATGATGACGCCGTGCCGGCGTGCTTCCATGGTTTTCAGATAGTGCCGCGTCATGCCCACATAGCCGAAGATTTTCAGGTCCCAGCCGGCCCGCCATGACGCCTCGTCAACGTCGTGGATATTGCCGCCTGGAACGGCGCCGGCATTATTCACTACGATGTCGACGTCGGAAAACGCCTGATAGACGCGCTCGCGCGCCGCGGTGTCGGCAAGGTCGGCGGCGAGTGTCTGCGTCTTCACGCCGCTCGCCGCGGCGATCGCGGCGGCTTCCTTTTTCAGCGCTTCGGCGGAGCGCGCCACGAGATTGACGTTCACGCCCTCACGCGCAAACCACTGCGCCACCGATAGCCCGATGCCCTTCGAGGCGCCGGTGATCAGCGCGCTGCGGCCGGTAAGCTTCAAGTCCATCGTTCCCCCCCGACTTTGGGTTCTGCATGCCGGTTTTGCCGGGCCTTTGTCCAGCCCGCCGCGATAGTTTAGAAAGCGCCGGTTCATGCACCTCAAGAGGACCTCATCGATGACCGTGAGCGCAGAGCCCGCCAAACTCCCCGGCGGCACGACCGTCCTCGTCGAGATCGCGGACCGCATCGCCTGGGTGACGATGAACCGGCCGGAAAAGCGCAACGCCATCAACCCGACGATGTCGTTCGAGATGCTCGACGTGTTCGATGCCCTGGAGAGCGACGAACGCTGTGGCGTGGTGGTGTTGACCGGCGCGGGCGACGCCTATTCGTCGGGCATGGATCTGCGCGAGTATTTCCGCGCCACCGACAAGCTCAGCTACGACGAGCGGATGAAGATCATGCGCCGCAGCGCCACGGCGCAATGGAAGCGGCTGCAATTCTACGGCAAGCCGACCATCGCCATGGTCAACGGCTGGTGCTTCGGCGGCGCGTTCAACTCGCTCATCGCCTGCGATCTCGCCATCGCCGCCGAGGATGCCGCGTTCGGGCTGTCGGAGATCAACTGGGGCATCATTCCGGCCGGCACCGTAACCAAGGCGGTCGCCTCCGTCATGGGCCAGCGCGACTGCATGTATTACATCATGACCGGTGAGACCTTCGACGGACGCAAGGCCGCAACCGTGGGACTCGTCAACGAGGCCGTGCCCGTCGCCGCGCTACGCGCGCGCGTGGAGAAACTCGCCAAGACGCTGCTCGAGAAAAATCCGATGGCGCTGCGCATCGCCAAACACGCGGCGCGGCGTGTGCACGATATGTCGTGGGAAGACGCCGAGGATTATCTGTTCGCCAAGCTCGATCAGCTCCGTTTCCTCGACCCGGAAAAGGGCCGCGAAAAAGGCATGAGCCAGTTCCTCGACGACAAATCGTACCGGCCGGGGCTCACCGCCTATCGGCGCGAGGTGTGACCGCTGCCGATCGGTCGTCTGTCACATATGCGATGGCAGCCACAGCGCCAGAATCGGAAACGCGATCAGAATCACCAGCCGAACGAGATCGGTGACGATGAACGGCAGTACGCCGGCGAAAATCGTCGAGAAGGTCACATCCTGGATCACGCTCTTGATGACGAACACGTTCATGCCGACCGGCGGATGAATGAGGCCCAGCTCCACCGTCATCACGATGATCACGCCAAACCAGATCGGGTCGAAGCCAAGCTGGGTGACCACCGGAAAGATGATTGGGATGGTCAGAATGATCATCGCCAGCGAATCCATCAGGCAGCCGAGCACGATGTACATCACCATGATCAGCGCCAGCACGCCGTAGCGGCCGAAGCCCAATCCGGTGAGGAACTCCGTCACCTTCTGCGGCGTCTGCGTCACCGTCAGGAAATACCCGAACAACAGCGCGCCGATCAGCACGGTGAGCACGGCGGCCGCGGTGCGCACCGCCTGCAGCAAGGAACGGCGAATATCGGCACGCGACAGTTTTCCGCGCGCAACCCCGATCAGCAGGGCGCCCGACGCGCCAACGCCGCCCGCCTCGGTCGGGGTGAACAGGCCGCCGTAAAGTCCGCCGATGACGAGCAGGAACAAGAGCAGCGTCGCCCAGATATCGCGCAGACCCGCGCGCCGCTCGGCCCATGAATGGCGCGGTGTGGCGGGCAGGAACTTGGGCCGGAGTTTGCCGATGGCCACGACGGTCATCATGTCCATCGAAGCCGCCAGCAGTCCCGGGATGATTCCGGCGATGAACAGCTTGCCGATGTCCTGCTCGGTGATGATGCCGTAGACGGCGAGCACCGTTGACGGCGGCAGCATGGCGCCGAGCGTACCGCCGGCGGCAATCACGCCGGTAGCGAACGATTGCGGATAGGCGTGGCGGCGCATCTCCGGATAGGCGACGGTGGCAAATGTCGCGGCCGTCGCAACCGACGAGCCCGAGATCGCCGCAAAGCCGGCGCAGGCGGCGATCGTGGCGATGCCGAGCCCGCCCTTGAAATGGCCGACAAACGAATTGGCGGCCCGAAACAATTCGCGGCTCATGCCGGAGTTCGACACGAAGGCGCCCATCAGGAGAAACATCGGAATGACGCCGAACGTGTAGTCGGTCACCGTACGCATCGAGGTGAGTCCGACATTCTTCAGCGCCGCGGTGCCGCCGACGATGTAGGCAAAACCGGACACACCGACGAGCCCCATCGCCATGCCGACCGGAACGCGCAGCAGCATCAGCGCGAACAACACCAGGAAGCCAACTATGGCGATGGTATCGGTGCTCACGCGGGACCCACTGATTGTCCTACCCGCGAAGGCGCGCATCGGGTACACGCGCGTCCTCCGAGACCGACCACCGGTGCAAATTTCGCCCTTGGTGAATACTGGATCGTCCGCTTTCGCGGTCGATGACACCGACGAATCGCTCTTTCCCTGTTTTTCATTCCACCGGCTTGATTTGATATTGCCCGCCCATCAGCTCGGGACGGAAAATGAGCCGGTACGTGCGCACCGCGATCAGAAGCACAGCGGATACGTCGCCGAGCCATGCCACCAAGAAAAACGGCCAGGTCGGCAACCGTAGATCGAACGTCAGGACATGGTCACGGCGCGTGTCCATAACCTTGTCGAACAGCGTGTAGGTCTGCACCGTCACCACGAACAGCAACACCGAGGTGGCGAACACGTCGATGAAACGCCGCAGCCGCTCGCCCACATTGGCGTAAAGCAAATCGACCGTAATGTGGCTGCCGCGATACGAGGTCGCGGCGATGCCCCAGAAGATCAGAATGCCAAGCAGCAGGCGGCCGAAGTCGTACGCGTCCGGAATCTGGACGCTGAAGAAATACCGCAGCATCACTGAAATGAAGATATCGGCGGCGACGATGCCGACAAAGAACGCGGCGATCAGTTCGATGCCGTCGATGAAGGCATCCATCACGCTGCGGCGGCGCGGCGGCGAAACGGTTGCTGCGTCGGAAGGATCGGCTTCGGGCATGGCCTTGCTCGCATGGCAGCGGCGGCGGCAAGAGTTCGCCGCCGCGCCAGTCTCCTCGCCGATCAGAAGCCCGCGTTATATTGTTTCAACGACGCCTGCAGATCGTTCCAGATCGCGTTGGGATCGCCACCGGCCTTTTTCACGTCGTTGGCCCATTTTTGCTTAAGCGGCTCCGCCGATTTCTTCCATTCGGCGAGCTGCTCGTCCGAAATCTTGTAAACCTCGTGGTTCGGCTCGGCTTTGAGCTTCGCCAGGCCGCTGTGCTCGAAATCGGACCACGGATCGGCAAACCGAGCCGCCCATTGGCTCGTGCAGTGCCGGTCGATGATCTTCTTTTGCCTGTCCGACATAGCCGCATAGGTGGCCGGATTCATCAGCCACTGGAACATCACCGAGCCGAGCGGCTCGTCCATGTCGTATTTGGTCACCTTGTCGATGCCGAACAGCACCATTGAACCCCACGGGAAGGTGATGGCATCGGCAACGCCCTTGGCGAGAATGTCCCGCGCCTCGGGCGCGCTCGACTGCACATTGGTGCCGCCAAGCTGCGTTACCCAGGCCGCGATGGTGCCTTGCGCCGGCCTGACCTTCATACCCTTGATATCGCCGGGCACGACGATCTTTTTCTTGCTCGAATGCCAGGCCATCGGATCGAGCACGAAGGAGAAGCAATAGTGGACGTCCTTCATCTCGGTCGCGGCGTATTTGCGATACCAGGCATCGATCGCAAGATTACCGCCCTTGGCGTTGCCGACAATGAACGGCAGCTCACCCGCGGCGATGATCGGAAAGCGACCCGGCTGATAACCCGGATTGACGTAGACAAAGTCGGCGATGCCGTCGCGCGCCATATCGTAATGGTCGAACGCCTTGCCGAGCTGCTGGGCGGGATAGATCGTATAGTTGATGGTGCCGTTCGACTCTTTTTTGATGTCGTCCGCCCAATCCTGGATCGCCTTCTGCAACGGATGCGACGGCGGCACCCAATGCGAGAGCTTGAGATTAAAGGTTTTTTCTTGCGCCGACGCGGTTGCGAGACCTGACACAAGTCCCAGTGCAAAGCCGAACGCGGCAACAGTGCCGAGCGTCGCAAGACGCATCCGCTGCATGGTCGATTCCCCCTTTTGCGGCCATTTGTCTGCCGGCATTAAATCGCAGAAATCGCGCACTGTACATCTCAATCGGCCCGCACCTCTAAAGGCGTCCGCGCGCCGTCCGGGGCATCGAAAAGCGCGGGCCGCAGCGCCCTCGCCCGCCCCTTCCCTCATCCGGACAAATCATTACAGTGCCGCCGGCCATTGCGGCTCGGGAGAGAGGTTTGCACGCCATGAAGGAAGAAGTCGTCAGTTTTCAATCCGCGGGCTTGCGCCTGCACGGCGTCCTGAGCGTGCCGGACGGCTTGCGGCCCGGCGATCGGCGCGCGGCGTTCCTGGTGCTGCACGGCTTCGGTTCCAACAGCTCAAGCCCGACCTGCATCACGCCTGCCAAGGTCCTCAATGAGTTCGGCTACGTGACGCTGCGCTTCGACATGCGCAGCTGCGGCAAGAGCGAGGGTGAATTCGGGCGCATCATCTGCCTCGAACAGGTTGAGGATACCGGCAACGCGCTCAATTTTCTGGCGCAGCACGGCAACGTCGATCCCGACCGCATCGGCGTGATCGGTTCGAGCTTCGGCGGCGCGGTTGGCGTCTATGCGGGCGGCATCAATCCGCGCATCGCGGCGGTCGTCTCCAATGGCGGCTGGGGCCACGGCGAACGCAAATTCCGCGGCCAACATCGCACCCCGGAAGCGTGGGCCAAGTTCACCAAGATGCTTGAAGAGGGCAAGGCGCACCGCGCCCGGACGGGAAAGTCGCTGATGGTGCCCCGCTATGACATCGTGCCGATCCCTGATCACGTGCGCGCCAATCTGGATAAGCAGGGCGTCGGCATGCTGGCGCCCAATTCGGTCGAGACGTTTCCGGCTGAAACCGCGCAGAGCATGTTCGATTTCCGCGCCGAGGAAGTTGTCGGCAATATCGCGCCGCGGCCGCTCTTACTCATCCACGCCGCCAAAGATTCGGTGACACCGACGGAACAGTCGATCGAAATGTTCAAGCGCGCCGGCCAGCCGGCCGAACTGCACCTGTTCGCCGGTCTCGATCATTTTCTGTTCGCGGAAAAGTCCACCCGTGTCTGGAACATGATGCGGGAGTGGCTCGACACGTATTTTCCGGCTGCGAAATGACATCTTGTCATCGTCCGCGCAGGCGGACGATCCAGTATTCGCCGCCAAAGGGTAGCGCACTGCCGCCCCAAAAGATGGTGATTACTGGATTCCCCGCCTTCGCGGGGAATGACTGCGTTTATGACGTAGGAGAAAAACTTTGAGTCGCGACACGATCACTGTCCGCCACCAAGAGCTGCATCGCTACATCCGCGACGTACTGGTGGCGCTGGGCGCCAAGGAGAACGAAGCCGGCATGGTCGCCGATGGTCTGGTGTGGGCCAACCTGCGCGGCGTCGATGGCCACGGCGTGTCGCGGCTGTCGCGCTATATCGGCATCATCAAGCGCGGCGAAATCGACACCAACGCCGCGCCGCGGCTCGTGCATGATCGACCCGCCACCTTCGTCATTGAGTCCGGCCACGGTTTCGGCCCGGTCGCGTGCATGCAGGCCGCCACGCTTGCCGTCGAGCGGGCGAAGAAAATCGGCGTCTGCTATGGCATCGTGCGCGAGACCACGCATACCGGCGCGATCGGCCGTTACGCCCAATGGATCGCGCAGCAGGACTGCGCCGGCCTCGTCATGGGTTGCGGTCCGGCGCTGATGGCGTTTCACGGCACCCGCGTCGCCAGCATGGCGACAAGCCCGATTGCGATCGCGGTGCCGAGCCGCAATGGCGCAATGGTGCTCGACATGGCGACTTCGACCATTTCCAACGGCAAGATCCTGCAGGCACGCGCCACCGGCGAACCGCTGCCGCCCGGCACCGTACTCACAGCCGATGGCGAGCCCACTACCGATCCGAAGAAAGCCGAAATTCTGCTGCCGCTTGGCGGTCCGAAGGGCTCCGGGCTCGGCCTGATGTTCGAGATGCTGGCGAGCATCATGGCGGCGGCGCCAATCCAGTCGCGCGCGCTCGGCCCCGAGAACCGCACCCGCCACGTCGCCAACCTGGCGATGCTCGCCATCGATATCGCAAGCTTTCGCCCGCTGGCCGATTTCGAACAGGATGCTGACGCGCTGGTCGCCATCCTCAAAGGGATGCCACGGCAAGCGGGCTTCGACGAAGTCACTATGCCGGGCGAGCGCTCCGGCCGCACCGAGACGTTACGCCGCAAGAACGGCATTCCAATTCCGGCGAAACTCTGGAGCGAGCTTGAGGGGATCGCCAAGACCTACGCGGTCAAAATGCCCGCAACGGAACCCGCACGATGACACTCATCCGCCGCTCCATCGCGTTCTGTGCAGCACTGCTGACGACGGCGTGGGCCGCGAGCGCAGCGGCCGGTCCGATCGATGCCTTCTACAAAGGCAAGACGGTCACACTCCTCGTCGGCGGCAGCGCCGGCGGCGGCTACGACACGCTCGGCCGGGCGATTGCCCGCTACATCGGCCACCACATTCCAGGCAACCCCTCCATCGTCGTGCAGAACATGCCGGGCGCCGGCGGCATGGTCGCCATGGATTATCTGTTCCACACCGCCGAGCACGACGGCAGCGTCATCGCGCTGGTCGAGAACGGCCCGCCCCTGGCGCCGTTGTTCGGCGTCAAACAGGCACGCTACGATGCCACCAAGTTCAATTGGCTCGGCACGCCGAGCGTCGAGACCGCCGTCGTCCTGGTCTGGCACACCGTGGCGGTGAATTCGCTCGCCGACCTTAAGGCGCGCACCACCACCATGGGCGCTTCCGGCACCAATTCGACGCAGGCGTTCTACACGCGGCTGGTCGACGCCGTGCTCGGCACCAAGATGAAAGCCATCAACGGCTACAAGGGCCTCAATGACACGTTCCTGGCGATGGAGCGCGGTGAGATCGACGGCTCGCCCAGCGTGTTCTACAGCGCCATCACTTCAACGCGTCCGCACTGGCTGCCCGACCATTTGGCGAAAGCCATCCTGCAATACGGGCCGCGGCCGGTGAAGGATTTGGCCGGCGTGCCGTTCGTACCCGATCTTATCACGGCGCCCGACGACAAATTGCTGCTGCAGGCGGCCTTCGCGCCGCTGGCGCTCGGCCGTCCGCTGGTAATGCCGCCAGGTGTTCCGTCCGACCGCGTTGCGGCGATACGGCAGGCCCTCGCCGACACTTTCGCCGATCCTGACTTTTTGGCCGATGCGAAAAACATCAAACTCGTTGTCAACGCGCCGCAGACCGGCCAGCAGCTACAGAGCGTGATCGACCAGGCCTACGCGACGCCACCGCGCGTCATCGATCGCCTGCGCGCGCTCAACGAGGGCGTGGATCGGTAGAGCATTATAGATTTTGGTCGCGTTTTCTATGGAAAGCCGGCGGCCACTTTTACGGAAAATGCTCTCTAATCAGCAGCACGCACCATCGACCGGATCGGCGGCGTAGAGCGCATCCTTGAGCCACGCAGGCGGCAGGTCGTCGAGCGCGACCTCGGCAACGGGCTTGAACACCTTGAACCAGTGTCGTTCGCCGCCGCGCGTCCAAAAGGTCACGACGGTTTCGAGCGGTGGACAGCCCGGCCGTGCGCACGCGACCTCGGCGACCAACACCGTATCCTCATCCGCAAGCGCCAGACTCTCGCGCGTCCAATCCCTCACCCGGTCCAGCGCGCGCACATTCCCGACATCCTGCCGGAACGCGCCGAAGCGCAGCGGCGCGCGTCGCGGTGCGGGCTTCTCGGCGATTTCGGTCGCGGCGTCGGCCATCCTGACTCTCAATTCGGAAATGCCACGATGAGATGCGCGCGGTGCGATTCAGGCAGCAACTCCCCCTCCGGCTTCACCGTAACGAAATAGGTGCCTGCTGCCCGAATTAATTCCGGCGCGATGGTCGCCTCGATCTCGGTCTTGTTGACGTAGCGGGTCGGCAGCGGGTGGCCATTGAGCAGCACGCGATGGAACGGCCACATGCCGGGACCGCGTACCTTCAGCAGCGTCGGGCCCGAGCCGGCGACGACATAAACCGGCGAGATGTCGAGATCGAGCGGCAGGGTCTGATAGGCATAGAAGGCCGGAATCGGATTTTTGTATTTGGAAAAGCCGATATCGACCTTCTTGCCGTCCATGATCACCATCTTGACGTTCTGCGTCATCCAGATGTCCTTCAGCGGATCGCCCTCGATAATGCAAAGGTCGGCAACCTTGCCGGGCTCGACGCTGCCGTAGTCATTGTCCTTCTTGAAGGTCTTGGCGACGTTCAGAGTGGCCGCCTGGATCGCCGTCATCGGCGGCACGCCAGCCTCCACGTCCATCACCAACGCTTCGTGCAGCAGCATCGCCGCCATGCCGCGCGGCGGATCGGAACCTTCCTTCAGGATGCCGCCGGCGGCGACGAAGCGGCGGATGAACTCGTTGGCCTTGTCGTAGAAGATCTTGGTGCGATCGAGCTGCTCGGGCGTATAGCGCTTGGTGAGTTTGTCGTAGGCCACGTCGGCGATTGTGCGCACCGCCGCCGGCAGATCGGCGTCGGGATTGTCGAGGATTTGCCGTTCGCGCTCGCGAAAGCGCGGCGCGCTCGGCGACAGCGGCCGCAGCCACTTGGCGATGGTCGGCGTCCAGGCGACGCCGTGCTCCACCATGACGCCGATGACGTCGTCAAAGTTTTCCGGCTCGTAATACGATCCGGCCAGTTCCTGCTCGATGTTGCCGGCCAGGCGCTGCTTGGCCAGTTGCCGACGGCGCTTCACGTCGAGGATCGAGCTATAGCCGACCGACCAGATGTGCTCGATGCTGTCGACACCACCCTTGACCGACTCGATCACGTCCCAGCTGTGCGCGGTGACGCCGAGCCCGAGCTTATGCGCCTCGTCGGCCGCGGCATGAACCAGATCGTAGGAGATGAACTCGTTGAGCTTGATCAGGTCGTAGCCCTGCTCCTTCTTGTCGCGAATGGCCTTGCGGGCTTCTTCCGGCGTCTCGACCGTGATGTTGCCGCGCACCGCGCGCGAGTCCGGCGCATCGGTTTCGGTGCGAACGCCGCCAATCGCTTGCCCCGATGTCCAGATGCGCGGTCCCTTGATATTGCCGGAGTCGGTGCCGCGCTTCTGTGCCAAGGTCCACGGGCCGTCCTGAAAAATCTCGATGGTGACGGCGGTAGTGATGCCGAGATGCAGGCAAAGCTCGCCGTGAAAATCCTCCAGGTGCGCGTGGCCGTCGATGAACCCGGGCAGCACGGTCTTGCCGCTGACGTCGATCACGTCGGCGCCAGCCGGCACTGCGACCTCGCCGTCGCGGCCGACCGCGGCGAAACGTCCGTCACGGATGACGATGACTGCATTATCGAGTGGCGGCCGCCCGGTGCCGTCGATCAGTGTGCCACCCCGCACCACCAGCACTTTCTCGAACATCTTTCGCCAAACCTCCTGCCATCGCCCGGGACAGGTCCCGGCGACGCGTTATCGAACGACCGTTGCCATATGAGCAAGCGGCCCAAATGGGCCGCCTAGGACATTAGCTCGCCGCCCTATCGGCATAGATGACGTTGCTACTGCTGGGCGCAGTCATGCGCGCCGCTCAGCGCCGCAACCTGCGCCCAATCGTGGGCGATGGTCAACGTCAGCGCAGTCATTGTTTCCCCCTGGTGATTGGCTCACGGAAGCGACGCAGCCCTGCGATTGGCTCAGGAATCGGGAACCAGCATCGCTCCGATAAATCGCGCCTCAGCGACCCCAGCGGAAACATTTGCAACAAGTGTGGCGAAAATCCAGCGGCGGCGTAACAGGCAAATGACCGCCGCGTATTTTGCTCACGAATAATCGGCGAATAATGGCACAAAGGCGTAGCCGCCGCTCGCGGTTCTGGTCGCATGGCCGAGCGCAGGAAACGGCAAATGGCCGCCGGTGAACAAGAGCCGGTCGGTCGCGACCATGTCGAGGACCTTCTTGCGGTTGGACAGGGCCAACGGCGGATCGGCGTCAAACGCCACCGAGCGTTCCGGATCGGCAAACTGCAAGGTCGCGCAATGCACGATGTCACCGAAAATCAGCAGATCGTCGCCCCCCGACGAAATCCGCACCATGGTGTGCCCTGGCGTGTGCCCGGGCAGTGCGGCCGCGGTGATACCGGGCGCGAACTGAGTGCCGTCTTTGCACATCTGCACCTTGCCGGCGTCGGTGTAGGGCTTGATTGAGTTTCTGGCCATGTCGAAGAACACGCGGAACTGCTCAGGCGTCTTGCCGCGCATCTCATCCGACATCCAGAAAGCATATTCGTCGCCGTGGACGTGGACGGTCGCATTCGGGAACAGCATTCGCCCGTCGGCTGCGATCAGGCCCGGGATGTGATCGGGATGCATGTGCGAGAGGATGACGGCATCGATTGCCGCCGGATCGACGCCTGCGGCGGCAAGATTTTTCGGCAACCGCCCTACCGTCGGGGCGAAGGAAGCACCGCCTCCTGTATCGACGAGAAAGAGTTTGTTGCCGGTATTGATGAGCCAGACGTTGAGGGGGGTCGGAATGGCGTTCTTGTCGACCACGTGGCCATCCTTGAGCAATTTCTCGGTGCCCGCAGGGTCTCCGGTAAACAGCCCGGCCTCAAGGGTGAGTTTGCCGTCGCTTATCACCGTGACCTCAAACGCGCCGAGCTTGTGACGATAGAAGCCGGGAGCCTGCGTGCCTGCGAGGGGCGTTGCCATGGATGAACTCCTGCACTGTGTGGGGCCGCCCTACTGTGCGGCGGGATTTAGGCCTCGGCAAGCCGCAGTCCGATCAGCCGGTCGAGGGCGGCCTGGTCGGCGAGCAGCGCTGCCGACGGGCCGGAATGAACGATGCGGCCGCGTTCGATCACCAGCGCGGCTTCGGTCAGCGACAGCGCGATGTCGGCGTGCTGCTCGACCAGAATGAAGGCGTTGCTGCCCTCGCTCGTCATTCGGCGGATGGCGGCGGCAAGCTCCTCGACGATAATCGGCGCAAGACCTTCGAGCGGCTCGTCGAGCAACAGCAGCGCCGGATTGGTCATCAGCGCGCGCGCGATCGCCAGCATCTGCTGCTCGCCGCCGGACAGCTGGTTGCCGAAATTGCGCCGCCGCTCGGCGAGCCGCGGAAACAGTTCATAGACCGACTTGAGTTCCCAGCGGCCGGGACGTGCGGCGACCGTGAGGTTCTCCTCCACCGTCAGCGTGGAAAAAATCTCACGCTCCTGCGCCACCCAGCCGATGCCGGCGCGGGCGCGGCGGTGCGGCGGCTGCTGGGTGATGTCCTCGCCGCGCCACAGAATGCGGCCACGCATGATCTGGGTCATGCCCATGATGGTCAGAATCAGGGTCGACTTGCCGACGCCGTTGCGCCCGAGCAGCGCAAGGCTGCCACGCTCCAGAAGATCGAACGTCACGCCGTCGAGCACGATGCCGGCGCCGTAACCGGCGCGAACGTCGCTCAATGAGAGGAGTGAACTAGCCATGCGCCCCCATCCGATGCGCCTGGCCGAGATAAACCGCGCGGACGCGCTCGTCGGCGGCGATTTCGACGGGCGTGCCTTCCACGAGCACGCTGCCTCCTACCAGCACGATGATGCGCGAAGCGAAACGGAACACCAGTTCCATGTCGTGCTCGATGAACAAAACGGTGATGTCGCTCGACAATCCGGCGATCGCTTCGAACAACTCCTTGCTGTCCTCGCGCGGCACGCCCGCGGCCGGCTCGTCGAGCAACAGCACTTTAGGCTTGGTTGCCAGCGCCAGCGCGATTTCCAGAAGCCGCTGCTGACCGTAGGCAAGTTCGCGCGTTGGCCGGTGGCAGACCGGCGCGAGCGTGAGCCGAGTGAGGATGGCATGCGCTTCCTCGACTTCGTCGCGATACGCAGTGAGCG
>DASZWK010000330.1:0-23156 GCA_035546235.1 Xanthobacteraceae bacterium | reverse complement strand
GGCCGGCAGACCGAGCGTCAGCTCGGGATCGTAGATGATCGTGCGCGGCATCACTTTAGCGTCGCGACCCGTGACTTTGCGCGCGCCGTCGGTGATGCCGAAGATCGATGTCGTCTCGGAGCCCGAATAGGTTGTCGGGATGGCGATGATCGGCAGGCCGGTCTCGCGCGCGATCGCCTTGGCAAGCCCGATCGCCGAACCGCCGCCGGCCGCCACAAGCCCGTCGGCTTTCGCTCCGCGCGCGGCTGCAAGACCCGCCTCTGCGATGGCTTTTGGCACGTGAATGACGGCCTGGGCGTGCAGTCCGGCCGCGCGTGCCCCGAGAATTTCGAGAATTTTCTGGCCGAGCCGCTCGCCGCTGCCGGGCGTCGCCACCACGAGCGCCCGAGACAAGCCGAGCCGTTCCGTCTCCTCGCCGAGCCGCGCCAAGGCGCCTGCGGCAAACACCACGCGTTGCGGCAGAACATCGTGGGTGAACGCGGCAATCGGCAAGGATCGTTTCCCGGATGCGGTGCAGCGCGCAGCGGTGCACCGCTGATCCGGGACCGTTACGAACACCGAGTTTGAAACGACCCCGGGTCTGCAACGCAACACTTCGTGTTGCGCCGCGCCCGGGAAACGAAGGCTATATGATCGACTCTATTTCCCCTCGCGCCAAATCCCGAGCGCCTGCTGCGCCGGGCGGTCGGAGATCGAGAACAGCACGGTCTCTTTGGAAGCGTTGTGTGAGTAGCGCTTCCACGGCGGCACCACGAAGACGTCATTGGGGCCCCACTCCAGAACCTCGCCGTCGACGGTGGTCGAACCGTGACCCTCGACGCAGACGAAAATCGTGCCGTCGGTAGCCCGATACGGCTCACCCTTAAACCCTTTTGGGAGCATCGCGAGCCAGGCGCCCATGGTCGGCAACACCGGACCGCCGGTGACCGGATTGGCGTAGTGCACGCGTGCGCCGTGGCGTTTGTCGATCTCGCCCGCCTTGAGCATGCGCTCAACAATCGGCCGGGTGCGTGCATAGGTGTAATTGATCACCGGGGTGTAGGTCTTGTCCCACTTGCCGTCGGGCAGAACGCCGGAGCCGTAAAGGCTGAGCGAGTCGCCGTTCTGCCGCGTCGTCTCGAGCGTCGGCTCATCGAAATTCTCGGCAAACGACGTCTCGAAGAAATTGATGGCCGGAAAATCCAGCACATCGAGCCAGAGCATCGGCTTCTTGGAGGTGTTGCCGTGATCGTGCGGCGCCCAATTGGCGGTGATGACGAAATCGCCCGGCGACATGAAGGCCTTTTCGCCGTCCACGGCGGTGTAGGCGCCCTCGCCGTCCAGCACAAAACGGATGGCGGCGGCGACGTGGCGATGCGCCGGCGCGACCTCGCCGGGCAGAATCATCTGGATGCCGGCGAACAGCGTGTTGGTGGCCTTGGATTCGCCCGGCATGGCCGGATTTTCCAAGATCAGCACGCGGCGCTTGGCCTCTTCGGCGGTGATCAGCCCGCCGGACTCCATCACCAGCGATTTCACGTCATTAAAGTGCCAGACGATCGGCTTGGCGCGCGACTTTGGTTCCTTGGTGACGACGGAATCCATCACCCGCCACAACGGCGTCATGTTGCGCTTGGCGATGCGGCCATAATACTCATCGCGGGCGGCATCGATATTATGCTTCGGGCCGGGTTTGCCGTTCGTGGCCTTCCTTGCGGTCGCGACCGCCATGGCATCCTCCATAAAAGCGCGGAATCTGATTGCTGCAAATGAATATAGTCAAAGCTCCGCACCACGGAAATAGTCCATTTTGCAACCAATACCCGGCTGCCATGCGGTCCTGCGCGGCCTCAAAGCCGCGGTTCAAGCTCAATTGCAGCCCAATCGGCCGCTATGATAGCTCTCGCCCATGCAGAATACGGCTTATAACGTACACGCCATTCTGGCCGGCCAGGCGCCGGCGGATGGGCCCGTCACGGTCAAAGGCTGGGTGCGCACCCGGCGAGACTCCAAGGCCGGCATTTCCTTCGTGCATCTGTCCGACGGCTCGGCGTTCCATCCGCTTCAGGTGGTCGCGCCGAACACGCTGCCCAACTACGACGATGAGGTTTTAAGGATCACGTCCGGTTGCGCGGTCGAGGCGACCGGCATCATCGTGCCGTCGCAGGGCAAGGGCCAGACGTTCGAGATGCAGGCGAGCGCCATCAGGGTGATCGGCTGGGTCGACGACCCGGACACCTACCCGATCCAGCCGAAGCCGCACACCATGGAGTACCTCCGCGAGGTCGCACATTTGCGGCCGCGCACGAACGTGATTGGCGCAGCGACCCGGGTGCGGCACACGCTGGCGCAGGCGATCCACCGCTATTTCGACACGAATGGCTTCTTCTGGGTGAACACGCCGATCATCACCTCGTCCGATGCCGAAGGGGCCGGCGCGCTGTTTCGCGTCTCGACGCTCGATCTCGCCAACCTGCCGCGCACGCCGGCCGGCAAGATCGACTACAGCAAGGACTTTTTCGCCCGCGAAGCGTTCCTGACCGTATCGGGACAGCTCAACGTCGAGGCCTACTGCCTCGCGCTCTCCAAGGTCTACACCTTCGGCCCGACGTTCCGCGCCGAGAATTCCAACACCAGCCGCCATCTCGCCGAGTTCTGGATGATCGAGCCCGAGATCGCATTCGCCGATCTGTCAGAAGATGCGACACTGGCGGAAAGGCTTCTCAAGTTCGTCTTCGAAACCCTGCTAAGAGAGCGCGCCGAAGACCTCGCCTTCTTCGACGAACGCGTCGAGAAGGGCTTGGTGGCAAAGCTGCAAAACATCGTCGCGTCCGAGTTCGTGCGCATGGATTACGGCGAAGCCGTCGCGATCCTGGAAAAGGCGAAAGAGAAATTCGAGTTTCCGGTACGCTGGGGAATCGACCTGCAGTCCGAGCACGAGCGCTATCTGACGGAAAAGCACACCAGGAAGCCCGTGATCGTCATGAACTACCCGAAGGACATCAAGGCGTTCTACATGCGGTGCAACGACGACGGCAAAACCGTCGCCGCCATGGACGTGCTGGCGCCCGGCATCGGCGAGATCATCGGCGGCAGCCAGCGCGAAGAGCGGCTCGACGTCCTCGACGCGCGGATGACCGAGCGCGGTATCGATAAGGAGCATTACGGCTGGTACCGCGACCTGCGCCGCTACGGCACAGTCCCGCACGCCGGTTTCGGTCTTGGCTTCGAGCGGACGCTCGCCTATGTCACCGGCCTGTCAAATGTGCGCGACGCCATCCCATTCCCGCGCACACCGGGCCATGCGAATTATTGAAATGCTCGCATCGCGGACGGCCGGGAACCCGCATTGACCCAATCCACCACAATCGGCAACATCAACCGCTTCAGAGACAATAACGTGCCTATTTTTTAAAGCGGGGAGACGACACCATGAAGCGGATTTTGAGCTTGCTCGCGGCCGGTGCCTGCGCCGCCATTCTCACAGGCCTGAATACCAGCGCGCAGGCGGCGCCCGATATGTCGCTGACGCGTCTCGACTGCGGTACGCCGCCGCCACCGACCGCGGTCAACGAGCGTTTCTCCGACACCTTTTCCTATGGCGACCTGAAAATCCAATTCGTGTTTAGCTGCTATCTCATCAAGCACGGCGATCAGTATTTGCTCTGGGATACCGGTCACGCCATGACCATGCCGAAAGTGGCGCCGAAGGTCAGCCTGCCCGATCTGCTGGCCAAAATAAACGTCAAGCCCGAGCAGAT
Source organism: Xanthobacteraceae bacterium (assembly GCA_035546235.1). Classification (GTDB taxonomy): domain Bacteria; phylum Pseudomonadota; class Alphaproteobacteria; order Rhizobiales; family Xanthobacteraceae; genus BOG-931. Next base: position 19,416 of record DASZWK010000330.1, on the reverse strand, counting down.
CACCTATGTGGGCATCAGCCACTATCACGCCGATCACACCGGCCAAGTCGGCTCCTTCACCAAGTCGACGCTCTTGATCGGCAAGGGCGACTGGGATGCGATTTCGAGTCCGAAGCCCGGCCCGGGCGTGAATTTCGCGCCATTCGAACCGTGGACAAAAGGCGGCGCCAAGGTCGAGCCGCAGCCGAACGACAAGGACGTGTTCGGCGACGGCAGCGTGATCATGCTCAATACGCCGGGACACACACCGGGCCACCACAGCCTGCTCGTCAAGCTGCCGACAGGCAACTTTGTGATCAGCGGCGACGCCGTGCATTTCCGCGAGAACTACGAGAACAACGGCGTGCCGTGGTTCAACTATGACCGCGCTGAGACACTGGCGTCGATCGGCCGCCTCAAGGGGATCGTGGCGACTTTCAAGGCGACGCTGATCATCCAGCACGACCAGCGCGACATCGCCAAGCTGCCGGCATTCCCGGCTGCCGCGAAATAGGCAATCGCAAGGAAGGACAGAAAATGACCAAATATCTTCTGGTGAGTTTCAAGACCTGCCCGTGGGTGCAGCGCGCGGCGATCGTACTGCGCGAGAAGAACGCGCCGTTCGAGTTCCGTCACATCGAACCGGACAACCGGCCCGACTGGTTCCTCGCCATCTCGCCACACAAGAAGGTGCCGGTCCTGCGCATCGACGATAGCGTGTCGCTGTTCGAGTCGAGTGCTATCGCCGAATATCTCGACGAGACGATCGCGCCGCGGCTGCATCCCGAGGACCCCGTACAGCGCGCCATCAATCGCGCCTGGACCGACTATGTGCCGACTTTTTCCAGCGCCGTGACCGGCGTTGCCTATGCGGCCGACGAGGCGGCATACAATGCGGCGGCGGAGAAGATCGCGCCGGCTTTCGACCGGCTCGAACGCGCGCTGCAAAAGCAGAGCCCTGCTGGGCCTTTCTTCAATGGCGCCAAATATTCCCTGGTCGATGCCGGTTATGCGCCCTTCCTGCAGCGCTATTGCTTCCTCGACCGAATCAAGCCGCTCGGCGTGATCGAAAAATATCCGCGGGTGAAGGCGTGGACAAACGCGCTGATGAAGCGGCCGTCGACGCATTCCTTCCCGGAAGGCGAATTCGAGGCCATGTATCGGACCAACGTAAAGCGCCGTAAGGCCTGGATCTCGCAGTTCATCGCCGACGTCGCGGTGGCGGCGGAGTAGCGGGTTTCGTACGGTCAAATGCATCGTTCACGCACCGCTCGTCCCGCCCAAGCGGGCCCGATCCGGATTCCGGCTTTCTCTGGAACGAGCGAAACTCATCGCACATAACAGGCATCGCAAATGTCAGCCGTCAAACACTACGAAACTGATGTTGCCATCGTTGGGGGCGGAGGTGCCGGCATTGCGGCCGGCATTGAGGCGCGCGACGCCGGTGCTCGCGCCATCGCATTCGAGAAGGACTCCGAACCGGGCGGCGCCGCCATCATCTCGGGCGGCGGCTGCCTGATCGTCGGTTCGCCATTGCAGAAACAGCACGGCATCGACGACACGCCGGACTTGGCGTTCAACGATTGGATGAGTTGGGGCGGTCCGTCGGCCGACGAGGTGTGGGCGCGCTACTACATCGAGCACAGTCTGCACGATCTCTATCACTGGGCCGAAAGCCTGGGCGCCACATGGTCCGACCTGAAGGAGCAGGAAGGCAACTCGGTGGTGCGCTGGACGCGAAGCGATCGCAACGGCCTCGGCCTGATGACGCATTTGATCGACGGCTTCCGCCAGAAGGGCGGCGAGATCGTCACCGACACCGAGATCACCGGGCTGTCCCGCGCCAACGGCCGCGTCACCGGCATTGAAGGCCGCAACACCAAAACCGGCGAGCCGGTGTCGGTGAAAAGCAAGACCGTGGTGATGACGACCGGCGGCTTCAACTCGAATCGCGACATGGTGCTTGAGTTCAATCCGACGCTCGGCAACGACATGGTCCTGGAAGGCTCCGGGCGCAATTCCACCGGAACCGGCCACAAGATGGTGCGGCAGGTCGGCGGCTATCTCACCCACATGGATCACATCTGGTTTTACGTGTACGCGACGCCCGATTACCGCGATCCCGCACAGCGCCGGGGACTGCCCTTCCGCCTCGTGCCCGGCAATATCTGGGTCAACCAGCAGGGCCGCCGGTTCCACAATGAGGCGCGCTCCGGCGGCAACTCGGCATCGCCGGCGCTGATGGCGCAAAGCCCGCGCCACGCCTGGGCGATCATGGACACGCCGATGACGGCGACCATGGAGATCGCCGATCCGTACTACCGCGACGGCGACAAGGTCGCGCGCGGCAAGGTGGTCGAGCTGCTCAACTCCTCGCCCTACATCCGCAAGGCCGATACGCTTGCCGATCTCGCCAACAAGATGCGCGTCGATCAGGCGACATTCCTTGGCACCGTCGAACGTTACAACAAGGCGTGCGCGCAACGGCTCGAAACCGAACCGGAGTTCGGCAAGCCGCTGAAAGCCTCCAAGGCGTTCGACACCCCGCCCTATTACGCGGTGCAGATCTTTCCACTGGCGCGCAAGAATTTCGGCGGGGTCAAAACCGATCTGCAATGCCGCGTGCTTGACAAGCATTTCGAGCCGATCGTGGGACTTTACGCGGCCGGCGAACTCTGCGGCATGGCCGGCGGCCACATCAACGGCCGCGCCGGCCTCGAAGGCACCATGCTGGGTCCTTCGGTGTTCAGCGGCCGGGTCGCCGGCGGCTGGGCCGCCCACGAGGCCGGCCATGGCAGCGGCTTTGTAGGCAAGCCGAACCGGGGCTGAGGCTCGTGGCCAAGCTGACGCTCGACCAGGTCAATCTCGTCTGCCGCGACACGGAAGCGTCGATTGCGTTCTACCGCAGGCTTGGCGTCGACATTCCCGACGCCGCCGTCTGGCGGACGGCAACGGGCGCCCACCATATCAGCGCCGGGGGCCGGTCATCGGATCAAGCGATCGATTTCGATCTCGACTCCACCACATTCGCGCAATGTTGGAACAGCGGCTGGAAGGGCCTGACTGACCTGAAAGGCCGCGTCGTTGTTGGATTTAGCGTGGACACACGCGGGGCTGTCGACGAGGTGTTTCACGACATGACTCGCGCGGGATATCGCGGTTTGCAGGAACCGGTCGATGCATTCTGGGGCGCGCGTTACGCAATCATCGAAGACCCCGACGGCATAGCCGTGGGCGTGATGAGTCCGATTTCGCCGGACAGGAAGTCGCCGCCCCCGAACGTGTGAATGCGTCGAAGCTGATCCGCCGCTATCCGCCCGGCGTCAGCGTGGCGAGCTGAACGGTATCGTATTTTTCACGCAGCTTGGCGAGAGCGTCCGGGTCTGGCTTGCCGCCCTTGGCGATCAGGTCACGCAACTCATCGAAATATTTCTCGTGCCCCGGAGGCGCGGTGATCAAAAGCATGCGGCCGGGCGCGGTGCCGGAATTGCCGAATGCGTGGGCCGCGCCGGGCGGCACGAACACGAAAGTACCCGGGACGCCGCGCAACGTTTTGTCGCCGCACCGCAGATCGATCTCTCCCTCCAGAACGTAGAAAATCTCCTCGATCTTGGTGTGGTAGTGCGCGCCGGTATTGAACCCCGGCGCGATCGTGAACTCGAACAGGGAGCATTGTTTGGAGTCCTGCGCCGTCAGCAGATAGTCGACCCGGGTCTGGTGCAACGTAACCCCATTGGCCTCGCCGTGATGCAGAATAATTCCCTCAACCGACATGTCACGCTCCTCTGGCCGTCGCCGACCGATAGTATGAAACGGCTCCGGCCCGAACAATCGCCAAACGCCGCAGCGTCACGGTCAATCGAGCTTGATGCCCAGCGCCTTGATCAGCACGCTCCAGCGAGCGATGTCGGCGTTGAGGCGCTTACCCAACTCCTCCGGTGTCGAGCCCCCGGCAACGTAGCCGGCGTCGACGAGCTTTTTCTGGATCGCCGGATCGGCCAGCGCCGTATTGGTGTCGGCGCTCATCTTGCGCACGATCTCAGGCGCGGTCTTTACCGGAACGAACAGCGCCTGCGAGCCGGTCACCGCGTACCCGGGAACGGTCTCGCCGATTGTCGGCACGTCCGGCGCCGCCGGATTGCGTTTCGCGCCGGTCACCGCCAGCACCCGCACCTGCCCGGTGCGCGAATACGACAGCAAGGTGCCGCTGCCGAAATAGCAATCGACGCGACCCGGAATCAGATCGGTGAAAGCGGGCGCGGCGCCGCGATACGGCACGTGCGTCATCTTCAGCCCGGCCATCTGCAGAAAACTCATCTCGGCGAGATAGGGCGCGCTGCCGGTGCCCGGCGACGCCATCGTCAGCTTGCCGGGATGGGCCTTCACGTACTCGACGAACTCCTTCAGCGTATGCGCCGGCAAGGAATTCGGCACGAACATGAAATAGTCGACCAGCGCCACCATCGATACCGGCGCGAAATCCCTCACCGCGTCATAGGTCAGCTTGCCGTACAGGCTCGTGTTCGACGCCATGGCACCCGGATCGAATAGCACCGTGTAGCCGTCGGGATCGGAGCGCGCGACGTATTCGCAGCCGAGATTGTTGCCGGCGCCCGGCTTGTTCTCGACGAAGACCTGCTGCTTCCACATCGCCGACAGTTTGTCGGCAAGCGTGCGCGCGACAATATCGGTTGGCCCGCCCGCGGCGACCGGGACGATGATGCGTACAGCTTTTGCTGGATAACTCTCCGCCCGACCTTCGCCGATAAAGAGGCTCGGGACGATGGCCTGGGCGGCCGAGAGCACAATCAAGTCGCGACGGCTGAGCATGGCACTCCCCCGCATTCTCGATAGCGAGGGCTATCTTATCGCGCGGCAAACGCCCTCGCCACAGCCGAATGGCCGTCAGTAACGCAGAAACTCCTCTCGCTCTTTCAGCCAAGTCAGTTCGTCCGGCTCCGCCAGCGCGTCCAAGTCCGCGGGCACCGCCCGTGTGTCGTCAACCCACTCGCGCAACAGCGGGCCGCCATTGATGACGTCGATGGCAAGTTTGCCGCGCTCATATTCGTAAGCAAAGTCGCGCCAAAGTGGATAGTCGGGAGTGAGGTGCCGGATCGCCTTGAAGGCAAGCGCTTGGACGCGCCAGGGCTTGAACGCCGCGTGATCGTAAGTTGGGCCTTCGGTGTGGATCTGCAAGCCGTTGCAGAGCTTGCCGGCGTGTTTGTGAAATGTCGGCTCGAACCAGCACTCGCGCGGCCGGAATCCGGCGAGCCAGTGCGGCGCGAAAGCGTGCATGGCGTGCAAAACCGCGTAGGCGTCGATGTCGGGAGCGCCGAACAGTTCAAGCGGCCGCGTCGTGCCGCGGCCCTCCGACAATGTCGTGCCCTCGACCATCACGGTGCCCGCATAGGCGCGCGCCATCCACAGGTTCGGCGCGTTGGGGCTGGGATTGATCCAGGCGCGTTCGCCGAGCGGCCAACCGAAGCCCGGTGCCGCATCCGGCTGCCAGCCCTGCATGTCGATGACACGGTAATCGACATCGAGCTTGAGTGTTCTGACAAACCAGCCACCGAGTTCGCCGAGCGTCAGCCCATGACGCATCGGCAGTGGCCCGGCGCCGACGAAGCTTTCCCAGCCGTCGAGTAGCCGCAGCCCCTCAACCGGGCGGCCGATTGGATTGGGCCGATCGAGCACCCACACGGCCTTGCCGTGCTCGGCCGCGGCTTCCAAAACGTAGCGCAGCGTGGTGATGAAGGTGTAGATCCGGCAGCCCAGGTCCTGGAGATCGACCAGGATCACGTCGAAAGTGTCGACCATTGCCGCGGTCGGCCGGCGCACGTCTCCATAGAGACTGAACACCGGAATGCCATGCGCGGGATCGCGAAAATCCGGCGACTCGATCATGTTGTCCTGCTTGTCGCCGCGCAGCCCGTGCTGCGGACCGAACGCGGCAACGACCTTGATGTCGCCGCAGGCGGCGAGCGCATCGAGCGAATGCGTCAGGTCTGCCGTCACCGACGCCGGATGCGCCAAGAGCGCCACGCGCTTGCCGGCGAGCGGCGCGCGCAATTTGGAATCGGCAATGAGGCGGTCGATACCGAATTGCATGAGCGCTACGCTCGTCAAAATTCGCAGGTAAAGCAATCGGCGTGGTGGAAATCCGGCCGGCCGGCCGGGTGCGCCAGCGCCCAGTAGGACAGCCGGCCGTTCGCCTCTTCGATCACCGCCGAAAGGCCCAGACGCCACGGCCCCGGCGGCAGCGCGCGAAGCTCTAGCGTGGCCTGCAAACTCAAACGGGTCGGCCCAATTCGTGTGTCGATGCGCGGTGCGGCAGTCTCGGCGGCGCGCATGCCGCTGCGATAACCGTCGAATTCGTAGGCGGCCCACTGGGTCGACGGCGCGAAATTGAATTCGAAATAGGCTGGATTTGATCCAGGCCGGATGAATGCCTCGAAGCAGGTGTGTCGCCACAACTCATCGGCACGCGTCGGCGCCGCTATTGGGGGCAAGCGCAGCTCATCGATGTCACCGGTCAGCTCATAGGACAAAAGCAACACACCGGTGCGCAGCCAAGCCACGTCGACCGCGATGGCGGTTACACCATCGCAATGCGAGTCGGGATACAGCTTTAGCGCTTGGCGCATGCCGGTATTCTAGCGCCCTCAAACGACCGATCTCAGGTGTTGTTTGCCCCGCCGTCAACCGCGAGCGTCTGTCCGGTGATGAAATCGCTGTCGGCGGAAGCCAAGAACACCAGCGCGCCCAGGAGGTCCTCCGGATATTCGTCGCGCTTGATCGCGCGGCGAATGAGCGACGGCGCCTTTGAATGCTCGAGATGGCCGGGATTTTCGTGGATGACGCTGTCGGACAACGTGAAGCCAGGCGCCAGCGAATTGACGCAGATGTTGTGCTCGCCGAGCTCGCGGGAAATCGAGCGTGTGAACGCAGTCACCGCCCCCTTCGAGGTGACGTAGTGCGAAAAATTCGGGATGCCGCGGGCGACCGTGCCGGAACTGATATTGATGATCTTGCCGTATTTCTGCGCGATCATGTGCGGCGCGACGTGCTTAGTCATGAGAAACACGCCGCGGACATTGATCGCCATGACGCGGTCCCACAGCGCGACGTCGATGTCGAGGATCTTCTGCTCTTGCAATGGCGCGAACAATGCGGCGTTATTGACCAGAATGTCGATCTTGCCGAAGCGATCGATCGTGTCACCGACGAGTTTCTTCACCGCACCCTCGTCGCTCACATCGGCTACGGCACTCGCCACCGAATTGGCGCCGTGCTCGCGTGCAATTTCCTCCGCCAAGTCCTTGCCGTCGGCAATATCGGCGATCATCAGTCGCGCACCTTCGGCGGCGAGTTTCTTGGCGTAATGCCGGCCGATACCTTTGGCACCGCCGGTGAGCAGCGCCACGCGCTTGTCGAGCCGTGCCATCTAATGCCTCCCGTTCACGCGACGGATGAATTTCTCGAAGCCCACGAGTTGCTGCTTGACGATGTCGATGGTCGGCTGGTCGACCAGCTCAACGGTCTTCTCGTCGAATTTCTTTGCCGAGAAGGAGACGAAGATTTCCGGCTTGCCGAAAATCAGCGCGTCAATCGAGGTGAGGCACTGACGCAGGTGATACTGCATGCGCGCGCCACCAAGCGCACCGCCCGCGCAGGACTGCAGCGCCACCGGCTTTTCCTTGAACGGCACTTCTTTGAACCGCGAGACCCAGTCGATTGCATTCTTAAGCCCGCCCGGAATGGTCCAATTATACTCGGGCGAGACGATGATCACGCCGTCCGCGGCGCGGATCGAGTCTCCCCAGGCCGTCACTTCGGCCGGAAACTTACCATCAGCGTGCAGATCGTGATTGTAGACCGGCATCTTGTCCCAGCCGGGCGCGGCCTTGACCGCCATGCCGGGCGGCGCCAGCGCCGGCAGCGTTCGCGCGAGAGACGCGTTGTAGGACGCCTTGCGCAGGCTGCCGCAGACGACAACGACATTGAGTTGATTATCCGACACTGAGCGTCCCCTCCCCTGAGTCTCGATTAGCTCCTGCCGCCGTGCGCCGCGATGAATTTGGCGAAGGCGGTGAGCTGCTGCTTGATGAAGCCGATGGTCTGCTCGTCCGTAATCTTCCCGGTCTTTTCGTCGATGCGCTGCGCGCAATTACCAATGAAGATTTCCGGCTTGTTGAGCGTCTGCGCATCGAGAAACACCATCGACTTGCGCAGATCGTACTGCACGCGGGCGCCCCCGACCGGACCCGGCGAGGCCGACTGAAGCGCGACCGGCTTGCCGGCGAAGGGCTGATTAGGCAGCCGCGACACCCAGTCGATCGCGTTCTTCAGCGGCGCCGGAACGCCGAAATTATATTCCGGCGTATTGAAGATCAGCCCATCGGCGGCGCGGATCGCGTCGGCCAACGCCTGCACCGGCGCCGGGAAGCCGGTCGAGTTCTGGATGTCCGCATTGTAAAGCGGAAATTCGCCGATCGGCGGCGCTTCCTTGATCTGCATGCCATCGGGCGCCAGCCCCGGCAACGCGTTCATGACTATGCGGTTGTAGGAACCTTTACGCAGGCTGCCGCAAATCGTGATGACGTTGGCCACATCGTCCTCCTTCGGGTTGTCCCGGCACTCCGAGTTCGAGCCTCAAGATAGGCGGGCAAGACAGCGCCGCAAAGGCCGTAAGCGGCGTCGTGCCGGCGCTGGCGGGCGCAGTCGCAAGGTTTCTTTGGAAAATCTCTCGCTTAATTATTCAAGATCGGAAAACTCTTCGGCGAACTCGGCCCCGGCAACGTGTGTACGAAGGCGTAAATGTCGGCGATGTCCTTATCCGATAGCACGGCGCCCGAATAGGCCGGCATGTCGTTTATCGGGTTGCGGATTTGGCCCTTGAAAGCCTCGAATGGCAGCGCGGTGTGGGCGAGGATCGGCGCCGGACCATTATAGGCCCCGCCCTCGCCGACGCGACCGTGGCAGGTAAAGCACGCCTCTTTCAGAAAGATGCGCTTGCCGTTGGCGGCATCGCCTTGCGGGGCCTCCTGAGCACGCGCGGCCGGCGTAAGCGCAATTGTCGCAATAACCGCCAAGGCCATGCCGGTGAATTTACGCATGATGCTGCTCCCTAACGCGGATCGGTCACAACGTCGACGACGGCCGGCCCGCCCGCCTTGACCACGGCGATGGCGCGTTTTAGCGCCGGCGCGAGATCGTTCGGATCGGTGATCGGCCCCTCGCCGTGCGCGCCCATGCCGCGTGCCACCGTGGCATAATCGATGTTCGGGTCCTTGAGCGTAGTGCCGATATCCATGCGATCGACGCCGCGGCCATGCCGCGCCGCCATGGCGGTCAGGTACATGTATTCCTGATGGTAGGCGCGGTTGTTGTGAACGACGTAGAGGATCGGGATCTGGTGGTGCGCGGCGGTCCACAGCGCGCCCGGATTGAACATAAAGTCGCCATCGCCGCCGAAGGCGACCGTGAAGCGACCGTGCTTCTTGTTGGCGAGCGCCGCTCCGATCGAGGCTGGCAGGTTATAGCCGACGCCGGCACCGCCCGAGCCGCCGTTCCACTGGTAGGGCTTCTTGATGTCCCACAGCCGGTGCATCCAGGACAGCCGGATCGCGGTGCCGACGACCGACCAGTCCTCGTCTTTGATCTGGTTATGGACCTCGGCGCACATGCGGGCGGTGGTGATCGGACTGGCATCCCAGCCGATAGTGGCATCGACTTTCGAGCGTTCCACCATCGCCTGGTGCGCGGCGGCGAGCTTCTTGCCGCGCTCATCGAACGCGGCTTTCTGCGCCGGGTCGGTCAGGCGTCGCACCGCTTCGGTCAGTGCCGGCAGCGACGACTCGCCGTCGCCCGCTATGTCGAGGTCGACATCCTGCCAGCGGCCGAAATCCTGGTAGTTCGCTTTCAGATAAACATCGCGCATGCCAAGCGTGATGATCTTGGCGCCGGCCTTGGTGGCGGGACGCGAGGTGCGCTCGATACGGTCGCGGAAATGCGTCAGCGGGCCCCACAGGTCGTTCATCTCGATGGCGAGAATGACGTCGGCCTGCCCGATCAGCACCCTGCGGAAGCTTTGATTGAGCGGATGCCGCGACGGGAAATTCATGCGGCCGTAATTGTCGATCACCGGGCATTGCAGCGCCTCGGCAAATTCCACGAGATTCTTCATGCCGGCCGGCGTGCGCGCGAGCCGGTCGACGATGATGAGCGGGTTCTTGGCTGCGACCAGCATCCTGGCCGCCTCGACGATCGCCGCCGAGTCGCCCACTGGCGGAATCACCGGCTCGTATTTGGGAATGCGCAGACTGCCCCGGTCGCGGATCGGGTTCTCCTGCAACTCGCCGTCGAGCGAAAGAAACACCGGCCCCATCGGCGGCGTGGTCGCGATCTTGTAGGCGCGCACCATGGACTCGCCGAAATGCTGCAGCGAGGCGGGCTGATCGTCCCACTTGGTGAACTCGCGCACGATCTGGCCGATGTCGACGCCGGCATGCAGCCATTCGGCGCCTGGCGCGCGCTTGTCGGCCTCCATGATGTTGCCGCCGAACACGATGACCGGCACGCGGTCGCACCAGGCGTTGTACATCGCCATGGTGGCGTGCTGCAGACCGACCACGCCGTGGCACGCCATGGCGATCGGCTTGCCATCCATCTTGGCATAACCCTGCGCGAGATGAACGGCGATGTCCTCGTGCACGCAGGTGATGATCTCGGGCTTGGTGTTGCCGCCGTGATTGACCACGGCTTCGTGCAGGCCCCGATAACTCGAGGCGCAGTTGATCGCCAGGTAATCGATGTCGAGCGTCTTGATGACGTCGACCATGTAGTCGCCGCCGCTCGAAGTCTGATTCACCGGATCGGATGGCGGCGGCATGGTTTCGGCCGCGATCTGCCGCGGCCCCGGCAATGCCGCCTTACCTTTGCTCAGTGGAGCGGCCGGCATGGCACCCGCCGCAACCGAAGGCGCGACCGCGGTGGCGGCTGCGGCTCCGACCAGACCCGCGCCTTTTAGGAAGCTTCGGCGGCTGGAATCGGCGCCTTGGTTCGCGTCTTGGCGGCGCTTCGGCATGAACATCCTCCCACGAACGGCCGGCGGATCGGCTTGATTATGAATTGCGCGAATTGTCGCGTCCGGCCGCGGAGGCGTCAAGCTAAGCGCGGCATCGGCCTGCTATGCGAGGGCTGAGTTGCCGGCGACATGGTTATTTTGAGGGGTCACGGCGCATTTTCACCGCTCACGTGCTCGGCGAACTCAATAACGCGGGCGCCACGATCTCCTTCCAGCTGCGTGGCGGCGTCTTCAGCACACCCCGCCAGCCGAGAAAATCGGCGAAAACCTGCATGCCTTCCACTGCGCTCCCGAATTCGTCCTTGTTGTCACGCAGCACAGCGTCGACATCGGCGGCGTTGAGCGCCTTCGACGGCTCGTGCGCCAGATAGATTTGCGCCGCGCGGCGCGGATCGTCGTGGATGATGCGCGCCGCTTCATCCATCGCCTTGTCGATGACTTCAGGAATCTTCGGGTGCGCGGACACATAAGCAGCCATCGCACCCATGACGAGAAACGAGGCTTTGCCGCCGATCACCGTTTCGGAGCGCAGAATGGGATGAATGTTTTCATCCTTGAGGGCCAGCTCCGTGTATGGCGGCGAGGAGAATGCAGCGGTCACAGGCCCCGTTCCGGCGAGCAGTGCGGCGAGCGCGTCCCCGGGAGTGAGCACCGTCACCTGACGGCGCAGCCGGTCGTATTGACCGAACGTCTTTTGCGACTGCATCTGCAGAAAATACATTTGCGGTGCGGTCAGAGTAGGCATGGCGATGCGATCGGCGGCACGCAGATCGGCAACACTGTGAACGTCCGCGCGATTGCTCAGCAGCACCACCGGCAATGTGGCAATGCCGGAAATCGCAACGATCTGCCGCGGTGTATTTCTGGTTTTCTCCCGCGCCAGCAAGAGCGGCGCCGCGCCGAACGGCGCCATATCGATAGCGCCCGATGCGAGTGCGTCCTGCGTCGGACCGGCGCCGGAGAAACGCTCATAGCTCGCCTTGACGTTAAGATGCAGCGCCTTCCCGTATTTTTCGACCAGCTTAAGGTCCTGGCAGATGTAATCCGGCAGAAACGCGAGCCCGTAGCCGATGCCGATTTTGACCTGCTCCTGCGCGGATGCCGGCGATGCCGCAGTGATGACGGCAAACAGGGCACCGATTGCATGCAGCGCTCCGCGCAGGCTCGCAGTCAGTCCCCGAGCCCGCAGGCTCTGCGTGCTGCCGGTATGTCCGTGCATCGACTATCGATCCCCCGATGCAGCACTATAGCGGGCACACCGCGAGACCACTACCGGCCTTGCCGTCCCCCGGTGACAGAAACCCTATCACCGCGGCGGCGCGACGCCGAAAAACTCCACGAGCCGATCCCGCGCGGCAAGCGTCCTTTCCAGGTCGTAGCCGTTGACGATGGCGAGCCGAAAGCCGCCGGGCGGCATGGCGTGGCGGTCCGGCGCGCGATCCTCATGGAAAGTGATCTGCACGCTGGTGACGCCCGGCATTCGTTTTATCTCCTGCACTAACGGCTGCGGCGGATGTCGCCAAGCGCGGCCGGGCGGGCCAAACAGTACGACGCTGTAGCCCTCGCTTCTGTCTTCGTCATAAAAGTCCCACACGTGGCTTTCGTAAAGCCCGACCAGCGCATCGACCCAGCCCGGGCCGTAAAGATCGGGCCACTGATCCGCAAAGCGCAGATGCGCCTCGATGATCGTGCCGCCGATCGTTTCGAGATTGAGCATGCCCGTATAGCCGGCGAGATTGCTCTCGATCCAATCGCCGCAGCGCCGCTCGATCTCGGGGTCCGGCTCTGCATGCACCGTCCAGTAATCGAACGTGCCCTCACCCGCCGGCTTGCCAGTAACGTGACGCCACCAGCACGGCGCGCCCTCGACCACAGCGATGTCAGTCGAGACATGCCGGCCGTCGAGCAGCGTCATCCAGAAATGGCCGGCGGCGGAATGGCGTTCGTAGTCCAGCGCGGAGTGCAGCACGCGACTGCCGACGCCCATGCCCTTGAGGTTGACGATCGGCTTCGAAAACACCGGAAAGCGCGGCGGCGCAACACCGTGCGGCCCCGCATCCAGATTTTGCGACAGCGCGATCGCGAGCTTGTCATAGACCCAGCGGTGCGCCGGATTCCACTGCCACGCGTCACAGTCCTCGGTCGGGATATTGGCCGCAGTCTTGACGTGCTCAAAATATTGCAGGCGCCAGGGATCGGCTTCACAGATGGGCATGATCGGACGACAAGCGAGAGTGATGGAGGACAGATAGCACAGATGCTATTCGGCCGTCGGTCTGCTGTTGTTCGTCATCCGCAGCGCATGCACGCAGAACAGGCCGTCGGTAAACACGCTGATCGGCGACCAGCCGCTGTCCCGTGCCAAGTCTCGGAAAGACTCGACCGTGTATTTGTAGCTGCTTTCGGTATGGATGGTTTCGCCGGCCGCAAAATCGATGGGCGTGCCGTCGATCTGCACCTGCTGCGGCCTTGAACTCGCGAGATGCATCTCGATACGATGCAGGTCGCGATTGAAAAATGCCCTGTGTTCGAACGCCGCAAGATCGAAATCGGCGTTAAGCTCGCGGTTGATGCGAACCAAGAGGTTGATATTGAATTTTGCGGTCACGCCTTCGGCGTCGTTATAGGCGCTATTGAGCATCGCCTCATCCTTTATAAGGTCGATGCCGACAATGAGCAGCGCGCCGGTGCCGAGCACCGAACCGATATGGCGGAGGAAACTCTTTGCGTCCTGCGGCTCGAAATTGCCGATGGTCGACCCGGGAAAGAAACCGACTCGCGGCAACGCCGCGAGCCGCGCCGGAATCTCGAACGGCTGAGTGAAATCCTCGACCAGCGGATGTACCAGAAGGTGCGGCAGATCGCGGCGCAGTTCCCGCAAATCCTGCTGCAGAAAATCGCCGGAAATGTCGACCGGCACATAAGCTCCGACACTTGCCGCCGCGCTGAGCAGGATACGCGCCTTGCGGCTCGACCCGCTGCCGAACTCGATCAGCGCGGAACCCGGCGGAAACATCGACGCGATGGCGGGCGCATTGTCCTGCAGAATGCCAATCTCGGCGCGCGTTGGATAGTATTCGGGCAGCCGCGTGATGCGCTCGAACAGCGCTGAGCCGGCGAGATCATAAAAGTATTTCGGCGACAGACTCTTTGGCGCGGCGGACAAGCCTGAGATCACATCGGCAGCGAACGCATCGCGCACGGGCGTAGCGTGAAATGAGCGAAAAACGCTTGTGACATTCATTGCGATGACTCTAGTTTTGGTATTCGGCGAGGCGGAGGCCGGTGAACTGCCAGCGCGCCGGCGGATAGAAGAAATTGCGATAGCTGAAACGCGAATGATTCTGCGGCGTCGCCAACGAGGAGCCGCGAAGCACCATCTGGCTGACCATGAACTTGCCGTTATATTCGCCGATCGCGCCGGGCGCGGCGCGATATCCTGGATAGGGCGAGTAAGCGCTGCGCGTCCATTGCCACACGACACCGAAAGCATCGTCGAGCCCGCCGCGTTGCTGCGCCGCGATCTCCCACTCTGCCTCGGTCGGCAGATCCTTGCCGGCCCAGCGTGCAAACGCGTCGGCCTCATAGTAGCTCACATGGCAGACGGGATTCTGCGGCGCGATCCGGCGCAAACCGCCAAGCGTCATCGCGAACCATTCACCGTCGATCTGTTGCCAGTAACCCGGCGCATTCCAGCCCTGCGCTTCAACCGCGGCGAGCCCCTCGGACAGCCACAGCGTCGGCGTCGTGTAACCGCCGTCGGCGATGAACTCGAGCCACTCGCCGTTGGTGACGAGCGACGGAGAAAGCCTGACAGGCTGCAGTAATACCTGGTGCGAGGGCTGTTCGTTGTCGAAGCAGAAGCCGTCGCCGTCGTGGCCAATGCGCTGAATACCGGCAATCACGGTGCCCGTCGCTGCGGCCGTGCCGTGCTCCGGCCATTGCCAATTCGGGTCATAGGCCGGATGGGTCGTATTGAGCGAGAACGCGTGCAGAATGTCCGTGAGCAGCAGTTCCTGATGCTGTTGCTCGTGGTGCAGGCCGATCTCAATCACGGACGCAATGGAAGCAATGTCGCTGGTCGATTCGATCAAGGCCGTCACGGCGCGATCGACATGCTCCCGATAAGCCGTCACTTCCGTCGCGCCGGGCCGCGTGAGCATGCCGCGCTGCGGCCGTGCATAACGTGGACCGGCGGAGACATAATAAGAATTAAACAGATAGGCGAAGCGTTCGTCGAACGGTTCGTAGGCCGGTGCGAATTTGCCCAGTAAAAATTCCTCAAAAAACCATGTCACGTGCGCGCGATGCCATTTGGTCGGGCTCGCGTCCGGCATCGATTGGACCACCTGGTCCTCCGCCGACAGCAAGGCGGCGCGACGCTCAGTCTCGGCGCGCACCGCCCGATAGGTGTCGAGCCAGACCTGTCGCGAGTCGTCACTTGACGCCGGCGCGCTACCACCCTCTGAGGGATTCTCCGGGGACGAAGCGGCTACGCGGACACGCTTGGGTGCAGCGGCTGGCATCGCAATTTCCGTGAAAGAGCGCGATCAAAGCGAATAAAGATAGCACCGGGAAGGATAATCTCGCCCCCTCCCTTAGGTTCCATAGATGCGCCATTCGCCGCCGACTGCAACGCGATTTGACGCACGCTAACGGGGTTGTGATCGGGCCGGCAAACCGCTGTAAAAACCGACAGAAGTTGTCCATGTCGGATGTCCGACGTATGGTCGCTCCAAATCGGATCGGGGTGGAATCGATGAAAAAGCCAGCGCGCCGCAAAAAAGCCGCCACCAAGGCGATGCTGCCGCGCGAACGGGCCGACTTTTCGGCGATCGTCGACCGGCCGCCGCTCAAGTTGCCGGACGGCGCGCGTCTCGTGTTCTGGACCATCGTCAACCTGGAAGTCTGGGACATCGGTAAGCCGATGGCGCGTCAGGTGCTGGCGCCCCCCACCGGACAGACGCTGCTGCCCGACGTGCCAAATTGGAGCTGGCACGAATATGGCATGCGGGTTGGAGTCTGGCGTTTCTTCGAACTGTTCAAGCGGCTGAACATCCGGCCGACGCTCGCGATCAATGCCCGCGTCTGCGAGGATTATACGCGCGTCGCCGAACAGGCCCGCACCGACCGCTGGGAATTCATGGGGCACGCGTACCAGCAGGGCCCCATTCATCTTGAACCAAACCAGAAGAAAATGATCACTCATGCGCTTGACGTGATCGAACGATTCTCCGGCAAGCGCCCGGTCGGCTGGCTTGGCCCGGGCCTGACGCAGACACTAGAGACGCCGGAGATTCTGGCCGAAGCCGGCGTCAAATATATCGGCGACTGGGTCTACGACGATGAGCCGACCACGATCCGCACCGCCAAGGGCCCGCTGGTCACGCTCCCCTACACGGTCGAGCTCAACGACATCCCGATGATGATCGTGCAGCATCATCAGAGCGACTATCTTTTGCAGCGCGCGATCGACCAGTTCGACCGGCTCTACGCCGAGGGCGAACAGCGCGTCAAAATCTTCCCCCTTGCGATCCACGCCTATATCAGTGGCCAGCCGCATCGCATCAAATATCTTGAAGCGATCTATGACTACGCCCGCCGTCATGACGGTGTGCTGTTCTGGACCGGCGAAGAGATTTTGGAATGGTATTCGCGGGCCGGAGCTGCGCCTTGAACATCGCCAGTGTCTCATCATGGCCGGGCTTGTCCCGGCCATCTGTATCCTTCCGCGCACGTCATCAAACAATTGAGGGAATCGCATGATGCCGCGATACTGTTCGGCAGGTGTGGCAGTTCTGTTCGGGGCCTGGGCCATGATTGGCGTTGCGCACGCGCAGACCGTGCCCTGTCGCACCTCGGGCTCCTATGAAGCGTGGCTCACCGGGCTTGAGCGCGAGGCCGTGGCGGGCGGCGTGTCGCAGCGCGCCATCGCCGAGGCCGCGCCGTACCTGAAATACGACCAGCGCATCATCAATATCGATCACGGCCAGCGCGTCTTTACGCAGACTTTTCTGGAATTCTCTAGCCGCATGGCCGCCGCTTACCGTATCAGCGGCGCTCAGGCGCGGATCAAGAAATATGCGCCAGTGTTCGAGCGCATCGACAAGGAATTCGGCGTCCCGGCGGCGGTCATCAGCTCGTTCTGGGGGCTGGAAAGCGATTTCGGCGCCAACCAGGGCAAGTATCCCTCGCTCAGCTCGATTGCGTCGCTCGCCTACGACTGCCGCCGCGCCGACAAGTTTCGCCCGCAGCTGATCGATGCGCTGCGGCTGATCCAGCGCGGCGATCTCAGACCGGCCGAAATGCAGGGCTCCTGGGCCGGCGAACTCGGCCAGACGCAAATGATGCCGTCTGAATACAACAAATACGCCGTCGACTATGACAACAATGGCAAGCGCGATCTCATTCACGACGTGCCTGACGTGCTCGGCTCGACCGCCAGCTACCTGGTCGGGCTCGGCTGGAAGCGCGGGCAGCCATGGCTCACCGAAGTCCACGTCCCAGCACAGCTGCCGTGGGACCAGGCTGATCTCGACATCCAGTTGCCGCGCTCCAAATGGGTGTCGTGGGGCGTGACTCTGGCGGATGGCAGGCCGCTGCCCGACGACAATCTTCCGGCGTCCCTGTTGCTGCCGATGGGACGTCTCGGCCCGGCCTTCCTGGTCTACCCGAATTTCCAGGTCTATCTGCAGTGGAATAACTCACTGGTCTATTCGACCACGGCGGCTTATTTGGCGACGCGCATTAATGGCGCTCCACCGCTTCATCGCGGCAACCCCACGCCGGCCCTGCCCTTCGAGCAGGTCAAGGAATTACAGACGCTGCTCGCTCGCGCCGGCTACGACGTCGGCAAGATCGACGGCTTCCTGGGTTTGAAGAGCCGGCAGGCCGTCAAGGCGATGCAGAAGAAATACGGCTTGCCGGCGGATTCGTACCCGACAGAGGAACTGCTCGCCCGGATGCGTGCGGGCCGTTAGTTGTCATTCGGGCGCGGGCGATGCCGCGAGAAATGACGAAAGAGAAAATCAATGACAAAGAAAATCCGCCGCGTCGTGACCGGCCATAACGCTGCCGGAAAATCGATCTTCGTTACCGACGCCCCTACCCCGCACGTATTCCAGCGCACCAAGGGCAGCGCCATCGTGCACGAACTTTGGGAGACCGCCTCGACGCCCGCCGATAACCGCGGCAACGCGGACTCGATAGCCCGCGGCCATCGGTTGCCGCCGCCGAAGCACGGTTCGGTACTGCGCGTCATCGAATATCCACCGGACTCCGAGCGCCTTGCCGCCATCGCCCACGAAAGCGCCCTCCCCGACGACGGCTCCGGGCGCGCTGCCGCGACCGACCGCCACAATCCGCGCCACGCCGGTTTTCATAAGACTGCGACGATCGATTACGCCATCGTCTTGTCCGGCGAAATTTACGCGATGATGGACGAAGGCGAAGTTCTGCTCAAAGCCGGCGACGTACTCATCCAGCGCGGCACCAATCACGCCTGGAGCAATCGCACCAGCGAGGCGGCCGTCGTGGCGTTTGTCTTAATCGACGCGGAGCCTCTTTAGTGTCATGCCCGCGAAGGCGGGCACCCAGTAGACGCGAACGGTGATCTTACTCAGTGGAACGACGATTACTGGATCATCCGCCTTCGCGGATGATGACGGACTCATTTCTCGTCCAGCTCCGGCACTTTGTAATCTTCCCAGCCCGGCACGTCGGCCACGTCATAAAACTTTTCGCCGAACGGCCGCGTCGCATCGATGCCGATTTGCGAAGCCGTCCGCATCGTGCGGTCGCGAGTCAAATCGACGGACGGGTCGGATGGACCTGCCGGCATGGTGTCGACAATAATCGTGTCACGCGCCGGCTGGACGCGGAACGCCATCGCCCATTCCACTTCGGTCGAAGAATGCACATCGATGTCGGGATCGACGATGACGGTCCATTTCGGCCGGATGTTGCTCGACATCATCGAGAGGATCACCTGCCGCGCCTCGCCGGCAAAGCGCGGCTCCATCGCGATGACGACATAAAATGACACGCCGGCCGAAGCGCGCACCGACACCGCCTTGATGGTCGGAAACTGCCGCTGCAGCATGCGCAGCACCGAGGCCTCGAACGGCACCTGCTTGAGGATATGGTTCTCGGTCACCGGCTTGCCCGTGAGCAGGCCCTGGAAGATCGGCTTCTTGCGGTGGGTGATCGCGGTGATGCGCGCCACCGGCTTCTGCGACGGCCGCGTGTAGTAGCCGGTATATTCTCCGAGCGGGCCTTCGAGCACCGTGGTGTCGAGATCGACTTCGAACTCGATCACGACTTCGGCGGTCGCCGGCACCTTCACATCGCAG
>DASZWK010000329.1:0-24297 GCA_035546235.1 Xanthobacteraceae bacterium | reverse complement strand
GTTGTTCGTCGGCATCGACGTGATTGGCGACTTCCTCACCGAGATCAATGTCACCTCGCCGACCGGCATCCGCGCGATCAAGAATTTCGGCGGGCCGGATATCGCGGCGTTGATCTGGGACAAGATCGAAGAAAAGCGGGGCGCGCAGCCTTGACGCGATGAATAGCCGGGCAGCCTTGTCGACTTGCTCTTGTCCCATAGTGTGGCTGCGTACCACTCGGTCCGCGTTAACAGACAATGGCGGCTGATCTTCCGACGGGACGGCAGTCGCGGCGAAGCTCACGACATTTATCTTGACGATCACGATCACAGCTATCGGTGAGGATGGCTATGCTGACAACAAAACGGAAACCCGCCACCATCGGCGAGATTCTTGTCGAGGAGTTCATGCAGCCTTTGGTCATCCCGCGGCCTCACCCGCGCGCCGGCACGGCCGCTGGAATTGCGGCGCCAGCCCCCGACGATTTGCGCACCGAGATCACCGCCAGCGCCGCAATGATGCACAGCGCCCCAGCAAAGAAGAACGCGGGCAGATAGGTTGAGTACTCGGTGCGCACCAGCCCGGCGCCGAACGCCGCGCTCGCCGCGCCGATCTGATGGCCGGCAAACACCCAACCGAACACGATACCGGCCTTCTCGCGGCCGAAGCGATCGGCAGCAAGCTTCACCGTCGGCGGCACGGTCGCGATCCAGTCGAGGCCGTAGAACACGGCGAACAGCGACAGCCCGTAGAACGTGAAATCGGTGAACGGCAGATAAAGCAGCGACACCCCGCGCAGCCCGTAATACCAGAACAACAACCAGCGCGGATCGAACCGGTCGGACAGCCAGCCGGAGCCGATGGTGCCGAAGAAATCGAAAAAGCCCATCATGGCGAGCACGCTCGCCGCGGTGACGGCGGGCAGGCCGTAGTCGTGGCACAGCGTGACAAAGTGAGTCTGGATCAGCCCATTGGTGCTGCAACCGCAGACAAAGAACGTGCCGAACAGGACCCAAAAGATCGGAACGCGCGCAGCCTCTTTCAGTACGACGAGCGGCGACAGCAGCAGCGAGACCAGACCCGCGCCGGCGTGGGGCGGCGGCGCGACCGCTGTCTCACCATAGAGCGGCAGGCCGACGTCGCTCGGCCGGTCACGCATGAACAGCAACGCGACGACGCCAGCGACCGCCAGCGCGCAGCAGACAAAAACGAGCGCCATGCGCCAGCCGTAGCCGGTTTCCAGTTTGGCGATCAGCGGCAGAAACAGAAGCTGCCCGGTCGCATTGCTGGCGGCGAAAACCCCCATGACCAGACCGCGGCGCGCGTTAAACCAGCGCGTCGCGACCGTGACGGCGAGCACCATGGCGGTCAGACCGGTGCCGACCCCGACCACGATGCCCCACAGCAGAACAAGCTGCCACACGTGCGTCATTGCCAGCGAGGCGATGAAGCCCGCCGAAATAATGATCACCGCAGTCACCATGACGGCGCGCACGCCGTAGCGATTCATGAACGCAGCGGCGAATGGGCCGAACAATCCGAACAGCATGAGCCGGAGAGCCAGCGCCGAGGAGATTTGCGCATCGCTCCAGCCGAACTCCTGCTCAAGCGGCACGATCAGCACGCCCGGCGTGCTCATCGCGGCGGCCGTCAGTACCGTGGTGAGCAGCGTGACGCCGACGATGACCCAGCCGTAATGGATGTTGCGGCGAGCCAATGCTGCGGCCAAAGCGGACGGGGCCATACGATTATCCTATGACGCGTTATATGACGGTCGTCATCATTGCTTGCTTATTGATGTCAGTCGTCATATAAATTGTCAACCACCGCCGTGGTGCAGGGCAGAGGTGCGTCATGAGAGTAAGCCGCGAGAAGGCTGCCGAACATCGCGAGCGCATTATCGAAGCGGCCGGCGCGTTGTTTCGTGAAAAAGGCTTCGGCGGCATCGGCGTCGCCGACATTATGAAAGCCGCCGACCTGACGCACGGCGGCTTCTATGGTCATTTCGCATCCAAGGACGATCTGGTCGCGCAGGCGTGCCGGCGAGTGATGGCGCTGGCGATCACGAACTGGGAAAAGACCGCCGCTGGCGATTCAGACGATCCTTTCGGCGCGCTGCTCACGCGTTATTTGTCGCCGCGTCATCGCGACGAGCCGGGTCGTGGCTGCGTCTTTGCGGCATTGGGCGCCGATGCGGCGCGCAGCGGCCCGCTCGTGCACGACGCCTTCGCAGACGGTCTCGAACCGTTGATTGCGCTTCTCGCCAAGTCCGCTCCCGGTGCCTCAAAGGCGGCACGGCGGCGCAAGGCGGTAGCCGCAATGTCCGGCCTGGTCGGCGCGCTGCTGTTGGCCCGCGCCATCGGCAAATGCGACCTCTCGGACGAGATCCTCGAGGCGACCCGGCGCGAACTCGTGGACCAGGCCGGACGCTGAGACCGCGATCCGCGCTTAGGCCTCTCTCCTCGCGGCGCGGCACACGATCGGGCATGATCGCGATTAATTGTCGAGAACTCGATGCCCTTTGGCAGGGCAACGCGGGGGGGGGGGAGCGCCATGCTCGCGACCGGCAGCGAACGACTTGAACGCATGCGCGATGGGCGCGTCGTCTATATCGGCGCCGAGCGGGTCGACGACGTCACCCGCCATCCCGCATTCCGCAACGCCGCGCGCACCATTGCGGCGCTCTACGATCTCAAAGCCGATCCGCGCAGGCACGAGCTCTTCACGTTCGAGGAGAATGGCGAGCGCATCGGACTGCAATGGCTGCGCTGCCGCACGCGCGACGATCTGGCGCGCCGCATGCGCGCCATGAAGGCGATTGCGGATGCGACCTACGGGCTGATTGGTCGTTCGCCAGACCATGTTGCGGGGCTGATCACCGGCCTCGCCATGCGGCCGCAATTACTCGACGAACTGCATCCTGGCTTCGGCGACAATCTGATCCGGTTCTACGAGCGCGCGCGCAAGAACGATCTTTATCTGTCGTTTGCGGTGACACCACCATCCGGCATTCGCGACCGTGAAATCTACACCGGCATCGTGCGCGACGACCCGACCTTGCAGGTGGTGGGCGAAGACGATTCCGGCGTCATCGTCTCCGGCATGAAAATGCTGGCGACCGGAGCGATCTTCGGCGACGAAGTCTATATCGGCAACCTCACCGCTATCGACGACAGCCGCAAGGGCGAGAGCATTACCGCGTCGATCGCCAACAACGCACCCGGCGTTTCATTCTGGGCGCGCGAGCCCTACGAGCGCCACGTGCGCGCGGCGGCGGACTATCCGCTGAGCTATCGCTTCGACGAGAACGATGCCGTGCTGGTCTGCGACCGAGTGAAGATTCCGTGGGAGCGCATTTTTCTGCACAATAACGGCGCCTGGTCGCGACGCATCTACATCGAAACGCCGGCCAACGTCTATCAGAACCAGCAGTCCAACATCCGCTTCTGGGCCAAGATGGGGCTTGTCGTCGGGCTGGCGAGCCGGATGTGTCAAGCCAACGGCGTCGACAAGGTGCCGGCGGTGCGCGAAACGCTCGGCAGGCTCGCCGCGCTCGAAGCGACCATTGCGGGCTTGGTCCACGGCCAGATCGAAGCATGCGAGAACTGGCCGGAAGGCTACATCACGCCCAACCGCCGCATGGTCTACGCCACGCTCAATTGGTGTCAGGAGCACCACACCGAGATCATCGATACGTTGCGGACGCTGGCGGGCGCCGCACCGCTGCAGATGCCGGCGAGCCTCGATCTGTTCGCCGATCCCGCGCTCAAGGATCGCTTCGAGCGCTGGTGGGGCACGGCAAGCATGCGGGCCGATGCGCGCTACAAGCTCTACAAACTGGTGTGGGATTTGATCGGCTCGGAATTTGCCGGCCGCCACATGCTGTACGAAAAATTTTATGCCGGAAATTCAATCATCGTACGCAACCAGAGCGACCGCGAAGCGCCATGGGAAAAATTCCACGGCATCGTCGACGGGCTGCTGGCCGATGTGGCATTACCGGGCGCGTCATAGGCTAAAGGGTCTGCCGCCGTGAATGTCGCCTTCGTGTTGATCGCCGCGACCGTGATCGTTTCGGCCGCTGCGCAAATGTGCACCGACCCGCGCGTCAGCCGGCGGTTCGCACAAAGGCGCAAGATGATGATCGTAGTCTACGCGCTCTATGGCGCGCTGGCGCTAGCCGCGCTCGTCGCCTTAGTGCCCCGCGGACAGGTCGCTGCGTTCGGCGCATGCGCCGCCACGTTCGGCTGGATCGGACTTGCCGTGCTTGCCTCGCTGCGCTTTTCGCCCGGACCCGAGACGCCGAAGCGAGTCCTGCAGGTGGGCGGCCCGGACATCGCTTGCCTTGTGGGGATTGCGGCTGGATTGGCCCAGGCCATGCTGCTGACCTGACGGCCGGCGTTATGTTCATGGATTGTTCTTGCAACCTTTGCGCGCTTCCGGTAGTGTCAGCGCTTACCGGCAGGGACGGGGGATATGGTCCAGCGTGTATCGACGGTCGCATTTGAGGGCATCGAGGTCCGGCCCGTCGACGTGCAGGTCCAAGTGGCCCCGGGAATGCCAGCCTTCACCATCGTGGGCCTGCCCGACAAGGCCGTCTCGGAGGCGCGTGAGCGCGTCCGCTCGGCGCTGATCGCCTCGGGCCTGGCGCTGCCGGCGCGCCGCATCACCATCAACCTGGCGCCGGCCGACCTGCCGAAAGAAGGCAGCCACTACGATCTGCCGATTGCACTCGGCCTGATGGCGGCGATCGGGGCCATTCCGCACGACGCGCTGGCGGGATTCACGGTTCTGGGCGAGCTCGGCCTCGACGGCTCGATCTCTCCGGTCGCAGGTGTATTGCCGGCCGCGATCGGGGCGAACGCCCGCGGCGAAGGCCTGATGTGCCCCGCGCAGTGCGGGCCGGAAGCCGCGTGGGCGAGCCCCGACATCGAGATCATCGCCGCGTCCTCGCTCATCCAACTCGCCAATCATTTCAAAGGCACGCAGGTGCTGTCGCGGCCGCAGCCACAGATCCTCGAAGTGAAAGACGCGGCGCTCGACCTTGCCGACATCAAGGGGCAGGAGAGCGCCAAACGGGCGCTCGAAGTGGCCGCCGCCGGCGGGCACAATCTGCTCATGGTTGGTCCACCGGGCGCCGGCAAGTCCATGCTGGCGGCCCGGCTGCCATCCATTCTGCCGCCGCTGATGCCCGCTGAACTGCTCGAAGTCTCGATGGTCGCCTCGATCGCCGGCGAGATCAAAGGCGGCGCACTCACCAATCGCCGTCCGTTCCGCGCGCCGCATCATTCGGCCAGCATGCCGGCCCTGGTCGGCGGCGGGCTGCACGCCCGCCCGGGGGAAATTTCGCTCGCCCACCACGGCGTGCTGTTTCTCGACGAATTGCCGGAATTCCAGCCGCAAGTGCTCGATTCGTTGCGCCAGCCGTTGGAAACCGGCGAAGTCTCTATCGCCCGCGCCAATCATCGCGTGACCTACCCGGCGCGCTTCATGCTGGTGGCGGCAATGAACCCTTGCCGCTGCGGTCGGGCGAACGACCCAGGCTATACCTGCAACCGCAAGCCAAACGCCCGTTGCAGCGCGGACTATCAGGCGCGCATGTCCGGGCCGCTGCTCGACCGTATCGACTTGCACATCGAGGTGCCGGCGGTCACCGCCGCCGATCTGATTCTGCCGCCGCCGACCGAAGGTAGCCGCGAGGTTGCCGAGCGCGTGGCGATGGCGCGGGAGCGGCAGGCGGCACGCTACGCGGCGATCGGACTGCCGCATATCCGCAGCAATGCGGCGGTTTCGAGCACGGTGCTGGAGAACGTCGCCAAGCCCGACGGCAGTGGGCTAAAGCTGCTGCGTGAAGCCGCTGACGCCATGCGGCTGTCGGCCCGCGGCTACCACCGTGTGCTCCGGGTAGCCCGTACGCTGGCGGATCTCGACGGCGCCGACAAGGTCGGCCGCATCCACTTGGCGGAGGCCCTGTCTTACCGGGCGTTGGCCGACGAAATCCGCCGCGCGGCCTGAACAGGAACGGGATTGGGCGCGGCGCCACCCCCTTGCAATCATCAACACCACGCCCGAATCTCGTAAGGTCGGCGCCAACGCCGCTTCGACCGCAGGGCCGCAATGCCAGCTCCAGCTCGACCTCTCGGGTTCATACTCGCCTCAACCGATCACGGCGCCATGATCGTAAACCGCTTCGATCAACACGGGGTTGGCGAAAAGGCCTTTGGTGTCGGCTACCAACTTTTGAACAGGGCCTCTTACGATCCGGAGGAAGTCTCACTGCTGCTTAAACTGCTCGATGTGCGCCGCACGCACTACGGCGACGGCGTTATTGCAGTCGATTGCGGCGCCAACCTCGGCATTCACACCGTCGAATGGGCTAAGCACATGACCGGCTGGGGCGCAGTGCTGGCCTTCGAAGCACAGGAGCGCATCTACTATGCGCTCGCCGGCAATCTTGCGCTCAACAATTGCTTCAATGCCCGCGCCATCAACGCCGCAGTGTCCCGGCAGTCGGGCACGATGAAGATACCGCAGCCGAATTACCTCGCGAACGCGAGCTTCGGCAGCATCGAACTGACGAAGCGCGAACACGGCGAATTCGTCGGCCAAGTCATCGACTATTCGGAAGACAAGATGACCGAGGTGAGAATGGTTCACCTCGATGCGTTCAGGTTTCCGCGTCTCGACTTGCTTAAAATCGATGTCGAGGGCATGGAGCTCGAAGTGCTCGCCGGCGCCGCGCAATGCATCGTGGATCGACGGCCCATTCTGCTCGTTGAGGTCCTGAAGACCGACGTGAATGCGGTGCGCGCCTGGCTCGAAAATCTAGGCTATTCGGCCTATCCGATCGGGCTGAATTTCATCGCCATCCACAAGGATGACAAATGCCGGGAAAGTATCACGATCAAAACACCGGCCGCCGCATAGTGCACCATCCGGATAGGTGGTGCACAATGAGAGCGATCACCCGTTTCCGTTGACCCCGTTATGCAAGCCGCGCATTCCGATCGCTGACAGGAATTCCTGACGCGTCTCGGCGTGATCGCGGAACACGCCGAGCATGCGGCTTGTCACCATCGAGACGCCAGTCTTGTGCACGCCGCGTGTGGTCATGCATTGGTGCGTGGCTTCGGTGACCACCGCAACACCGTGCGGCTTGAGCACCGCGTCGAGACAGGACGCGATCTCGGCCGTCATTTTTTCCTGGATTTGCAGCCGGCGGGCAAAAACCTCGACCAGCCGCGCCAGCTTGGAGATGCCGACGACGCGGTTGCGCGGCAGATAGCCGATATGGACGCGGCCGATGATCGGCGCGATGTGATGTTCGCAATGCGACTCGAAACGGATGTCCCGCAACACCACGACTTCGTCGTAGCCGCCGGTCTCCTCGAAGGTACGCTTAAGATATTCGCGTGGATCGTCGTTGTATCCGGCGAACCATTCCTCGTAGGCGCGCACCACGCGTGACGGCGTCGCCAGAAGCCCCTCACGGTCCGGATCGTCGCCCGTCCAGCGGATCAGCGTGCGCACGGCGGCCTCGGCCTCCTCGCGGGACGGCTTCGTCAAAGCCGAGTCTCCGGCCGGGCGCCCTCGCGAGCGCTTGTTATTCACCATTTTGTCCATTCGAATTCTCCGGCCGCACCAAGTATCGCGGGCACAAGTCCTTTGGGGAAATATCCATTCAGCCGCCCGGACGCAATGTTAACAAATCGGCAACCGTCACTCCAATCGCATTCGGCGGATGCAAGGGATGCGCAAGGTTCATGGGCCAATGTGCGTTATTCGTCGATGAGAGCCACTGTGGATATGGCCTGCAATCGCCTCCATGGGTAACGGGCCGAGCGGGAACCGGACCATGCGCTCGCGCGCCACCATGCGGAAGCCCGCCATCGTCAGCCGCCGCTTGTTTTCGCTCATTGTGCGCGCGGCGGCCATCACTTCGATGTCGTTCGGCGTCGCGTTCGGCTTTCTGTCCGGCGCCACCGGCCAAGGCTCCCACTACGACCCAAACAGCTTCGCCATCGGCGTCTCGGCACTGTTCGGCGCCGCGTGCGGCGCCATCGGCATCCTGCTTTCGCGCGTCCGGCAGATGAAACGCGAGCTGAGCGGGCTCGAGGCGCGACTTGATGAAGCAGCCGACCGCAATTGGGAAATCAGCGAGGCGGAAGAGCGCGCCAAGAGCTTTTTCGAGGCGCAGGACGACGTGATCGTGCGGCGCGACCGCAACGGCGCGATCACCTATGTCAACGACGCCTTCTGCAAGCTGGCGGGCCGCGAGCGCTGTGGCCTGCTTGCAACCGTATTCATCCTGCCGGTGCTGGAGCACGGCGAGACGATATTGCTGGCCGACGGTACCCGCACCTATGACCAGAAAATCAGTTCCCCCGACGGCGACCGCTGGATCGCCTGGCGCGAGGTGACGGTTCGCGTCGAAGGCGCAAGCGAGACGCAGAGTGTCGGGCGCGACGTCACCGACCGGGTCACGGCCGAGCACGCGCTCGGCGAAGCGCGCGATCAGGCGGAAGCGGCAAACCGGGCAAAATCGCGCTTCCTCGCCATGGTCTCGCACGAGATTCGAACGCCGCTCAACGGCATTCTCGGGATGACCGATCTGCTCACCGACACGCCGCTGACGCCGGAACAGACCGCGTATCTGAAAGCCGTGAAGACTTCGGGCGGCACGCTGCTGGCATTGATCGACGAAATCCTCGACTTCTCCAAGATCGAAGCCGGACGGCTTGATTTTGCCGCACAGCCGTTCGCACTCGCGGCCCTGGTCGAGGAGACCGTGGAGCTCTTGGGGCCGCGCGCCCAGGCGAAGGGACTGGAAATCTGCGGCTACGTCGACGAACGGCTGCCCGCGCAGGTGACGGGCGACGTGACGCGGCTGCGTCAGGTGTTGTTCAATCTTGCGGGCAATGCAATCAAGTTCACCGAGCATGGCGGCGTTTCGATCGTGGTCGAGCCGGCCGCTCAGCCCGACACGATCGCAATCGCGGTGCGCGATACCGGCATCGGCATCTCGGCCGCGGACCTGTCTCGCGTCTTCCTGGAGTTCGAGCAGGCCGACGGCGGCGCGGCGCGCAAGTTCGGCGGTACCGGTCTCGGTTTGACCATTTCCAAGCGGATCGTCGAAGCCATGGGCGGATCCATCACGGTCCACAGCACTCCCGGCGAAGGCTCGACCTTTGACGTCGCCATTGCGTTGCCGCGCGCCCACGACACCGACGAGCCGCCGCTCGCCGTCCCCGACCTGCGCGGCGAGGATATTCTGATCGTTGCGGCGGCGGCGATCGAAGCCTCGCTGATCGCGCGTCGTCTGCAGCGCTGGGGCGCTCGCACTCGGATCGTCCCCGACGAAAAGGTGGCGGCAGCGCTGTTGCCGGAACAAGCGTGGACGACGGTGCTGGTCGATCACGCGCTCGGCAGTTCCGCAACCACGGCCGTTGCGAAACTGGCCGCAACGGTGCGGCGGCGCATCGTGCTTGTTACGCCAGCCACGCGCTTCGAGCTCGCCGCGCTCAAGGAGGCGGGTTTTTCCGGCTATCTGATCAAGCCGGTGCGCGCGATCTCACTCGCGGCGCGCTTTGCCGGGGCGGACACTTTCGATGCCGAGGCCGACGCCGAACCATCCGGCACGGCTCCGGATGCTGCTCCTGGCAGCGGCCTGTCGATTCTGGTTGCCGAAGACAACGAAATCAACGCGTTGCTCGCGCACGCATTGCTCATCAAGCTCGGCCATCGCCCGATCATGGCAGTGGACGGTGCGGAAGCGATCGAGAAGTGGCTTGCCGCGCGCGCAGCCGGCACGTCTTATGACCGCGTCTTGATGGATCTGCACATGCCGGGCATGGACGGGTTCGAAGCGACCCGCCATATCCGTGCGCTTGAGGCCGAGCACGACGGCGCGCACACGCCGATCATCGCGCTGACCGCCAACGCCTCCAGCGAAGATCGCGACGCGTGCCTCGCCGCCGGGATGGACGGCTTCGTGATCAAACCGCTCGATCGCGAACGGCTGGCCGCGGCGCTGGCGGGTTCAAACAAAGCAGCACTGGCGGCGTGAAGTCCTGTTACGATTTTTAATACCGGCGCTCTGGACTTCGGGATCGTGCTCTACAGCCGCCGCAGCGCCACTTCCTCGACCTGGTGGGTCTCACTCTTCTTCAGGATGAGGTCGGCGCGCGGACGCGTCGGCAAAATATTCTCATGCAGATTGACAAGATTGATTCGATTCCAGATCGACGTCGCGGTAGCGACCGCCTCGGCATCCGATAATTTGGCATAGCGGTGGAAGTAGGACTTGGGATCGGCGAACGCCGTACCCCGCAGCGTCAAGAAACGATTGACGTACCACGACAGCAGCACGGCCTCATCAGCATCAAGATAAATCGAAAAATCAAAAAAATCCGACACGAACGGGATCGCCTTGCCGTCCCTCGGCAGACGGCCGGTTTGCAGCACATTGAGTCCCTCAACGATGAGGATCTCCGGGCGGTCGATTTCGACCCATTGGTTGGGGATCACATCATAGACCAGATGCGAGTATACGGGCGCGCGAACCGGGCGGCGTCCGGCCTTGATGTCGGACAGAAAGTGCAAGAGGCCGGTCAGATCGTAGCTCTCAGGAAAGCCCTTTTTTTCCATCAGGCCTTCGCGCTCGAGCACCGCATTGGGAAACAGAAAGCCGTCGGTGGTTAGAAGATCCACCTTGGGAACGTTGGGCCAGCGGGCCAGCAACGCCTGCAGCACGCGCGCCGTGGTCGATTTGCCGGCCGCGACCGAGCCGCCGACACCGATGATGTACGGCATCTTGGCATCCTCGGTGCCGAGAAAGCGTTGCTGAGCGCGAAACAGGCCCTGGGTCGCCGCCACATAGAGCGACAACAGACGCGACAGCGGCAGGTAGATTTCCTCGACCTCGGAGATATCGAGCCGGTCGTGCATCGAGCGCAGCCGCGTGATCTCCTCCGGCCGCAGCGTCATCGGCGTATCGGCGCGCCGGCCGGCCCATTCGGCCCGCGCGAACACGCGGTAGGGCGACACCTCCGATCCGGTGCGTTGCTCCATGCCTATGACCCTCAGGTGCCCTTGCGCGACGCTTTCTCGTCGAGGCCGGACTGGCGGGTGCGCGCCCCGAGCTCGGCCTCGACCTCGTCGAGCGAGATGCCGCGCACGTGGAGCACGACCAGAAGGTGATAGAGCACGTCGGCGGCTTCGGCGATGGTCCGTTGGCGATCCTCAGCGATCGCCGCGATCGCCGCTTCGACCGCCTCCTCGCCGAGCTTCTTGGCACAATGCGCCACGCCCCGGTCGATGAGCTTGCGCGTATACGACACGTCGGCGCTGGCCTGAGCGCGGTCGCTCACGCGTTTCTCGAGATCATGGAGTGTAAACGTCGTCATGGCCGTTCCTTTGGGCGTTCCTTATCACATCTCCATTCCGGGCGAGAGGATCAAGGATCAAGCCGCATCGGCAGTCCGGCGCGAGCCATGTATTCCTTGGCCTGGCGCACGGAGTACTCGCCGAAATGGAAGATCGAGGCGGCCAGCACAGCGCTGGCGTGACCGTCGCGGATACCTTCGACCATGTGATCGAGGTTGCCGACCCCGCCTGAAGCGATGACCGGAACGGTCACGCCGTCGGAAATGACCCGCGTTAGCGCAATATCAAAACCCTGCCGCGTGCCGTCGCGGTCCATCGAGGTCAGCAAAATCTCGCCGGCGCCGAGCGCCACCACCTCGCGCGCATAGCCGAGCGCATCGATGCCGGTCGGGTTGCGCCCGCCATGGGTGAAAATCTCCCAGCGGTCGGCCTCGCCGGCTCGCGACACCTTCTTGGCGTCGATCGCCACCACGATGCATTGATCGCCGAATTTCTCCGCCGCTTCCTTAACGAAGCCGCGCCGGGCCACCGCGGCGGTGTTGATCGACACCTTGTCGGCGCCCGAAGTGAGCAGGGCGCGAATATCCTCGATGGTGCGGACACCGCCGCCGACTGTCAGCGGCATGAAACAGGCTTCCGCCGTGCGCCGCACCACGTCGAGCATGATGCCGCGATTTTCGTGGCTCGCCGTAATGTCCAGAAAGGTCAGCTCGTCGGCGCCAGCCTGGTCATAGGCGATCGCCGCCTCGACCGGATCGCCGGCGTCGCGCAGGTTGACGAAGTTGACGCCTTTGACGACGCGGCCGTCCTTGACGTCGAGGCAGGGAATGACGCGGACCTTGAACATGGTTCAAGCCGCTCGCGCCGTGGCAATCAGTTGCAGCGCCGCCGCCGCGTCGAGCCTGCCGTCGTAGAGGGCGCGTCCCGCAATGGCGCCGGCGAGCTTTTGGGCTCGGGGCGCCAACAGCGCGTGAATATCCTCAATCGAAGCAAGACCTCCCGAGGCTATCACCGGAATGGAAACACCATCGGCCAACGTTATCGTCGCCTCCAAATTCAAGCCCTTGAGCATCCCGTCGCGGGCCACGTCGGTATAAATAATCGCGGCGACGCCGGCATCTTCGAAGCGTTTGGCGATGTCGAGCACCGCAAGTTCGGAAGTTTCGGCCCAACCTTCCACGGCGACCCTGCCGTTGCGAGCATCGAGCCCGACCGCAACACGGCCCGGATAGGCGCGGGCAGCCTCTTTGACCAGCGAGGGGTCGCGTACAGCCGCCGTGCCGATGATCACCCGCGCCACGCCTTTACCGAGCCAATTTTCGATCGTCGCACGATCACGGATGCCGCCGCCGAGCTGCGCCGGCATCTTCACCGCGGCAAGAATGCGCTCGACAGCGGCAGCGTTTATCGGCTTGCCCGCAAAGGCGCCATCGAGATCGACAAGATGCAGATACTCGAAACCTTGTTGTTCGAACGCCTTCGCCTGCGCGGCAGGGTCGCGGTTGAACACGGTCGCGCGGGCCATATCGCCCTGTTGCAGGCGCACGGCCTCGCCGTTCTTCAGGTCGATGGCGGGAAACAGGATCACCGACTACCTCGCACAAATACCAATAACTTACCCAAGTGACTTAAGCGTCGCCGCTTGCTAGCATTATCCAGACCGACTTGCATTTCGAGCGTCGCGAATTCTTGCGGGCGGGCATTGGCCGCGACCGCTCGACAACCGCCGGCAAATTACGACCGGCGCCAACAAAATGGCAATGAAAGCGTTGGCAACGGAGTAGGGCAATGCAGCCGTCCAGCGTGCCGGAATCGACCTTGGTCGATGACGGTGGAATGATCGTTCGCGTCAGAGACATCGAGCTCCGTCTCTGGGAAGGTTTGCAGGCCGCACCGGCCGGCGACCCGCACCGCATTTATCTCTATAAGGATCGCCGGTTCCTGACCGCGCTGGCGGCGGTCATCGATCGCATTTCGCCGGCCCGAATGGTCGAAATAGGCGTCCTCACCGGCGGAAGCACGATCTATTGGACAGAGCGCTATCAAGTGCAGCGCATGGCCGCATTCGAAATCTCGCCGCGAGCTACCCTCCTCAGCCAATACATCGAGCGCCATGGCCTCACCGACAGGATGCGTGTTCATTTCGGCACCCGTCAGGACGATGTTCCGGCACTCGTAAGCGCGATCGCACAGGATTTTGCCGGCGAACAGATCGACGTCATTCTCGACGATGCCTCGCATCAATACAACGAGACGCGCACGACGCTGGAAACTCTGTTGCCCTACGTCCGCAACGGCGGAATCTACGTCATCGAAGACTGGGCTTGGGGACACCATAAGAACTGGCCGCCGCAGATGTGGGTCAATCAACCACTGATGTCGCCGCTGCTCAGCGAACTCATGCTGGTCTGCGGCAGAGGCCGCGGCGTGATAGATCGGATCGACATCGATCCCAACTTTGCGGTCATTTGGCGCGGGCCGACGCCGCTGCCGACTGACGGCACTTTCCGGCTTACCGACCATTATGTGTCGCGCGATTTTCAGGTGGCGCTGCCGCCGTCCCGGCGGCACCCTTCGACAATCCCCGCGCGCTAAGGCTTCCATTTCAAAAAATTTGCGATCAGCGCGAGACCGAACCGCTGGCTCTTCTCGGGATGAAATTGCGTCCCGAAAATATTGTCACGCGCGACGACCGCCGTAACCGGACCGCCGTATTCCGCCTCGGCCACCAGGTCGGCGCGGTTCGACGGCTTGAGCTGATAGGAATGCACAAAATAGGCGTGCCGGCCTTCCGGACCCAACGGCAAACCTTCCAGTAACGGGTGCGGCTGCACCACGTTGAGCGTGTTCCAGCCCATGTGTGGAATCTTCAGGGAAGCGTCGTTTGGTGCGATGCGATCAACTTCACCGGCGATCCAGCCGAGGCCCTCCGTGACCTCGTATTCGCGGCCGCGCTCGGCGAGGAGTTGCATACCCACGCAGATGCCGAAGAACGGCCGGCCCTTGCGGCGTACCACGTCGTCGAGTGCCGCCACCATCCCGTCGACAGCGTCCAGCCCGCGGCGGCAGTCCGCAAACGCGCCGACGCCGGGCAACACAACGCGATCGGCGCTTGCGACCACATCCGGGTTATCGGTCACGACGATGGCTTGACGATCCAGGTCCTGTGCCGCGCGCTCGAATGCCTTGGCGGCCGAATGCAGATTGCCGGATCCGTAATCGACGATAGCAACAGTCACCTGTGTGCTCCGGGCTGAGGAAACAGACCGATCACGTCCGGGGTGTGCGAGCCATGCGCGCTTGAACCGGCCGCCGGGACCGGAGGCGGCGCAGCCGGCGGCATTCCGGCCGCACCGCCGAGCCGCGCTTCGTCCGGCCAGGTCCCAAAGAAACGCCGCTCGGCATCTTCGCGATCGGCACCGCTGACGACGCCGACATTGCGAAATCTCCGGCGTCGTAGACTGAAGCGGCGAAGCGTGCTCGCCTCGAGGCCGATCAGAAGCGCGATGAACAACCCGATCACGGACATCGCGGTCCGCGATGCGCCGATCACCGCGAGCGCTGTATCAACCGCCCCCAACACCACGACATAGCCGAGCAGAACCAGCCACATCCGGTGCCACAGCATCCAGATCGGAGCGACCAGGAACGCCCAGAAAGAAAAGCCATCCCGGACGAACACGATGCGCTCGGCATCCGGCAACGGATCGGCATGATGGGCCGGGGGCTGGTGAACGGTGTAAACGGCCATGTCGGTCTTTCAGTCGGTCATTCGGCTATTTGAGGCGCTTTCCTACTGAGCCTCGACGCCCATCAGACGGCGTCCAGCCAACCTTTGACTTGCAATATAGGCGTCAAACCACCCGTCTGCCCATCGCTTGGAGCGGCGACGATGGTGGCGGACCAGCTTTATAGATTTGGTCGCATTTTCTTCGGAAAACCGGCCGCCACTTTTCCGGAAAATGCTCTAGCCTCCCAACGTACCCTTGGTTGATGGCACCTCGTTCGCGGCCCGCGGATCGATGGCGATCGCCGTCCGCAGTACCCGCGCCAACCCCTTAAAGCAGGATTCGGCAACGTGATGGTCGTTGCTGCCATAAAGCGTCGTCACGTGCAGCGTCACGGCGGCATTCACCGCAAACGCCTGGAACCACTCCTGCACCAGCGCGGTATCGAACGTGCCGATCTTGGCGCGCACGAACTCGACCTTGAAAACGAGGAATGGCCGGCCTGAAATATCGATCGCCACACGCGTCAGCGTTTCGTCCATGGGCAGGTGGACGTCCGCGTAACGCGTGATTCCCTTCATGTCGCCAAGCGCCTGCTTGAGCGCCTGGCCGAGCGCGATCCCCACGTCCTCGGTGGTGTGGTGGTGATCGACGTGCAGGTCACCCTTGGCCTTGACGCTGAGATCGATCCGCGAATGCCGCGCCAAAAGATCGAGCATGTGGTCGAGAAAACCAATGCCGGTCGAAATCGACGACGTACCGGTGCCATCGAGATCGACCGCGACCTCAACGTTGGTTTCCTTCGTGGCGCGCTTGACGACGGCCTTGCGCATATCGTGCTCCAGAGCTCAAAGCTGCGCGCCTTTTATCAGGGGATTGCCCGTCGCGCCATTGCGCGCCGCTGTAGCGCTTAACGCCGCCGTGCATTTGCATTGCCAATGCCCTGATCCTAAATGATGGCTTTGATCAGGGCCCTCCGGCGCATGGATTCTGCCTATTTGAACCCGACAAGCTCGATCTGGCACGGCACCACCATCCTGACCGTCCGCAAGGCCGGTCTAGTGGCGGTCGGCGGCGATGGCCAGGTTTCGATCGGCCAAACGATCGTCAAAGCGAACGCCAAGAAGGTGCGCCGCCTCGGCAAGGGTGACGTGATCGGCGGCTTTGCGGGCGCCACAGCCGATGCGTTCACGTTGTTCGAGCGGCTTGAGGCGAAGCTTGAGCAGTATCCCGGCCAACTCACCCGCGCCGCGGTGGAACTGGCCAAAGACTGGCGCACCGACCGCTACTTGCGCCGGCTCGAAGCGATGATGATCGTGGCCGACAAGGACGTTTCGCTCGTACTCACCGGCACCGGTGACGTGCTGGAGCCGGAAGCCGGCACCGCGGGCATCGGCTCCGGCGGCAATTACGCGCTGGCCGCGGCGCGAGCGCTGCTCGACGGTCCGCTCGATGCAGAAGCGATCGTGCGCCGCTCACTCGATATCGCGGCCGACATCTGCGTGTACACCAATCGCAACGTCACGATCGAAACATTGCAGAGCGCCTGAGCATGGCGTCGCGTGTTTATGCTTTCAAAGCGATGACTGCAGACGATCTGCCGATGCTCCGCGGTTGGCTGGCTCGGCCCCACGTCGCCAGCTGGTGGGGCGATCCGGGCGAGCAGTTCGCACTCATCAGTGGCGATCTCGGTCATCCGGCGATGAACCAATTCATCGTCACGGTGGACGGCCGCGCGTTCGCCTATCTGCAATGCTACGATCCGGTGGCATGGCCGGAAGGCGGCCTTGGCTTACAGCCGGCCGGCACGCGCGGAATCGATCAATTCATTGGCGACCCGGCCATGATCGAGCAAGGCCATGGCTCCGCCTTTATCCGCGTGTTCGTAGACGATCTCCTCAACAACGGCATACCGCGCGCCGTGACAGACCCCGATCCCGATAATGCCCGCGCCATTCGGGCGTATGAAAAGGCCGGCTTTCAGAAGCAGCGCCTGGTCGATACCTGCGATGGGCCGGCAGTCCTGATGGTGCGTGACGCATGAGCGAGTTCTCTCCCCGCGAGATCGTTTCGGAACTTGATCGATTCATCGTCGGTCAGGGCGACGCCAAGCGCGCAGTGGCGATCGCGCTGCGCAATCGCTGGCGCCGCCTGCAGCTCGACGAGCGGCTGCGCGACGAAGTATTGCCGAAGAACATTCTCATGATCGGACCGACCGGCGTCGGCAAGACCGAGATTTCGCGGCGTCTCGCCAAGCTCGCGGGCGCACCGTTCCTCAAGATCGAAGCGACGAAATTCACCGAAGTTGGCTATGTGGGCCGCGACGTCGAGCAGATTGTCCGCGACCTCGTCGAGATCGCGATTGCACAAACCCGGGAGCGCAAACGCAAGGACGTTCAGGCCAAGGCCGAGCAGGCGGCCGAAGCGCGCGTGCTCGATGCACTGGTCGGCCCCGGAGCCAGTCCGGCGACCAAGGAAGCGTTCCGCAAGAAACTGCGCGCCGGCGAACTCAACGACAAGGAGATCGAGATCGAAGTGCAAGCAGGCGGCGGGGGCATGCCGCTGATTGATATTCCCGGAATGCCGGGCGCGCAGATGGGCGCGATCTCGATCGGCGACATTTTCGGCAAGCTCGGCGGTGGCCGCACCAAAACACGCCGGGTCACCGTGCATGAGTCCTACGACATCCTCGTCAATGAAGAATCCGACAAGCTTTTGGATACCGATCAGCTGACGC
This sequence comes from Xanthobacteraceae bacterium, assembly GCA_035546235.1. Taxonomy (GTDB): domain Bacteria; phylum Pseudomonadota; class Alphaproteobacteria; order Rhizobiales; family Xanthobacteraceae; genus BOG-931. Next base: position 6,467 of record DASZWK010000329.1, on the reverse strand, counting down.
AGGAAGCTATCAAGGCCGTGGAGCAGAACGGCATCGTCTTTCTCGACGAGCTCGACAAGATTTGCGCGCGCGACGGGCGTATCGGCGCCGACGTATCGCGCGAAGGCGTGCAGCGCGACCTGCTGCCGCTGATCGAAGGCACTACTGTTTCCACCAAGCACGGCTCGGTCAAGACCGATCACATTCTGTTCATCGCGTCGGGCGCATTCCACATTTCCAAGCCGTCGGATCTGCTGCCGGAACTGCAGGGCCGCCTGCCGATCCGTGTCGAGCTCAAACCGCTCACCCGTGACGATTTCCGCCGCATCCTGACCGAGCCGGAAGCCTCGCTGATCAAGCAATATATCGCACTCATGGCGACCGAAGGCGTCACGCTCGAGTTCTCGGAAGACGCCATCGACGCGGTCGCCGATGTCGCGGTGGCGGTCAATTCGAGTGTGGAAAATATCGGCGCGCGGCGGCTGCAGACGGTAATGGAACGCGTGCTCGACGAGATCTCGTTCTCCGCTTCGGATCGCCACGGCGAGACGGTGAAGATTGATGCGGCCTATGTGAACAAGCACATCGGCGATCTCGCCAAGAACGCCGATCTGAGCCGCTTTATCCTATAGGTTTTGCGCCGCACCGCGCCCGCGAAACCCGGTCAGCATGACGCACCCCCGCGCGTAGCCGCGGCGGCAGTTTGCGGCTAAGCTTTGGGCGTTTCAGACCGGGGGTTAGCCATGCTGACGCGTCGCGGCTTACTTGCGTTATCCGCCACATCGGCGTTCGCGCCGGCCGTTCTGTCACGCTCGGCTCGGGCCGAGGCGGGGACCAAGTGGCCGGACCGCACCGTACACATGATCGTGCCGATCGCCGCCGGCGGACCGACCGATTCCAACGCGCGCATCGTCGCCGAGCAATTGACGAAATTCTGGGGTCAACAGGTCGTCATCGACAACAAGGGCGGCGCCGGTACCAACATCGGCAACGAGTTCGTCGCGCACTCCGATCCCGACGGCTACACGATCCTCTATGGAACGTCGTCGCTGTCCTCGAACGGCGCGCTCTATCGCGCGCTGAGCTACAGTCCGACGAAGGATCTGGCGCCGGTCTCGATGGTCTCCAAATTCCCGTTCTTCATGTTCGTGCCCAACTCGTCGCCGGCGAAAACCGTCAAGGAATTCGTCGACTACGCCAAATCAAAGCCCGGCAAACTCATCATGGGATCGCCCGGCACCGGCAGCGGTCCGCATCTCGCCGAAGTGCTGTTCATGAACATGGCGCACATTGAGATGACACACGCGCCATACCGCGGCGCAGCGCCGGCCTTCATCGATCTGATTCCGGGACGGATCGACTGCTATTTCGGCAGCGGCGAATTGCTCACCCATTCGCGTTCTGGCCAGGTCCGCGTGCTTGGATCGACCGGGACAAAGCGCTCGCCCTCCGCGCCGGACGTGCCGACCATCACCGAGGCCGGCGTTCCGGGCTACGAAGTCGAGTCGTGGCAGGCGATCTTCGCGCCCGCCAAGACGCCGCCCGCCATTATCGAGAAGATGCACGCCGGCGTGGTCAAGGCCCTTGCTGAGCCATCGCTTATCAAAAAGCTTTCGCTGGGCGCCTACTCGGCCGAGGCCAGCACTCCCGAACAGCTGAAAGCATTCTTGGCCACCGACACTGCAAAGTGGAGCGGCATCATCAAGTCGGCGGGACTGAAGATCAACTAACTCTCTTCGCTGGCTCGCGGGCAAGCTCGCGAATGATGGCGAGCCACTTCTCCACCTGCGCGAACGCATCCTGGTTGTCGGGACCGCTTTGCCGCGGTTCCGCTTTCGGTGGCACGGTGGCCGTATCGGACATGATCGCCCCTCCCTCCCCTGTGGTGGAACTTTGTCGCAGATGAAGCGGACGATTGCTCGCACATCTTACGAGCTCGTGTGCGTTAACCTTAATGGTTCAAGGCTATCTGGATCGCCGAACGCGCACGTAAAGCGCACCCTGCCCACCGTGCCCGATGTGCGCGTCCTCGAAGCCAACGACGAACGCGCGAAATTCGGGCAGGGAAAGCCACATCGGCACCTGGCGCTTGAGGACGCCTCGCCCTGTCTCGCCTTCCCGCGCGCTTGCGCCCGCGCCTTTGCCGGTAACGACCAGGACCGTTCTCGCGCCATCGGCCTGTGAGTGCTCCAGAAAGACAAGCAGAGCCGTGTGCGCCTGGGCCTGCGTCATGCCGTGCAAATCGATTCGCGCGTCGATTGGCTCGCGGCCCCGCGCGACGCGCTGTTTGAGCCGCCGTCCCAACGGCGCAAGCGGCGGCGAATTCGCCGGCTGCGGTCGAGGTCTGATATCGGGTACCTTCACTGGCTTGGGTGCAGAGCTGTTCTCGCTCGCGGCCGGCTTGGCGGCGTTCTTTGCGCGGTGCAGCGGCTTGATCGAGCGGACGAAACCGCTCCACAGCGCCTGCTCCTCGTCGCTCAATGGCCGGCGGCGGGTCATCGTGAGACCTTATCGACTGCGCCGCCCCACCGGCTTGGCGGCAGGCACAGGCGCTGGGGTCTCGATGATATCCGGCTTCTCTTCCTCCTCCGGCGGCGGGTCGGCGGCGGCCGGCGAGGCTTCGCTAGCTGTTAGACTCCCGCCGGCGAAACCAGCCGCCGTCGCCGGCTCAAGCGGCAGCGGCGTGTTGCGGCCGGCCTGAACCGGGTCCAGCGCCCGCGGCAGCAGCATGTAGAAGCGGCCTGAATTCTTGATACGGCCCGCCATGCGCGCCGCCTCGTTTCCCGCGCCGAAATAGATGTCGGCGCGCGCCGGCCCGACGATAGCCGATCCCGTATCCTGCGCGACAACCAGGCGAGCAAAGTCCGTTGTCGCCTTGTCGTTGGTCATCGGCAGATTCGCATTGATGAAGAACGGCGTCCCGTAGGTGTGCAGCGCCCGATCGACGGCGATGGAACGCCCAGGCACGAGCGGCACTCCCTCGGCCCCGACGGCTTCCTCCTCGTTCGAAAGGCCGGTGACGCGGAAGAAAACGTAGGATTTGTTCTGGCGCAGAACGTCCTTGGCCTCGGCGGTGTGGGTTTCCATCCAACGACGGATGCTCTGCATGGAGACCTGGTCCCTGGTCAGATAGCCGCGATCGATGAGCACGCGGCCGACCGGCACATAGGGCCAGCCGTTATGGGAATCGTAGTTCACCCGCAGGATCGAGCCGTCCTCAAGCCTGATACGGGCCGAGCCTTGAATCTGGGCGTACTGGACGTCGAGTTGGCTGCGCAGATAACAAATCTCCAGGTGCCAGCCGTCGAGCGCCCCATCCTCGATCTCACCGCGCGTGTAATAGGGCACGATCTTGCGGCGCCCGAAGCGGCGGCCGACCTTGACGCCCTTCGAGGGAAACGCGTCGCCGAGCTTACGCCAGCCGGAAGCCACGAGGTTCGGGGGCCGGCGGTAGAGCGGTGCATGGAATTCACCCGTCGGCACGCGCGAGCCGTCAATGATGGGCTCGTAATAGCCGGTAAGAAATCCGTCGGTTTCGTTGAGTTTCGATATCTGCAGCGGCCGGAAATTCTGTTCGAAGAATCTTCGCGCCCCCGTATCGTCGAGCGGAATGGCCGCCTGGGCGCGTTCGCACACATCGCGCAACGCAACGGTGATTTCCGTCATCCCGCTCGGAGATGGGTGCTTGCCGGTGAGTGCCGTGCAGCTGTCAAGAAAGGTGGCAAACGCCGCCGCGTGATCGTCGTCGGTCCAGCCATTGAGGTCGGACCATTCGACAGGCTCGTATTGGGCGCCCGGAAATACCAGCGGTGCAGGGGTCTGGCCGAAAGCAACGCCGCCGCCTGCGACAAATCCCAGCATGAAGGCGCCGAGGATCCAACAACGCGGCGCCATCGGCATCAGTGCCCGCTTTCGGTCGCGATCACTTTCCAGTTGGGGTCGCGCGACGAGACATCGCGCGCAAAGGTCCAAATGTCGGTCACATCGGTGACCTTCTCGGCGTTGCCGTCGATCACGGCGCCGGAGCGGTCGCGCGTCACCGACACCAGCTTGGAGACAAACCGCACGGTAATCTGAGCCATCCGATTGCGGAATTCAGCAGCCGTAATCGCCGAGGAATCGATGGAAATGAATTTGGTCTCAAGCGTCTCACCGCGCGACTCGCGCTCGCCGATGTGGCCATCGAAGCCGTCATAGACCTCGCGCGACAACAGGCCGCGCAGCTGCCGCCGATCGCCGGCCGCAAATGCGGTGACAACCATTTCGTAAGCGGCCCGCGCGCCGGTAACGAAGTGTTTGGCATCAAACCCGGAATCGGCGGCCGCGATGGCATCGAGGCCGGCCGCCACAGCCGATCCGCTCTCGGCGATGTCCTTCCAGCGTTCTCCCGGGACTGGCGGAACCTCGGGCGGCCGCGGCGGCGCCTCGACGGTACGTGCCGGCAGCGCGACCACCTTGTCGGTGGCGGGACTGCGTACCGCATCGCGGGCCGAATAGGGATCGTAGGGCGGACGCTCCCGCCCGGTGCGACGTCCCAGCACGCTGCGCAGCCGCAGGAAAATGAACACCGCGAGCGCCAAAAAGATGATGGTGTAGATGTTATCCTCGAACACGTCTCATAATCTTTCGGCTTTGCACGGAAAGCTGCACAGCTCCCCAAAGGCGGTTCGGACAGCGAGAACCGGAACGGGGAGCCCGGCTCCCCAAGCAATGTAAGTATGCCGGGGAAACCCTCCAATGCCCGATGGTGTGATCATGACCGTCAGCCCGACTCTAAACGATTGATCGCGTCAATCCAATATTGGACAGCATTCTTGCTGATTATGGTCGAATTCGCGCGATCCGCGGGGCTTTTGCGAAACATCCCGTGTAATTGCGATATTTTGGACGCGCTTGCGCCCTTCGAGCGCCGGGCCAACCCTGAGTGCCGCCCAGCGGCCCGGATTGGCTCCATTGTTCGCTGCTTTGTGCTGTGTTAGCGAAGCCGCGATACCCGCAGGTCGCGGGCCGGAGACACGCATGTCTATGACGAATGGCGGGCCCCAACCCCAGGCGGCAATGCCGCAGGTTTTTGTGCTCGCCCAGTACGTGAAGGATTTTTCCTTCGAAAATCCGAATGCCCCGCGCTCGCTCGCCCCAAGCACCCAGCAGCCCACCGTCAACGTCCAGGTCAATGTCGACGCCGCCCCAATGAGCGAAACCGACTTTGAGGTAACGTTGCGGCTGGAGGGAAAATCGGAATCGCAAGGCTTGCTGCTCTACGGCTTCGAGCTGGTATTTTCCGGCGTGTTCCGCGTCATGAACGTGCCTGCCGACACATTGCAGCCGTTCGTGATGATCGAATGTCCGAGGCTGTTGTTTCCGTTTGCGCGGGAGATCATCGCCAGTACGGTGCGCAACGGCGGGTTCCAGCTGCTGCTTAATCCGATCGATTTTGTCGGACTTTATCGGCAGCGCGTCGCGGCTGAGCAGAACGCGCCGCCGTCCGAACCGGTCAATCCAAGCTGATATAGTCGCGCCAGATCGCGGCTTCGCCAAGGCTGGCGATGAATTGACGGTGCGCCTCCTGATCCGCGGCGGATACACGCGGGACAAGGGGCGCCGGGCGCTCGCGAATGACAATCGGCGCACCTGGTACAAGGATCGGCGCAGCCGTTTGCGATAAGACAAGTTGGGCCTGCCGGGCGCCGATCAGTTCGACATAAATCTCCGCCAGCAATTCGGCATCGAGCAGCGCGCCGTGCTTGGTCCGCCGGGAATGGTCGATGGCGTAGCGGACACACAGATCGTCGAGCCGGTTCGATGCACCGGCATGCTTGCGGCGCGCAAGAAGCAGCGTATCGACCAGCCGCTCGCGCCCGATCAGCGGACGGCCGGCGCGCTCAAGCTCGGCGTTGAGGAAGCCGATATCGAAGCCGGCGTTGTGGATGACGAGCGGAGCATCGCCGAGGAACCCGATGAACTCATCGGCAACAGCTGCAAATCGCGGCTTGTCCTTGAGGAATTCGTCGCTCAATCCATGGATCGCGAACGCCTCCGCCGGCATGTTGCGCTCGGGATTGAGATAAACATGGAATGTCTGACCAGACGGGATACGGTTGACCAGCTCGATACAGCCGATCTCCACCAGGCGATCGCCGTTAAGCGGATCGAGACCGGTAGTTTCCGTATCGAGGACGATTTCGCGCACTTGTGGTTCCGTAGCCGCCGGTTGCGTTGGGCTGCCGTGGAACGGGAAGGAACTCCGCGAATCAGCCTTTCGTCATTTTACCGACTGCACGCAAAATGTCGCGCACCTGCGCGCGGGCGTGCTCAAAATCCTTGGAACTGTCCACGATGAAATCCGCCCGCCGGCGCTTTTCCGCATCCGGCAATTGCTTGGCGAGGATTGCGGTCAATTTTTCATCGGTCATGCCGGGCCGCTCCAACACCCGTTGGCGCTGAACCTCTGCCGGCGCCGAGACCACGACGATGGCGTTACAGCGCCG
>DASZWK010000328.1:0-3442 GCA_035546235.1 Xanthobacteraceae bacterium | reverse complement strand
GGCGGCTGCCGGCGTGCCCGGCCTGTTTGTCGCCGGCGAGGTGGTCGGCGGCGCCAACGGCGCCAACCGGCTGTCGGGCAACGCGCTGACCGAAGCGTTCGTGTTCGGCCGCCGCGCCGGGCGCAGTGCCGGCGCGTTCGTCAAACAAACGCCGCGCCGCGAGCTCGGTCCGCAGGTTACCGGCGCCCCGCTGGACCTGCTGCGCGCCGATCGAGGCGGCGGCGTATCAGCCAATATGGCGGCGCTGATCGCCCGGCTGCAGACCACCATGGCCGACAATGTCGGACCGCTGCGCACCGAAGCCAGGCTGCGCCAGGCGATGACTGATGTCGCGGCAATCGCCGCGGAGGCGGGCGCGCAGCCGCCCGGCCGGCCCGGCGCGTTCGATCTCGAACGGCTGGACTGGTTCGACCTGCGTAACATGCTGCTGGTGGCGCGTGCCGCGACCGAGGCGGCGTTCAATCGCGCCGAAAGCCGCGGCGCGCACCAACGCGAGGACTTTCCGCACCTCGAGTCGCGATGGCAGCGGCGTCAGACCCTGCGCTGGCGCGATGGCGCACTGCAAATTTCCGGCACTCCGGCGCCGCTGGAGCCGGCCGTCACATGAGCGCCGTCGTGAGACTGAAAATCTGGCGCGGGACGGCGCGCGATGCCGGCCACTGGGACACACACGACGTGCCGTTCGAGTCCGGCCAATCGGTCCTCGACGGCCTGCGCTGGCTGCGCATCAATCGCGATCCCTCGCTCGCCGTGCGTTACTCGTGCATCAACGCCAACGCCTGCAAGGAGTGCATGATCCAGGTCGACGGCGAGACCGTCTATGCCTGCACGGCGCGTCTCGAGCCCCGCGAGATGACGCTGACACCTTTGCCGAACAAGAAGCTGGTGCGCGATCTGGTGACGGAAATTGCGCCGCCGGGTGAGCGCTTCAAGTAACCGGGTCCGACAAGGTGTGGCTTTCCACCGCAACCGTTGAGGCGCTTTGCAAGTTGCGGTAGCTTTCCCCGGTCGGCCGATTGGGGCAATTTAGGGGCGGTTGCGCCGCGATCCGGGGAAAGATCGGGAGCGTGACCAAAAAGCTGCCGCAATGATCCGGCATTGGAAGAGTGACCCTTCGGGGGTCGGGGACGTGTCTACACATCTACCCGTGCATCGGTCCGCCATCGTGGCGGCGGTTGCTGTTATGTGCGGGGACGTGCGGGTTCACTACGGGGTGTGAGGGGGAATGACGGTCGGGGTGACGTGGCCCTATAATTCGCGGGCCTACGATCAGGGGATTTCTTCGGTCAACGCGCTGCCGCAACGCATCCTGGGTGGTGCGGCGCTGGCTGGCGTTGCGCTGGCCTGTGCTTGGACTCTCTGCGTCAATCTCGATGGTCTCACTGCCAATGAGGCTTCGTCCACGCGCGGCGACCGCCTCCCCGTAGCAGCGGGCCGCTCCAATAAGCTGGCCGTCATGCAGGCGCCGGAACTCGCTTCCGCCAGGATCGCCGCCCTGCCGTTCGACAGCCGTTTTTCCGCAGCCTTCACCACCGGCGTCCCGGAGAGCACCTTCCGCCTCGCATCGGTCGAGCAGCCGGACGTGCGACAACAGGGGCCTGTCCGCCGGCTCTCGCGCACCGAATCATTGCCGCATGGCACCTCACGCGCCCGGCGTTCCGCCGCGCCGGCTGCCACGAATCAGCAGACGGCGAGCGACACGTGGTCCCCGCCGGCGGATCACCGCAGCATCTTCCAGCGGCTGTTCGGGACCTCGTCCGCCTCGCCATCGATCTTTGCCAAGCTCTTCGGCGCGCCATCCTCCAATAAGGTCGAACTGGCCTATGCATCGGCGGATACGGACGGGATGACGGCAGGCACGACCGGCGGCCTCTATGACCGGCAAACCGCGGTCTACGATATCTCCGCCCACGTCGTGTACCTGCCGAACGGCACTGCGCTGGAAGCGCATTCCGGACTGGGCGACCAGCTGGACGATCCCGACTCGGCCCATGAGCGCAATCGCGGCGTCACCCCGCCCGATGTCTACACGTTGCGCCCGCGCGAGCATCTGTTTCACGGCGTGGCGGCGCTGCGCCTTATTCCCGTTGATGAGAGCAAGGTATTCGGGCGCAGCGGGCTTTTGGCTCACACCTTCATGCTCGGTCCGAACGGCCAGTCGAACGGCTGCGTCTCGTTCAAGGATTACAGCGCCTTCCTGCAGGCCTATGAGAACGGCGAGATCACGAAGCTCGCCGTGGTGGCGCACCTCTGAGCGTCCGCCGCGCACCGGCGCGGCATGCGGCAGCAGCAAAACAAGCGAGCGTCATTTCGCCAGGGCGTGCGCGCCGGTGTTCTTGAATGCCGCGCAGCCGCTGGCATAATCGCCGCATCGTGAGATTTGACGCGACGGGCGCGCGCCGGTCGCGCAACGTAATCCGGGCGATATGATCCGGAACAAGACTAACCAAACGCAGGGGAGGGGATCGATATGAAAAAACAATTGGCACTGGCGCTGGGCCTTTTGGCCATCAGCATCACGGGTGCGGCCGCCGCCGAGACTTGGCCGGCGCGGCCCGTGAAAGTGATTGTCGGCTTCGCCGCGGGTGGCCCGACCGATCTGTTCGCGCGGCTGATCGCGCAAAGCCTTTCGGCGCAGACCAAAGAGAATTTCTACGTCGAAGACGTGAGCGGCGCCGGCGGCAATGTCGGCACCGAGCGCGCGGCGAAATCGCCTCCGGACGGCTACACGATCCTCGTCACCGGCGGCAATCTCACCAACAATCCGTTCCTCTACAGCCATGTGGCGTTCGATCCGCTCAAGGATTTTGACGCCGTCACGGTTGGCGCCCAGACGCCGGTGGTGCTCGCGGTCAACCCGCAGGTGCCGGCCAAGAGCGTCAAGGAGCTGGTGGCGTGGATACGCGCCAATCCCGGCAAGGAGAGTTTCGCCTCGCCGGGCACCGGTACCCCGCCGCAACTCGTCGGCTCGCTGTTTCAGCATTCGCTGCACCTCGATCTGGTGCATGTGCCGTTCGGCGGCGGCGGGCCGGCCGTGCAGGCGACCGTCGGCGGCCACACCCCGATCTCGTTCGGCGCCATGGCGCCGGCGGTGCCGCTGATCAAATCCGGCGCCCTGCGCGCGCTGGCGGTCACCGGCAAGACGCGTTCGCCGACACTGCCCGACGTTCCCACCATGGCGGAAGCGGGCTTCCCCGATGTCGAAGGCGCGACCTGGACCGCGATCGTGGTGCCGGCCGGCACGCCCAAGGAGATCGTCGCCAAACTGCACGACCTGATCGTCAACGGTCTCAAGCAGCCCGAAGTCATCGCCAAGCTCGCCGCCATGGCCTACGTGCCGATCGGCAACTCGCCGCAGGAATGCGAGGCGTTCTTCAAATCCGAGATGGCGAAATGGGGGCCGGTCATCAAAGAGGCGGGACTCAAGGCGGAGTGAGTTTGC
>DASZWK010000327.1:0-12581 GCA_035546235.1 Xanthobacteraceae bacterium | reverse complement strand
GCCGTTGATGCTCGGCCACGGTTCCGGATCAGAACTTCGCCAGCCACTCGGTTACGCCATGGTGGGCGGCCTCGCATTCAGTCAGTGTCTGACGCTGTTCACCACACCCGTGATCTATCTTTATCTCGATCGGTTCCAGGCCTGGCTGCGCGGCGAGAAACGCGAGCATGACGAGACGCCGGAAGCCTTGCGCATCGCCGCCGAATGAACGGCCGTTAATCGGCGCGGAATTCGCGCCGCACTTTGCAAAAAAGTTTGTTCCACCCACCCACCATAATTTGAGCACCGGAACTTCGTGCGCTTTTCGGAACGGCGCGCGCGACTGCGCGTTTTCTCTAAAGCGAGAAAGGAGGCACTCAATGAGAAAACTCGCATTGGGTATTGTGGCGGCAACGGCTCTGATGGCCGTGTCGGCACCTGCCATGGCTCAGGTTGGATTCTACGCCGGGCCGGGTGGCATCGAAGTCGGCGTTGGCCCGCCGGCATATGGACCGGCCCCTTACGGCTATTATGACTACTACGGCGGACCGAATGTTGTGGTAGCCCCCGGGTGGCATCACTGGCACCATTGGCATCACTGGCGCTAAGCGTCTCCGCTAAATCGAGAGAGCAATCCGTCGCGAGGAGGCCCTAACGGGCCTCCTCGTCGTTTATGACGTCTGCTTACGCTCGGCGCGGAGCGAGATGCCGGCTGAGATACCCAACACAGGGTGACAAAACCGGCGATGGACAAAGCCGCTCGTTTTCCGGTCAAATACGGCCGGTCATGGCGCCAGCCGGGCGCCCAGGGAGGAGCGAAATGAACAAAGCGATGTGCGGCTTCGCGGCTGCGGCGGTTGCTGCCGCAATCGCCGTCATGATGGCGGTCCCGGCCGATGCGGCCGACGTCAAGATCGGCGTCATCTATCCGCTGACCGGCAATGCCGCCAGCGCCGGCCAATCCGCTCGCGATGCGGTGCATCTGGGCGCCGACATCGTCAACAACGCTTATCCGGACCTTAAGAACCTGCCCCTCGGCGCGACCGCTGGCTTGCCAAATCTCGGCGGCGCCAAGATTGTGCTCGACGAGGCCGACCATCAGGGCAATCCGCAAATCGGTCAGCAGCAGACGCTCCGCCTGATCACCCAGGATCACGTTGCCGCCATGCTCGGCTCGTATCACTCCTCGGTGTCGCTGGTCGCCACCGCGGTCGCCGAGCGGCAGGGCGTCCCGTATCTCGTTGCGGATTCTGTCGCCTCCAACATTACCGGCCGCGGCTTCAAATGGACTTTCCGCACGACTCCGATTGCGCCGGACTTCGCCAAGGCCTACGCCGATTTTCTCACGCAGCTCAAAAAGACCGGCACAAAGATCAACAGCATCGCCATCGTCAATGAGAACACCGACTACGGCACGTCGGTCGGCGCCAGCATCGTGCAGGCCGCCAAGACCGCCAACATCCCGGTAGCGGCGCAAATCCCCTACAACGCCAACGGTTCGGATGTGACCGCGCAGGTGCTCCAGCTCAAGACCCTCAAGCCGGACGCCGTGATCTTCGTCAGCTACACCGCCGACATCATCCTCTATTTCAAGACGATGAAGAATTTGGATTACCTGCCGCCGATCATCATCGGCGACGATTCCGGCTTTTCCGATCCGGCCTTCATCCCCAATGTCGGCAATCTGGCCCAGGGCGCGATCAACCGCAGCGCCTTTGACATCGGCAAACCGGGATCGAACAGCTACATCGTCGATCAGATGTTCAAACAGAAATACGGCCGCGACCTCGACGACACCAGCGCGCGTTGGATGGAAGGCTTCCTGGTGCTGGCCGACGCCATCAACCGCGCCGGCTCGACGGCTCCCGACAAGATCCAGGCCGCGCTGCGAACGACCGATCTCAAAGCCGGCCAACTGATGATCGGCTATAACGGCGTGAAGTTCGACGCCACCGGTCAGAATATCCTGGCGTCGACCTTTCTGGTCCAGCTGAAAGGCAAGGAATATGTCTCGGTCTGGCCGACGGACCGTGCGACCAGCAAGCTGGAATTGCCCATGAAGGGCTGGCACTAGCCGCGGCGACACGATGCGCGGCGCGGCTTGGTGCGCCGCCTGCTGTGGTGTTATTCCTGATCTCCCATGCTCGACCTCGGCTTAAGCTTTCTCGCCAGCGTCGCCCGCGATCCGCATGCACTTGCGATCGCCGACGGCGAGGTGCGGCTAACCTATGCGCAATGGTACCGGCGCATCTCCGCGCTGGTCGCAGGCTTCGATGCCATTGGGCTTAGACCAAGCGACCACCTTGTCACCGCGCTGGCGAACCGCTGGGAGGCGGCGACCCTGCATTGGGCCTGCCAGTTTGCCGGCATCATCATCACGCCGGTGAATTGGCGTTCGACAGCGGACGAAATCGACTTCTTCCTGGCTGACGCCGAGGCCAAGGCGCTCGCCTATGAGGGCGTGTCGGCGCCGGCGATCGTCGGCTCGGCCCTGGCGCAGAAGCTGCCGCGGATCGCGGTCGATGCTGCGGCCCCCTCGGACCTGTCCTTCGCGGCGATGGCGGCGCAGGCTGCGCCAGACGCAGCACCGCGCGCCGATGCGGAAGCCTGGTCGGTGATGCTTTACACGTCCGGCACGACGGCGCGGCCAAAGGGTGTGCCGCGCCGCCAGCGCGCCGAGCGCGCCGCCGCGGTAGCGCACGTGGCGCAGAATCTCTACGCCAACGGTGAACGCACGCTCGGCGTCATGCCGCTCTATCACACCATGGGGGTACGCTCGCTGTTGGCGATGTCGCTCCTTGGCGGCGCGTTCGTCTGTCTGCGCCGCTTTGACGTCGAACGCGCGCTCGATCTGATCGCCGCCGAACGAGTCACCAACCTTTATCTGGTGCCGACGCTCTACCATGACCTCGTGCATCATCCGCGATTCGCGACGAGCGACGTCAGTTCGGTGAAGAAGCTAGGTTTTGCCGGGGCGCCGATGACCGACGGCTTATTGAAAAAGCTGCAGGCCGCGTTCGAGCCGGATCTGTTCGTCAATCACTATGGCTCGTCGGAAATCTACACCTGCACCATTGATCAGAACGCGCCGAAGAAGCCCGGCTCGGCCGGCCGTGCCGGCATCAATCAGATGGTGCGCGTGGTGAAGCTCGGCGCCAAGTCGGTCGACGATGTTGCCGCTCGCGGCGAGGAAGGCGAGATCATCGCGCTCCTGGCCGGCGACGAGTCGTTCGAGGGCTATTGGCGGCGGCCGGAAGCCGACGCCAAGGCGATCCGCCAGGGCTGGTATTTCACCGGCGACACCGGCCTCGTCGACGCGGACGGCGACATCTTCGTCACCGGCCGGGTCGACGACATGATCATCTCCGGCGGCGAAAACATTTCGCCCGTCGAGATCGAGTCCTGCCTGTCGCTGCACACGGGCGTCTCCGAAGTCGCCGTGGTGGGCCTGCCGGACGAGCGCTGGGGCAAAGTCGTCACCGCCTTCATCAAACGTCGCGCACCGGTCGAGTCCGGTGAGCTTGACGCGTTCTGCCGCACGTCGGGGCTCGCCGGTTTCAAACGCCCGCGACGTTACGTGTTCGTCACTGAGATTCCAAAATCGCCGGTCGGGAAACTCTTGCGCCGCAAGCTCGTGGCCGGCGAATACGCCGCCCAGTCGGATGCACCCGTCAATCCCGCGCCGCACCAACAAGGAACGCCCGTATGACTGAATTTGCCGACCCTCGACTGCAAAAGCTCGACGGCTTTCGCGTCGAGATCGACGCCGCGCGCGAGCGCGCCGACGTGGTGCTTGACCGGCCGCCGCTCAATGTCATCGAAATGGCGCAGCGCGACCAGTTGCGGCTGGTGTTCGAGACGCTCGACGAAGATGCGCGTGTCCGTGTGATCGTGCTGCGCGCCAACGGCGAGCATTTTTCCTCGGGCGGCAACATTGCAGGATTTTTGGCCGCCTCGCCCGAGCACGTCTCCAAGCTCGCCTGGAACATCGCCGCACCGGCGCGTTGCACCAAGCCGGTGATCGTGGCCAATCGCGGCTACTGCTTCGGCGTCGGCTTCGAGATTTCGCTGGCCTGCGATTTCCGCCTCGTCTCGGAGACTTGCCTTTACGCGCTGCCGGAGCAGCGGCTCGGCCAGATCCCGGGCTCGGGCGGCTCGGCGCGGCTGCAAAAGATCATCGGCATCACCCGCACCAAGGACATCGTGATGCGCTCGAAGCGCATCCCAGCCAAGCAGGCCTATGACTGGGGCATCGCCACCGAATGCGTGCCGGACGACAAGCTCGAGGCGGCGACGGATGCTTTGGTCGACGAACTGCGCAGCTTCTCGCCGCTGGCGCAGCGCACCGCCAAGGCGCTGCTCAATGCTACCGAGAACACCGATCTAGAAGCCTCCATCGAATTGGAAGGCCACTGTTACAGCCGGCTGCGCCAGTCGGACGATTTCCGCGAAGGCGTCGAAGCCTTCCATGCCAAGCGCAAACCGGTATTTCGCGGCAGCTAATCACTAGATTTGGTCGCATTTTCTTCGGAGAACCGGCGGCCATTTTCCAGAAAATGCTTTAGCACAAAGGACACAACACATGAACGGCACTCCCTTCAAGCTCGGCACCTTCACCAAGGCGGGCGTCAGGCCCTTTGCGGCCATCGTGCTTGGCGACGACGATGTCATCAATCTCAAGGCCGCACCGAACGCCGGAGCTTTAAGCAGCACCGACAGCATCGACGGCCTGTTAGAAGATTGGGATGCCAATTTCGCCACGCTGCAAAAAATATGCGAGGCGCTGGAAAAGGAAGGCAGGCCCGGCGCCGTCAAACTCGCAACCCTGCGCGCGCTGGCTCCGGTGCGCCGGCCCGGCAAGATGTTCTATGCGGCGCAGAACTTTCAGGAGCACGTCGATGAGATGCTGCGCGCCGGCATGACGCCGGCCAGCGGCCCGAAATTCACCGGGGAAAAATCGACCAGCGACCCTTATCTGTTCCTCAAAGCGCCGAGCACACTATGCGGCGCCAACGACGACATCGCCATTCCGCTGGGCTTAAAGAAGATCGACTGGGAAGCCGAGATCGCACTCGTCATTGGCAAGGGAGGCAAACGCATCAAGGCCGAACGCGCGCTCGACCATGTGGCGGGCTTCATGACCACCAACGATGTTTCGGCCCGCGACCTGCAGGTCCGCACCGACCGGCCCGGGCTGCGCTCGGACTGGCTCAACGGCAAGAGCCACGACAATTTCGCCCCGACCGGGCCGTTCCTGGTGCCGCGCGCCTTCGTGCCGGATCACAAGAAGCTGTTCATCCGGCTCACGCTCAACGGCGAAATCAAGCAGAACGGCAACACCTCGCAGTTCATCTTCACGCCCGAGGAGCAGATTGAATACGCCTCCAACATTCTCTCGCTGGAGAGCGGTGACTTTTTCAGCTGCGGCACCTGCGGCGGCGTCGGCCAGGGCACCAACACGTTCATCAAGGTGGGTGACGTGATGGAGACCGAGATCGAATCCTTGGGCAAGATGCGCAACCGTTTCGTCGCCGAAGCGGGATAGACGTTACACATCATAAAGCTGACGCTGGCGGCTCCGGCTGCCGCGTCAGTGTTTGACGTTGCGGTTCCAGTAATCGGTCGCCTTCGCCAGGTTGGCGTTATAGACGCCCCAGTTCGGCGAATAGAGCTTTTGCAGGTCGGCTTCCGAAGACGGCATCATCCGCGCCAGCTCCGGATAGGCCGCGAACGCGCTTTGCAGCGTCGCGTTGCTCGGCCCGTACGACATCTCCATCGCCCAGCCGAGCTGGCTGAGCGGATCGATCTGCATGTTGATGAAGGCTTGCGCTTCCTTGGGATGCGCGGTGCCGGCCACCATGTCGACGGTGTCGATACCGAGCACGCTGCCTTCCTTCGGGATCGCGTAGCCGATCGGAAAACCCTGATTGATCATCGCCCAGGCGCGGCCAGAGGTCCATACCGACACCCACACGTCGCCGGATGCGAGCTGCTGCCCGAGCGTATTGGATGACGTGTAATACGAGTTGGCCTTGATCTCGGCGATTTTTTTCAAGCCTGGAATCACGTCAGCTTCACTGCCGCCATTGAGCTGCGCGATCTTCATGACGAAATCGGCACCTTGCGGCAGCGAGATATCCGGGATCGAAATGTGGCCGGCGAGCTTCGGATTCCACAGGTCCTGCCAAGACGTGGGCTCACTAACGCCCGCCGCTTTCAGCTTGTCCTTGTTGTAGACGATGCCGACCGAATAAAGGATCGCATAGGGACCGTAACCCTGCGGGTTGCGGGCGCGCGGATAGAGCTTGGTGAGGTTCGGCACCAAAGCGGGATCGAGCTTGGCGACCACGCCGGCCTTGATGGCGGCGTCCTGTACGGCATCGTCGAGCAGCACGACATCGAACGGCGCCTGCCGTCCGCGCGATGCCAGCATCTTGGCGAAGAAATCGCTCGGATTGCCGTGCGTCCATTCGACTTTGACGCCGGTCATGCGCGTCATGCGGTCGCCCACATAGCCCTTTTCCACGTCACCCGAATGGCCGCCGAACGTGGCGACGTTGAGTGTGACGCTGGAAGTCTGCGCCAGGGCCGCCGGGGCGGCCCCGATCAGACCCGCTGCCAGCAGACCGGACAAGCCGATCGTCTTCTTTATGTCGCGCATGTGCTTCTACTCCTTGATCAAAAAGCAAGCTTGTGGGCGCCAGGTGATGGTGACGGTTTCGCCGCGGCCGGGAAGCGGTTCGCCGGGCTGCGCTTGCACTGTCACGTTCTCGCCGTCCGGCCCTTCGGTGTCGACGTAGCGGATGCTGCCCAGATAGGTGACGCTGCGCACCTTGGCCTGCATGGTATTGGCGCGGCCGCCGCCGAGATGAAAATGCTCAGGTCTCGCACCGAGCAGACAACGATCCCCCACTTGCGCTTCGAACGCCGGCCCGGCCGCGGCGACAAATGACGCCTTGGAGGCGCCGCTCAATTCGACTCGAACGAGATTGCCGTCGAGTTTTTCCCGCACCACAACATCGAGCAGGTTGGTGCGGCCAACGAAATTCGCCACATAGCGGCAGTTCGGCCGCTCGTAGAGCGCTTCCGGCGTATCGATCTGGACGATGCGGCCGTCCTGCATGACCGCGACGCGATCCGACATGCTCAGTGCTTCGCCCTGATCGTGCGTGACGAACAGCGTCGTGATCTTCAGCGCCGACTGCACGCGCTTGATCTCGACTTGCAGTTCTTCGCGCAATTTCAGGTCGAGCGCCGCCAACGGCTCGTCGAGCAGCAGTACCTCGGGCCGAATGACGATGGCGCGGGCGAGCGCCACGCGCTGCCGCTGGCCGCCGGACAACTGCGCCGGATAACGGGAAGCGAATTGATCGAGGTGAACGAGGCGCAGCACCTCGGCGATGCGCTGCTCGCGCTCGGCCCGCGGCAGCCGGCGCACCTGCAAGCCGAAGGCGATGTTTTCCGCGACCGTCTTGTGCGGAAACAACGCGTAGGACTGAAACACCATGCCGGTATTGCGCCGGTATGGCGGCAGCGCCGTGATATCGCGGCCGCCCATGATGATCCGCCCGCGGCTCGGGGCGACGAAGCCGGCCACCATGCGCAGGCACGTGGTCTTGCCGCAACCGCTCGGGCCGAGCAGCGTGACGAACTCGCCGGGCTGCACCGTCAGATCGATGCCGCGCACCGCGGGCTGATCGCCGTAGGATTTTTCGACGCCGACAAAGCGAACCTCGGACACGGCGGCGCCCTTCCCGATCACTGCCTGGCGCCGAACAGCTGTTCGAGGCCGATAAGCCGGTCGAGCAGCAGCATCAGCACAGCCGAGGCCCCGACAATAAGGGCAGAGACGGCCATCACATCGCCGCCGAAATCGAACTCGACGGTGGTGAAAATCTGCACCGGCAGCGTCGTCGCGTCACCACCGCCCATGAACAGCGCGATCGGCACGTCGTCGAGCGACATCACGAAGGCGAAGACCCCGCCCGCAACGATGCTGGGTCGCAGGATCGGCACCGTCACGCGCCAGAATGTCTGTAGCGGCGTGGCACCGAGATTGAGCGCCGCCTCCTCGAGCGCCGGCTCGAAACGGGCGTGACCAACAAGGATCGCGCGGATGCCGAACGGAATGCCGAAGGTGAGATGGCCGACAATCAGGCCGATCAGCGTGCCGCCGAGCGCCACATGAGTCAGATCCCAGAACGACAGCGAGTACTGGTAAAGTGCCACGCCGGTGACCAGCGCCGGCACCACGAGCGGCGACAGAAGGATCGAGTTGATCGCGTCGCGGCCAATAAACCGGCCGCGGCTGAGCGCGAGCGCCGCCGGCAGGCCGAACACCACCGACAACAGCGCCGTGCAGCTGGCAACAATCAGGCTGACATAGAGCGCCGAGAAGAACGACGGCTTGATCAGCCCGTACCATTGCGTGGTGAAACTCGTCGGCGGAAACGACAAGGCAGGCCCACCATTGAACGAATCCGCTACAACGATGATGACCGGCGCCAGCAGAAACGCAAAGACCGTAAGCAGCGTCCCCCTAAGCGCGAGCCAGCGAATCATGGGACGCGCTCCTCGCCGGTGCGCACCTGCAAGGCCAGCACCGTAAGCACGATGGCAAACACCAGGAGCAGCGCGGACGCGGTGCCGCCGGCCGGATAGTTCAGCACGGTGCGGAACTGCTGCGCGATATAGGTCGCCATCACCAGCACGCGGTTGCCGCCGAGGATGGCCGGCGTGGTGTAGGCGCTGATCGCCATGGCGAACACAAGCAATGAACCGGATACGACGCCCGGCAGGCTCAGCGGCAGCAGCACGCGCCAGAATGTCTGCAGCGGACCGGCGCCGAGATTGGCGGCGGCTTCCTCGAGGTCGCCTTCGATGCGCTGAATCACCGTGGTGAGCGTCAAGATCATGAACGGCAACAGCGCGTGAATGAGACCGATGACGACACCGGTGAAATTGTTGATGAGCGACAGCGGCGAAGCGATAAGACCAAGTTTCAGCAGGACCCAATTGACCGCCCCGGATTGGCTGAGCAGCGGAAACCAGCCGATGTTGCGCACAATGGCGCTGACCAGGAGCGGTGCGATCACCAGAAACAGCGCAAGGCCCCGCCAGCGCGACGGTGTGCGCGCCAGGTAATAGGCGACCGGATAGCCGGCGATGAGGCAGCCCAGAGTGACCAGCAGCCCAAGGCCGCAGGTACGCAGCAGCATTGCGAGATAAAACGGATCGGTGACGAAGGCCCGGTAATTCGCCAGCGTGAACGCGGCGCCGACCTGCGCGGGCCCCGACATGCGATGGAAGCTGAGCAGAACGAGATCGACAAGCGGCGCGGCAAAGATCAGTCCGAATACCGCCAGCGTCGGCAACAATATCCATAGCCACGGATCAGCTCGCCACGGCCGGCCGGGACGTTCAATCCGCTCAACGTCCGTCGTGCTCATGGGCTTCGACTTACGAGCACTCTGGCCCGGCTATTTCGACGCAATCTTCCGGTTCCAGAGATCCACGGCGTGCGGGTATTGCTGGTGGAAGACGTTCCAATTGATGAGCTTGAGCTTCGCCAGGTCTTCTGTCGAGGACGGAAATTTCTTCGCCATGTCGGGATACGCCGCAACGACGCTCGCCAGCAGCCTGTTGGTCGGTCCATATGGGATTTGGTTCGCCATGCCGAGCTGCGCCAGCGGGCCGAGCACGTCGTTGATGAAGGCGAGTGCTTCCTTGCGGTGCGGCGTGGTAGCGGTGACGCTGATCGTCGTCATACCGAAGAAGCCGCCTTCCTTCGGCAGCACGAAAGCGAGCGGCACGCCGCGATCGATCAGGCCCCAGGTGCGCCCGTTGAGCCACGGCGCGACCCAGACATCGCCCGAGCGCAACAATGGATCGAGCACCGGCGACGAGCCCGGATAGGATTGCGCCTTGATCTGCGCAATCTTGTCGATGCCCTTTTCGGGCGTGCTCTCGTCGCCGCCGGCAAGGTGCTCGGCGGCGACCAGAAATGCATGACCCATGGTGTTTTCGAGCGTCGGCACCCCAACGTGGCCGGCAAGCTTCGGATTCCACAGATCGGCCCACGATGTCGGCGCGGGAATTCCCGCTGCTTTGAATTTTTCGACATTGTAAACGATGCCGGTCGAATAGAAGTTCAGCGCCGGCCCGTAGCCGTCTTTGTTGATCGCTTGCGGGTAAAGGAATTTCAGATTCGGCAGATCGGCGGCGCCGCTCTTGCCGAGCACGCCGGCGTTGATCGCTTCTGCTTCGATATCGTCGTCGAGATAGACGATATCATAAGGCGCAGGGCGGCCTCGGCTCGCGATCAGCTTCGCCAGATGATCGCTTGGATTGCCGTTGATCCAGGTGACCTTGATTCCAGTACGCGCCGTGAACGGCTCAGCAACGAATCTTTGTTCGACATCCGTGAATGCCCCGCCATAGCACCCTATTTGCAGCGTCACGCTGGACTGGGCCACAGCCGCCACGGAACTGACGGCAAGGCTACCGACAAGAAACAGGGTGCTGCAAAACAGGTTTCTGACGCGCAGGCGCATCTCTCTGTCTCCCCCGAGTTGTAGATTTTCTCCGGCACGCAAACCATACACAGCGGTCGGCGCCGTTGACAATAGATGCGCCGCCTGGTTGCGGCCGCGTCGCGCTTCACAACAACCCTGTTTCTCCGGGTCCGCCGCCGAGCGAACCGGGGGCACTCTTATAAAATCGCGTTCTCCGGGTTGCGGCAGGGTTGCGTGTACCTCCGCCGCTGCGGCATCATTCCACAAAAGCCAGTGGAGGCACCCATGGCTGAAGTGCGCGAGCGCGCGCCCGATCTCGATATTGATCCCTATGACGACGCTTTCATCGCCGATCCCTATCCGGGATATGCGGCCATGCGGAACGCCGGGGCGGTCTTCTACATGCCGAAATACGCGTGCTGGGGCATGGCACGTTACAAGGAGGTACGATCCGCGCTGCTCGACTGGAAGACCTACTGCTCCGGCATGGGCGTGGGCTACACCCATTTCGGCAAGGAGAAACCGTGGCGGCCGCCGAGCCTGCTGCTTGAAACCGATCCTCCGGTGCACGACCGCCCGCGGCGCATCGTCGACCGGGTGGTGTTTCCGCCGGACCTGCAGCGCCTGCGCGAGCCTTTCGCCACGGAAGCGTCGGCTGCGGTTGAGCGCGTGCTGGCGCGCGGCCGGTTCGACGCCGTGAAGGAGTTAGCGGAGGCGTTCCCGCTGAAGGTGTTTCCTGACGCGGTCGGGCTCGACGCCGAGGGCCGCGAGAACCTGTTGCCCTATGGCGACATGGTGTTCAACGGCTTCGGCCCGCTCAATGCGCGCTTTCAGGCCTCGACCGCGCCAGCCAGCACGGTGGTGCCGTGGATCATGGAAAAATGCTCACGCGCCGCGCTCGCGCCCGACGGGCTCGGCGCCCAGATCTATCAGGCTGTCGAGGCCGGTGAAGCGACCGAAGAGGAAGCCGCGTTGCTCGTGCGCTCGTTCCTATCCGCCGGGCTCGACACGACAGTCGCGGCGATTGGCAGCGCGCTTTATCTGCTCGCCACCAATCCGGGAGAGTGGCGGAAGCTCCGTGCCGATCCTTCACTCGCCAAGAACGTCTTCGAGGAAACGCTTCGGATGGAATCGCCGATCCAAAACCTCTTCCGCACGACGACGCGCGAGGTCGAGCTCGAAGGCCTGCGCGTTCCAGCAAACGAAAAGATACTGCTGTTGCTCGCCTCGGCCAACCGCGATCCCGAACATTGGCAGGAGCCGGACCGCTTCGACATCACGCGCCGGGTGCAGGGCCACGTCGGCCTTGGCGTCGGCTTTCACGTCTGCATCGGCCAGGTGATCGCGCGCATGGAAGGCGAACTGCTGCTGACGGCGTTGGCGCAGCGCGTCGCCTCAATCGAACTGGCGGGCCCGCCAACGCGCCACTTCAACAACGCCGTCCGCGGTTTCGCGAGCCTGCCGCTGGAAGTGCGAGCGGCCTGAGAACGAGGCACCTACGGGATGAAATAAAACGGATTCGGCACTTTGAATGTGCGTTCGGCATGGCCGCCGACAAGATCGCTGTCCTGGTCGCCGACATTGGCGATGATCGTGACGTTGAACTTCTGCTCGATCTCGGTACGCGCGGCCGTCTTGAAATTTTCCACCGGGCCGGGGAAACCTTTTCGGCGCATGTAAAGATGATCCGGGCTCAGGCTCAGATAGCCGACTTTGTTGAGATTTTCCATGGTCCATTGGGTCGGCGTTTCGCCGTCGATCGGCTCGCCGCTCTCCTGCCGTCCGGTGACGAAGAACACGTCCACAGGCCGGCATGGTGACGCCACATCCAGGCAGCGCGCGAATTTGTACAGATCGAGCGTAGGCTTGATCGCTGGCGCCTCCTCGTTGCGTTGCCATTGCTGGTCGCCGCAGAAACCTGGTTGATCGAGACGGCATGGACCGTTGGCGAAATATGCGAACTGGTCCCGGTAGATTCGGGTCCAGTTGGACAGTGATGTTTCATCGATATCGAGAACGATGGCGGGTTGGGTCACCTGTGGCGCCCGCTGCGCGACCCATTCTTTGGCCTCATGCAACACCGCGGCG
>DASZWK010000326.1:0-18689 GCA_035546235.1 Xanthobacteraceae bacterium | reverse complement strand
TATTTCGGCGGCGCATGCGCGGCCGAGCTTGAAGCGGCCGGTGAAGCGGCTTTTTTCGACTTCGCCGTCGCGGAGTTGGTTGGCGTGATGGGAAGCGACTTTGCCAAGCGCCTAAAACCGATACGGGTTCACCGCTGGGGCATCGATCAATACGCGCTCGGCGCCTATTCGTTTGCTCGGCCGGGATACGCCGATCGCCGCGCCGTTTTGGCCAAGCCCGTCGATGATCGTCTGTTCTTTGCCGGCGAAGCCTGCTCGCTGCACGACTTCTCGACTGCGCACGGCGGTTATCTCACCGGGACAGCAGCCGCGGAAAGCGTGATCGCCACGCGCGGTAAGGCGCGGGCTATTCGAAATATTTCTCGATAATCCGCCGATACACCGCCGTCAGCGCCACAAGATCGGCGACCGGCACGCATTCGTCGATCGCGTGCATGGTCTGCCCAACCAAGCCGAATTCCAGCACCGGGCAATAGTCCTTGATGAAGCGCGCGTCCGATGTGCCGCCGGTGGTCGACAGTTTCGGTTTGCGTCCGGTCACTTCGGCAATCGCGGACGCCGCAAGCTCCGTGAATGGGCCCGGCTTGGTGACAAAAACATCGGCGTTCGACGGTTCCCACTCGATGGCGAAGCGGACGCGGCCCTCGGCGGCTGCCTCCGCCCGCTGTCCGATAAGCTGTTTGAGCGAATCCTGGCTGTGCCGGTCGTTGAAGCGGATGTTGAAACGCGCCCGCGCCTCGCCTGGAATGAGATTGACCGTCTTGTTGCCGATGTCGATCGAGGTGAATTCGAGGTTCGACGGATCGAACTGCGCGCTGCCGTCGTCGAGCGGCGCCTGGATGGCCGCGATCAGCTTGACCAGCCCGCGCACCGGATTGTCGGCGCGATCCGGATAGGCGACGTGGCCCTGCTTGCCAGTCACAACCAGCACACCGTTGAGCGAGCCGCGGCGGCCGGCCTTGATGGTGTCGCCGAGCATGTCGACGTTGCTCGGCTCGCCAAGCACGCAGTGATCGAATTTTTCGCCGCGCGCGGCCGCCCATTGCAACAGCTTGATGGTGCCGTTGACGGCGATGCTCTCCTCGTCGCCGGTGATGAGCAGCGAGATCGACCCATGCTTTGGCTTGCCGTTATTCGCCGCCAGATAATCCAGCGCCGCGGCGACGAAGCAGGCGATGCCGCCCTTCATGTCGACGGCGCCGCGCCCAAAGAGCTTGCCGTCCGCGACCTCGCCGGCGAACGGCGGATGACGCCACATCGTTTCGTCACCCGGCGGCACGACATCGGTATGGCCGGCGAACACCAGATTGGGTTGCTCGGTGCCGATGCGCGCATAAAGGTTCTCGATCGGCGCGGTGCCGGGCTCGGTAAACGTCATGCGCTGAACGCTAAAACCCGCTTTCGCCAGCACGCTGTGCAGATACGCGAGCGCGCCGCCGTCCGCCGGCGTCACCGACGGGAAGCGCAGCAGGTCGCGGGCGATGGTGAGAGGATCGGCGGTCATAGCAAACACTCTAGCTCGCGCGGCCTGCGCCCGCGAGCGGATCGGGACCATGCGGGTTGGGACCCGCGGTACCTTTGCGAAAACCAAGTTCGACCAATAGCGCGATACCGAAGGCGGTGAACGGCACAGCGAGGGCGTAAGCCAGCGTGCTCGGGCTTGCATCGCTGCCGGCCCAACCCAGAACCGAGAACAAGTCGAGCATCACGCTCGCTGCAAAAAAGACGCCGAGGAGCCAGAATGGCAGGTTGCGGTCGTTGGCGCGCTTGGTGGCAATGGCGAATTCCGGATAGGTGAACACGAGATCGACGATGGCATTCAGCTGATCGCCTTGGATCTGGCTCGCCGCATAGCACGCCGCCATGTTGGCGGCGCCGACCGCGAGCATTCCGATCCAGAACGGCTTGCGGCCGATGCGGCCGTGGAAGCCATCGAGCAGCCAGAGGAGATAGCGCCAATCCATCGCGGCCACGCGCGTCAATCGCGCAACAGTTCGTTGATGCTGGTCTTGGCGCGGGTCTTTTCATCGACGCGTTTGACGATGACGGCGCAGTAGAGGTTCGGGTTTACGTTTCTGCCGCGCGCCTCTCCGGGCATTGAGCCCGGCACCACCACCGAATAGGCCGGCACCTCGCCCTGCGTGATCGCGCCGGATTCACGATCGACAATCTTGGTCGAGGCGCCGATGAACACACCCATCGACAGCACCGCGCCTTCGCGCACGATGACACCCTCGGCCACTTCGGAGCGCGCCCCGATGAAGCAATTGTCCTCGACGATCACCGGTCCGGCCTGCAACGGCTCAAGCACGCCGCCGATGCCGACGCCGCCGGAGATGTGACAGTTCTTGCCGATCTGCGCGCACGAGCCGACCGTGGCCCAGGTGTCGATCATGGTGCCGGAATCCACATAGGCGCCGAGATTGACGAACGACGGCATCAGCACCACGCCCGGCGCAATGTAAGCGGCGTGGCGCACCACGCAGCCGGGCACGGCGCGAAAGCCGGCACCGCGGAATTTCTGGTCGTCCCATTCGTCGAATTTCGACGGCACCTTGTCCCACCACGCCGCATGCGCCGGCCCGCCTGGAATAACGCTCATGTCGTTGAGACGGAACGACAGCAGGACCGCCTTTTTGAGCCACTGATTGACCTTCCAGGTGCCTTTCGCAGGGCCGTCCGCCGCGCGCTCGGCAACGCGCGCTTGCCCGCTATCCAGCAATTCGAGCGCCGCCGCAACGGCGTCACGCACCGGCCCCTTGGTGGTCGGCCCGATGCCGTCGCGCTTCTCGAAGGCGTCGTCGATGGTCTTTTCCAGATCGGCTGTCGACATGGATACGATCCTTGGAAGGGATCCCTGTTGCGGCGGTTTGTCGGGGCGGAGCCCAATAATGTCAAGCAATTGCTACAGATTAAGCCCGCGCAACGATACCGCGCAAAAACTCCGCCAGATCGTCGGTAACGTAATCGACATGCGGCTCGTCGCGGCCGGCGAGCTCCCAGTCCTCGCGCAACACCACGCCGGCGCCCTTCGGCACCACCAGAACCGTGGTCATGCCGAGCGCGTGCGGCACTTCGAGATTGCGGGCGAGGTCTTCGAACATCACCGCGCTGTTTGGATCGACGCGGTGCCGCTTGAGAAAGCGCTGATAGACTTGCGGCTGCGGCTTCGGCTCGAGTTCAGCCGCCCTGATGTCGAACACGTCTTCAAAGTGGTGCCCGATTTCGAGCCGGCGCATCACCGCATCGGCGTGCGCCCGCGTGCCATTCGTAAGGATCAGCTTGCGCCCGGGCAGCTCGCCGATCGCGGCGCCGAGCTCCGGATTTGGCGTCAGCGGCGAGTGATCGATCTGATGGACCATTTCGAGAAATTCGTCCGGCTGAAGCCCGTGCTCCTCCATCAGGCCGCGCATCGTCGTGCCGTAGCGCCGGTAATAATCCTTCTGCAGGCGGAACGCCTCGTCATGGCTGATCTTCAGGAAATCGGCGACGTAGTCGCGAATGCGCTGGTCGACCTGGTGCCACAGGTTGAGATGATGCGGATAAAGCGTGTTGTCGAGATCGAACACCCAGGTCGCGATTCCGCGGAACCCGCGCGACGCGTGCGGTCCGGTTCCCTGCGACTCGTTATTGCCATTTTTCACCGTCACAGTGTTTAGCCGTTATCGAATCGGATGCAATGCGGGCTGAGGCTGGAACTGGGGCTGGGGTCGGGTGATGCGTCGGAAGTTGCGGAAAACGCTGCCGTTTCTCATGGCCATTTTTCTCGGCACCATGGCGGCCGCGCTGATCGCCGGCATGGCCATGCTGGCGGCGCATTCGTAATCACTTCAACTCAGCTTAGTCGCCGGCTCAGCTCACCTCGCGCCAGGTCGGCGCCGGGAGCACGCCTTCGATCGCTCCGTCGTGCAGCGCGACCGGATCGCGTTCGCCCTCCAGGGCGAGCCGCAGCATGGAGCGCGCGAGTTCGTCCGGCTTGATCGATGAGTTGCCGATCGCTTTGAGCGTCAGCCACGCCTCATCGAACGCGGTCTCGATCACGACCAGCGTCTGTGGATCGAACGTGCTGTTGTGGAATCCGCGCAAGGCCTGCCCTCATCGCGATACGGCTTTTGCAAGGTCCGACTTGAAGATTGCCGACGCCGCGAAGTCTCGGCGCAGACTTGGCCGAGTTTGTGGCCGAGATGTTGACGCCATTCTCACGTTTATCTGATCGAAGGCCGGCCCGGCGGCGATTTCATTGATCAGTTTTTTCAAAATTGCATCAGCAAAATTGTCATAATTTGCCACCGGAACCATGAACGCGCCCGGCCCGCCGATGACATTGGTAAAATAGTAATGGTCGAGGCCCGGTTCCACGGTCAGGATCGGCAGGCCGTTGATGCCGACACCGTCGGCCACGGCTTCGTCGCGCGCCATTGCCGCCGGACGGCCTGAATTGTTGGAGCCGTCGCCCGAAACATCGATGATGCGCCGGGCGCCCTTGTAAGGACTCTGCGCCAGCAAAGTGCGCGCGTAATCGATCGCGCCGCTGATTGACGTACCGCCGCCGAACAGCTTGCGCGGCGCTGCGTCGATCGCGCCGGCGAACGCCTCGGCGCTGGGCGTATCCTTGATCAGCGTCCAGTCGGCGACGACGATGTGCAGGAACGGCCCGGTCCATTGAAACATCGTCACCGCGATCGAGTGCGTGCCGAGTGAGCGGACGGCATTGAGCACCTGCGGATTGCGGAACGCCGCCGCGTAGCCCTGCTTCTGCAATTCGAAGCGGCTCATGCTGACACTACCGGACGTGTCGACCGCAAGCACGAGCGCGACGGACACTTGAGCTGAGCCTTGGGACTGCGGACTCCCTTGCGGCGGCGCCTCGCTCTGCGCCGTGGCCGGTCCGGCAATGCCCGCACCAAACAACAGCGCGAGCAGCGCACCCGTCAATCGCCGCGCAAAACGATTTTCAGGCTCGCCCATACCCCTGCGCCATCGCCCTTAGCTCACGCTTTCAACCGCGGCAGAAGCCGCTCGGCATTGCCGCTTGCGATCGAGTCGAGATCGGACTGCGGCAGGCCGAGACTGCGCAGATTGTTGATCTGATCAAGCGGAAAATACGGAGTGTCGGTGCCATAGGTCACTTGCGACATCGGCACGAGCTTTTGCAGCGCCGCCATCGCGGCCGGATGCGTGGCGTTGGCGGTGTCATAGTAAAGACGGCGGAATTCGGCCTCGATGCCGTCGGGCGCAACGCCACCGGGCGCGCGCGCCTTCTTGTCGTAGAACGCCTCGATGCGTCCGGCCAAAAACGGAATTGTGCCGCCGCCGTGCGAGAAGATCCACTTGATGTCGCGCTGCCGCGTGAAGGTCCCTGACAGCAACAAGCTCACGACCGTTCGCGTGGTATCGTGCGGCACTTCGATTACGGCCGGGAACGCGCCGACCGAAAGATGACCGCAGCAGCTCGCCACCAGCGGATGCACGAACACCACCGCCTTGCGGCGGTTCAGCTCCTCCATCACCGGCTTGTAGGTGGGGTGTCCCAGCCACTTGTCGCCGTAGTTGGATTGCAGGTTGATGCCGTCGGCGTGCAGCGTGTCGAAGGCGTATTCGATTTCCTTGAGCGTGGCGTCGATGTCGAGCATCGACAGCGGCGCGAACAGGCCGTAGCGGCCGGGCCGGTCGCGCACCATCTCGGCGGCGAAGTCGCAGCACAGCCGCGCCATGTCGTGCGCCTTTTCGGGCCCGGCGTCGAACCACACGCCGGGCGTCGACGCCAGCGACAGCACGCCGGTGGTGATGCCGGCCTTGTCCATGTCCTCGAACGCCTTGTCGCGCGTCCAGGCGAGTTGCACGCCGAGATGTGGAATCTTGTGCGCGTCCTCCCACGCCCCCCAGGCCTTCTGGTAGGCCGGCG
The DNA here is from genome assembly GCA_035546235.1 of Xanthobacteraceae bacterium. Lineage (GTDB taxonomy): Bacteria > Pseudomonadota > Alphaproteobacteria > Rhizobiales > Xanthobacteraceae > BOG-931. Next base: position 12,784 of record DASZWK010000326.1, on the reverse strand, counting down.
GATAAAAGTGATGATGCGTGTCGATCAGTTTTGCGGGTGCGGCGAGCGCCGGCGTCTTTAACTCCGGCACAACGGCCGTGGCCGCGAACGCCGCGGCACCCGCCAAAAAGCCGCGCCGCGAGGCGTGACAAGAGCAGCCAAAAAGCGTTTTGGAAGGCGCAGTACATTGCGCCGCCGGCGTATTCGCCGTCATTTTCATGTTTTCCCTCCCGGTTTTGCGGCCCCGATATTAGAGCATTTTCCGGAAAAGTGGATGCCGGTTTTCCGCAGAAAATGCGACCAAATCCAAAAACGGCCGCGGCAAACGCGCAAACTTGCCAGCGAGGGCATCAGCGCCACAGCTGAAACGCCACCAGCGCGCCCAGCATAATTGCGCCGCCGACGGCCTGCAGCGGCGTGATGATCTCGCCAAGCAGCGGCGCGCTGATCAGCGTTGCCAACAGCGGCTCCAGATTCATGAGCAGCGCCGTGCGAAACGGGCCGATCCGCCGGGTCGAGGCGTACAGCATCAGGATGCCGCTGGCCGTGGTGACGCTCACCACCAGGACCGCGAACCAGCCGAGGCCGCTATGCGGCGCGTGCCAATCCATGGTGATGGCGGCCGCGATCGCGAAAATCGCCGTCGACGACACCAGCGAATGCCACGTCGTCAGGCGCGGATCGGCCTCCTGCAATTCCGCGCGGGCGACCAGAAGAAACACCGCGCGCGATACCGCGGCGCCAAGCGCGAACATGATGCCGAGCACGGAAAGGTGTTGCGGATAGGCGCCGATCATCAGCGCCAGGCCGAGGAACGCAACGAGCGCGGCAAGCGCACCTTGCCACGACAGCCGCTCAATGCGGAACATGAAGCCGCCGATGCCGGTGAGCAGCGGATAGGCGAAATAGGTCAGCACCGCGACCGGCACGGTGATCAGTTCGATCGCCTTGAACAAGCCGTAGACGACCGCGGCGAACAGCACGCCGAGGCCGAGCGCGATCATGCGCACGCGGGGCGTACTCGGCTTCGGCGGGTCGAGCCGCAAGTAGATGTACATGATGCCAAGCCCGATGGCGCCGCGGATCAGCGCCAGCGTCAGCACATCGCCGCCGGCGACGAAGACGAACTTGGCAAGCGTATCCGAGAGCGCGAACGAGATCGCCGCAATGACACCTGGGCCAAGGGCCGCCCCGAGGGCAAGACGCTGCGTGTCCGGCATCTCTGCGCTCATCGCACTTAGGTTTGTCAGTTGTGGATGAGCGTGCCGGCGCCGAGCTCGGTGAACAGTTCGAGCAGCACCGCATGCGACACCTTGCCGTCGAGAATCACCACACCCTCGACGCCGCGCTCCAGCGCGTCGATGCAGGTTTCCACCTTGGGAATCATGCCGCCTGAACTGGTGCCGTCGGCGATCAGCCGGCGCGCGTCGTCGACCGACAGCTCCTTGATCAGCGTCTTCGATTTGTCGAGCACGCCGGGCACGTCGGTCAGGAGCAGGAAGCGCTTGGCCTTGAGCGCACCGGCGATCGCGCCGGCAAACGTGTCGGCATTGACATTATACGTACCGCCGTCGGCGGCGGCGCATACCGGCGCCAAAACCGGGATCAGCTCGCGGCCGAGAATCTGGTCGAGCACGCTCGTGTCAACCCTTTCGGGCTCGCCGACAAAGCCAAGATCGATCACCTTCTCGATTTCGGAACCGGGATCGACCATGGTGCGGGTCAGCTTCTTGGCGACCACCATGTTGCCGTCCTTGCCGCACAGCCCCACCGCCCTGCCGCCGGCCTCGTTGATGTAGCCGACCATCTGCTTGTTGATGGAGCCCGCCAGCACCATTTCGACGATTTCGAGCGTCGCCTTGTCGGTGATGCGCAGCCCGGCCTCGAATTGCGACTTGACGCCGACCCGCTTGAGCATCGCCTCGATCTGCGGGCCGCCGCCGTGGACCACCACCGGATTGATCGCCGTCTGCTCCAGCAGCACGATGTCGCGGGCAAAATCGCGCGCCGTCTGCTCCTGACCCATGGCATGGCCGCCGTATTTGACGACCACGATCGCCTCGTCGTAGCGCTGCATATACGGCAGGGCCTCCGCCAGGATGCGGGCCTGCTGGAAGGGCGACACCTCCATGGGGGGAACTCCTTGGGCCGGGGAGGCTTTCTAGCCGCCGTCGGCGCGCAGGGAAAGGCCGTTCGCAATCGTGCCGCAGGAACGGCGCAACCGCTGCAACGTTAGACGGATAGAAGGCGCGCATGAGCAGCGGCCTGCAAAGGGCGACGAGGGAACGCGCGGCCACAACCGCTCGAGTGTTCCCCTCGCGAGCTTCTGAGAAAACTCGGCGCGATCCTCCTGGTAGCCATCATTAAGGAGGTTCCCATGTCAATGAGTTATACTTCTTCCACCAGCGTATCGCGCGAGGCCGCCACATATGGCGGCTTCGTCGATGCGTTGGGCGGCATTGCGACAATCGTTCTGGCGATCATCGGGCTGTCCGGCGTCAAGCCGGATATCCTGGCGTCGATTGCAACGATCGTGTTCGGCGCGGCGCTCCTGATCCAGGGTGGCGCCATGCTGAGCGAGTTTGCCGAGACCGAAATGACGCCGGACGCCAATGTGGCCACGGGCGGCGGGGGATTGTCGGCGCTGTTTCTGGTCGGCATCGGCGGCATCGTGCTCGGCGTCCTGGCGTTGCTCGGAATCCGCGCCACGATACTGACCGGCGCGGCGGTCATCGCCTTCGGCAGTGCGCTGGTGATCAGCAGTTCGGCCGTCTGGCAATTGTTGACGTCACGCTCGGTCGCGATGCGATTCCAGGCGCGTCCCGTCGTGGTCCGCTTCATCGCTTCTGAAGTCGCGGCAGGTTCCGCGGGCGTACAAGCGATGTGCGGCCTTAGCGTGATCGTGCTCGGTATCCTGGCGGTTTGCGGCGTCTTTACGGGTCCGCTGACCCTGGTCGCCCTGCTGGTGGCCGGAGCGTCGATCCTGCTAACCGGCAGCACGCTGACCGGCACCATGGTGGGCTTCATGCGCGACGCGCCGGCCGCTTCGACCACACGACTCGGCTGACGCATCCGTAGTACCGATGACCGCAATGATCCTCCCGTACGCACTGTCATAAAAAAATCGCGACAGCGCGTGCGGGAGTTTTTACGCACGCTCCTTCAACAGGCGGCCGATCGCAGCGCGCAGTTCGGCAATGCCGGCGCCGCTCTGCGAAGAGGTCGCCAGTATTTCCGGAAAGGCCGCGGGCCGGCGCGCCAGCCCAAGCGCCACGGCCGCCCGGCGCTCGTTGAGTTCCGCGGCGCTGATGCGGTCCGCCTTGGTCAACACGACCTGATAACTGACGGCCGCCTGATCCAGTGTTCGGAGAATATCCTGGTCGGCCGCCATCAGGCCGTGGCGCGCGTCGACGAGCAGATAAACCCGCGCGAGCGTCGCCCGGCCGCGCAGGAAATCGTGAATGAGCTTTGTCCACGCGCCGATCTTGCTCTTCGCTGCCGACGCGAAGCCATAGCCCGGCATATCGACCAGCACGAGCGTCCCGGCAGCAGCGCCGCCGGGCGCAAAGAAGATGAGTTCCTGCGTACGGCCGGGCGTGTTCGAGGTGCGTGCCAGCGCTTTCCGTCCGGTCAGCGCATTGATCAGACTCGACTTGCCGACATTGGAACGGCCCGCAAACGCGATCTCAGGCGCCGACATCGCCGGCAGCGAAGCAAGCGAACTCGCCGCCGATGCAAAGTTCCATTCGCCCGCGAACAAGCGGCGCCCGGTCTCGATCTCGGCTGTCGAAAAGGTCGCGCCAGGCTGCGCCGGTGTGTTCATGAGTTGCTCCGGCCATCCGGCCTCCTGGCCACCACATCGCGGCTGCGGAACCAAACCGCCGGTCCGTGGTTTTTCCTGCGCGAACGTGCCCGGAGGGGAAAGTCCATGGACGACTGGTCGAGTGTGCGGCTGTGCGACGTCGTCAACCTCGCACTGGGGGGTGTGCTGTTCTTCTCACCCTGGCTGTTCGACCTATCCACCACTGGCGCCCAATTGCAGATCGCCTCGATTATCGGACTCATCATCGCGGTGCTGTCGATTGCTGCGCTCGCCGCTTTCGCGGTGTGGGAGGAATGGCTCAACCTATTGGCCGGCTTGGCACTGATGGTATCGCCCTGGCTGCTCGGCTTCCAGGACAGTCAGGCGATGACGATCGATGTCGTGATCGGCATGAGCGTGGCCTTCATGGCTGCGCTCGAAGCATGGCTGTGCCAGCGCAGGACTGTTGCAGGCCCAACACCGGAAGGCTGACGCCCAAAATGGCAAAACCGCAAAATGACAAAGCCGCAAAATGACAAAGCCGGAAGTGCTGTCGACTTCCGGCTTACGCCATTTTCGCATTTTCGCAGCAGCCCTGTCGGCCCGTTTGTCCGCGCCGAAATGAGCGGAATAAGCGCTACGCGGCCTCTCCGGCGCGATCGTAGCAGTTGATCGCGACCGGCGCATAAGCCGGGTTCTTGGCGGCACCCTGATAGCGCACGGCGGCCGCAACCGCTGAAATCCCGATCTTTCCGTACCGGCGGTCGAGCGCGGTGTTTTGTGCAGTCTTTTTGGCCTTGTCGGCAGCAACGTCTTTCATTCTCAAACCCCATGTCCCGTCTGTTGAGTGAGCCCAAGCTCTAGGCAGCGAGTGCGGCGGAAATGGGCGGCAAATCGACCGCTGTGGTGGCATTTCCGTCGATCCATCGAGCAATGCTATCGGGCTGGTAAATGCTTCCTTACTCTTCCGGGTAAACGGGCATTTAATTTCCCGCTGCAGCCGGCTCGCGCTTGGGGCCCGACGCCACAACGCGGCATTTTCTTGTGCTTATCCGGGCTAAATCGGGGCGGGGTGCGTCATTCCTGCCACACCTCGCCAACACTTAGTTCAGGAGACCGTGTTATCCCCCTGTTTGTCTGGAATTTTTACCGCGATTTGGCTATGGAAAACTCCGTAATCGGGATTTGGGGTCGGCTTCGAAATCCACGGGCATTGGGTAGGGTGATGGGCATTCGCGCAGTTGCACTTGTGACTATCGGGCTTGTCGGCCTGATGCTCGGTGGCTGCATGCAGGAGACGATCGAACCTGCAAGCAAGGCCGGCTGGACCGCACGCGACAAGCAGTTGATGGCGAACCTGCCCTACGCGCAGGCCGATATCCCGGAGCAATATCGCCGGCACATCGTCGACTATACGCGCAAGGAATCGCCGGGCACGATCGTGGTCGATGAGGACAACAAGTTCCTCTATTACGTGCTGCCCAACGGCAAAGCGATCCGCTACGGCATCACCGTCGGCGAAGAGGCGCAGGCCTGGAGTGGCATCGCCAAGGTCGGCCGCATGCAGGAATGGCCGCCGTGGATTCCGACCGCGAGCGAGCAGCAGCGGCTCGGACCGTTCCCGGCATTCGTCACCGGCGGTCCGCAGAATCCGATGGGCGCGCGCGGCATGTATCTGTACTCGAACGGCAAGGACACGCTGTACCGTATCCACGGCACCAATCAGCCCGAATATATCGGGCAGGCGATCTCGTCGGGCTGCATCCGCATGACCAACGAGGATGCGATGGACCTCTACAGCAGGGTCAAGGTCGGCACGATCGTGGTGGTGCTCAAGCCGCACGGCGATGGCGCGCCGGCCGTCGAGCACGTCGCCTCCGGGCCGCGGACCGAAAGCGCCTACTAGACGGCAATCAGAGATCAGCGATCAGGGACCGGAACTGGCAACGGTTCCGGTTCTTTTTGTTTGGCGAAATACGACTGGTGACCGTGCGAGGCCCTACGCCGCGCCCAACGTGATGTGCACAATTTCCGGCGGTACACCGAGCCGCGCCGGGATGATACTCGTGCCAAGACCGCCCGACACGACGAGGTGCCGGCCGCTCTCGACCACATGACCGTAGGCGTAGCGCGCACCGAATTTCGACGGCACGAACAGCGGCCAGACGAGCGGCACGCGCACCTGCCCGCCATGGGTGTGACCGGCAAGCGTCAGCGCCACCCGGTCCGGCACGTGCGGGAAAATGTCCGGCTCGTGAACGAGCAGCACGACCGGATCGTCGCTTTTAATCTTCCGCATGGTCCACGGCAGATCGTCGACGCCGAGGAAGCGGCCATGGCCGAGCGGATAGGCGAGCTGGTCGCCGATACCCGCGAGCCAGAATTTCTGCCCCGCCTCGCCGAGCAGCATCGCGTCGTTTTCCAGCAACGGGATGTTCGCGCCGGCGAGCGCGCGGCGCACGCCATCGAGGTCGTGCCACCAGTCATGATTGCCGAGGATCGCCCAGATGCCGAGCGGCGCCTTGAGACGTTTGAGTTCCGCCGCCCACAGCGGGTCCGGCACGCGCGCATAGGGGAATTTGTACCAGGCGACGAAATCGCCGAGCAGCACGATGAGATCGGAGTGCAACGCGTTCGCGGTGTCGATCACGGCGCGGACGTGCGGGAGCTGCATGTCGGGCCCGCCGGCGTGCAGGTCGGCGATCACCGTGATGGTCAGCTTCTGCCCCGCGGGCCACGCACGCGGCGTCAGCCCATAGCGGGTGACGACAAGGCCCTGCGGCTCGATGGCGCCCGCATACACCGCGGTGGTGCTGGCGGCGAGAACCGCAAGCCCGGCTCCGGCCGTCAGGACGCGGCGGCGCGTCACGCCGGCGCGCGGGGGCAAGCTCGCCTGCTCGGGTCCACCGTCCGTAGCCACTGTCATAAATGCCTCATGGGGCGCGCACGACCGCGTCCATCATCACGCGGCAACGCTCCCGCCTCGAGCGTAACCGTTCGCGTGTCAGCCATGGTGTCCCGCTCAACGCCGCTCACACCTGCCGCTCGCAGCCTCATAACCTATCGGCGATCCAAGCGGGTTAACGCGCGGTCACGTCTGCGCGAGGGCGAGTTTCGGGGCCGGAGGCGCGGGATCATAACTGCTGCCGAACTTGTTCGGCTTTCGCGGTGATGAAACGGTCTGGTATGTTTCAGATCCATTTGATCCCGCCACAGAATTTCCGTGCCAGCGAGGACACGCCTATGAGCGCCAGCGTTGCCGGCTCGAAGGACGCCGAGGCTTTCGTGCAGGCGGCGCGCGCGCTCACGCCGGCGATCCGCGCCGCGCGCGCCGAGAGCGAACGCGAGCGCAGCCTGCCGGCGCCGCTGGTGCGCCAGATGGCGGAGCAAGGCCTGTTCTCGATCTGGCTCGCCCGCGCGCTCGGTGGTCCGGAACTCGGCCTCGTCGATTTCTTCCGCGTCATCGGCGAGCTCGCCCGCGCCGACGGCGCCGCCGGCTGGTGTGCGACAGTATCGGCGGGCTACAGCCGCTTCTCCGGCTTTCTTACCGAAAAGGTGGCGCGCGACATCTTCGGCGGCGGCACCACCATCATGGCCGGGACCATCAATCCCACCGGCAAAGCGGTGGCCGTGCCGGGCGGTTTTCGCGTCAGCGGCCGCTGGGCCTACGGCAGCTTCATCCAGCACAGCAGCTGGACGGTCGGCAATTGCTTCGTCCACGACGGTGATGCGCCGCGGCGCGGCGCCGACGGCGCACCCGACATGCGGCTCATGCTGTTTCCGACACGCGAGGTGGAAATCATCGACACGTGGCGCGTCGCCGGCCTGCGCGGCACCGGCAGCCATGATTTTGCGGTCCGCGATGTGTTCGTGCCCGAGGATCACGCCATCGCAGGTTTCGCGGCCAAGCCGACGCAGCCAGGCACGCTCTACACGGCGCCGTTTATCACCGTGTTCGCCATGTGCCTCGCCAGCGTGCCGCTCGGCATCGCGCGCGCGGCGATCGAGGCGTTCACCGAACTCGCCGAGGCGAAGACGCCGCTCGGCGCATCGAGCCGGCTGCGCGAGAAAGCTGCCGCGCAGGCCGATCTCGGCAAGGCCGAGGCGCTGCTCGGCTCGGCACGCGCCTTCATGTTCGACGAGGCGAACAAGCTCTGGGAGACGGTGGCGGCGGGTGAAGCGCCGTCACTCAAGCAGCGCGCGGTGGCGCGGCTCTCGGCCGCACAGGCGGCGAGCGCCTCGGCCCAGGCGGTCGACCTCCTTTACAACGCCGCCGGGGGATCGGCGCTTTACGAGGACAATCTGCTTGAACGCTGCTTCCGCGACGTCCACGCGGCAACGCAGCATGTCGGCATCGCGTCCACGAATTTCGAACTGTCCGGCCGTGTCCTGCTCGGATTGGATCCCGGCACGCCGCGCTTTTGAGCTGTGTGACAAAGCGCGCGGGGCCCGCAGTCAGCCCTACCCGGCGCCCGCCAAAGCAGGATAAGCTTCAGCCAAAGCCGGGCAAAAGGCGATAGTGGAGGACGGGCATGTTGAAAATTTCACGCAGAACGATTCTGAAAGCTACGGCCGGCGCCGCCGCGCTGCCGGCGATGCCGTATGTTGCGCGGGCGGATACCTATCCGTCGCGCTCGGTGCTGATCCTGGTCGGCTATGCGCCCGGCGGCCCGACCGACATCTGCGCACGGCTAATCGCCCAATGGCTGTCGCAGCGTCTCGGCCAGCAATTCGTGGTCGAGAACCGCGACGGCGCCGGCAGCAACATCGCCACCGAGGCGGCGATCCATGCCGCGCCGGATGGCTACACCTTGCTGCTGGCTACCCAGTCGAACGCGATCAACGCCACGCTCTATTCGCACATGGCCTTCAATTACATGGAGAGCATGGTGCCGATTGCCGGCATCATGCAGGCGCCTTCGGTGCTCGAGGTGAATCCGTCGGTGCCGATCAAGAGCACCGAGGAGTTCATCGCTTACGCCAAGGCGCATCCGGGCAAGCTCGATCTCGGCACCGCCGGCAACGGCAGCCCGCCGCACATGTTTGCCGAGCTATTCATGTACATGACCGGCGTGAAGCTGAACGTGATCGGCTATCGGGGCGGCGGGCCGGCGCTGGTCGATCTGCTCAGCGGCCAGGTGCAGGTGATGTTCGAGGGCATCACGTCGTCGATCGGCTACCTGCGCGCCAACAAGCTGCGTCCGCTCGGGGTGACGTCGGCAGAGCGCTCGCCCGTGCTGCCGGACGTGCCGCCGATTGGCGACGTGGTCAAAGGCTACAATGCAGCCGGCTGGTTCGGACTGGCCGCGCCGAAGGGCACGCCGCAGCCGGTGATCGATACGATCAACAAGGCGGTCGCCGCCGCGATGATCGATCCGACCATGAAGGCGAAGATGGCCAGTCTCGGCGCCGCGCCGATGCCGATGGGACCGGACGAGTTCGGCAAGCTCATGGCCCGCGAAACCGAGACATGGGGCAAGGTGATCCGCGCCGCCAACATCCACTTGGGTTGAGCAATGTTTCCCGGGCGCCGCGCAGCATGGAGCGAAGCGACATGTTGCGCCGCGGACCCGGGACCGTCACAGGTGCGGAGTCCGTGACGATCCCGGAACAGCGGCGCACCACTGCGTGCTGCGCCGCATCCGGGAAACTGGTTTTGTTTGACGCGCGCTCCGCGCAGGAGCGGAGCAGCCTCACTCCTGCGCCAGCCGCTCGCGCGTAACCCAGTCGAGCGTGCGGTCGAGCGCGCGGGTCAGCCGGTCGAACAGTGCGTCGATCTCCGCCGCCGTGATGATCAGCGGCGGGCCCAGCGTGATCACGTCGCCCATCACCGAGCGCACGATCAAGCCCTCGGCCTCGGCGAACGCTACCGCGCGGGCGCCGACCGCGTGCTGCGGGGCGAACGCACGCCTGGTGTTTTTGTCGGCGACGAGTTCGACGCCGCCAATGAGGCCAAGCCCGCGCGCCTCGCCGACCAGCGGATGGGCGGCAAGCGCATTTAGCCGCGCCTGAAACTGAGGAGCGCGCGCGGCGGCATATTCGACGATGCGATCGCGCTGATAGATCTCGATCGCCTTGAGGGCGACCGCGGCCGAGACCGGATGACCCCCATAGGTGAAGCCGTGACCGAATACGCCGATCTTGCGGCTCTCCGTAAGCAGCGCCTGGTACATCGTTTCCGGAATCATCACGCCGGCGATCGGCAGATAGGCCGACGACATCGCCTTGGCGATCGACAGGCTGTGCGGGCGGAAGCCGAGCGGCTCGCAGCCGAACATCGTGCCGAGCCGGCCGAAGCCGCAGATCACCTCGTCGTCGATCAGAAACACGTCGTGCTTGGCGCACACCGCCGCGATTTTCTCGAAATAGGTTTTCGGCGGCATGATCACGCCGCCCGCGCCCATCACCGGCTCGGCGATGAAGGCCGCGACCGTATCGGGCCCTTCCTTGACGATCAGCGCATCGAATTCCGCAGCGAGCCGCGTCGCGAACTCCTCCTCGCTTTCGCCGTCCTGCGCGAAGCGATAGTGGTGCGGACAACCCGCGTGCAGAAAGCCCGGCAGCGGCAGGTCGAAATCGCGATGATTGCCCGGCAGGCCGGTCAGCGACGCCGCCACCAGCGTGACACCGTGATACGCCTTCATCCGGCTCACGATCTTTTTCTTGTTAGGCCGGCCGAGCGCGTTGTTGAGATACCAGACGAGCTTGACCTGGGTGTCGTTTGCTTCCGATCCGGAATTGCAGAAGAACACCTTCGAGATCGGCACCGGCGCGATCTCTTTCAGCTTCTCGGCGAGTTCGATCGCCGGATCGTGGCTCTTGCCGGTGAACAGATGCGCGAACGAAAGCTTGCGCATCTGCGCCGCGGCGGTCTCAACCAGCTCCTCGTTGCCGTAGCCGAGCGCCGTACACCACAGCCCGGACATGCCCTCGATGTAAGGTTTGCCGTCGCTGTCATAGACGGTGACACCCTGCCCACGCTCGATGATCAGCGGGCCGGTCTCGCGGAACGTGGCCAGATTGATGTACGGATGCACCAGCGTTTCGACATCGCGGGTCGCAAGGTTACTGAGCGGAGGCATGGCTTTGCCTTTTCGGAACTTTCAGATTCGCAAGCGCCATCATACCGCAATTGCGGTGGCGTCGTACTGATAGAGCCAGTCGAGCCGCTCGCGCCGGTGCTCTTCCTGCCAGTAGTGCACGACCTCGTTCGCCAGCGCGCCGGCATCGCCGAGCGCCGGGCTGAACACATGCCGCCGGTTTTCGTGCGACTTGCGCACCACGGCGCTGGTTCGCTCCTTGCGGACGTCCTCATAACGGAGAAACGCGCGTTCCGGATCGGCGCGATAATGCGCCAAACACGCGGCGACCACGTAGGCGTCCTCGATTGCCATCACCGCGCCCTGGCCGAGAAACGGCAGGGTCGGATGGCAGGCGTCGCCGAGGAGCGCAATTCGCCGCTCCGTCCAGCGTTCCATCGGCCCGCGCGCCAACAGCGCCCATTTGTACGGCGTCGCGATATTATCGATGAATGTATGCACGTCGGCGTGCCAGCCGCGAAAATCGCCGGCGAGTTCGTCCTTGCTGCCTTCGACGATCCAGGATTCGACCTGCCAATCGTCGCGTTCGACAATGCTGATGAAATTCATCAGTTCGCCGCGACGCACCGGATAATGCAGCACGTGGCCGTGCGGGCCGAGCCAGTTCGTGGTGAGAAGCTGCGCCAGATGCGGCGGCAGCCGATCCATCGGGACCAGCCCGCGCCAGGCGACGCAGCCGGTGAATTGTGGCTTGCTGGCGCCGAACAGGCAGGTGCGGACCTGCGAGTGAATGCCATCGGCCGCGATAATGGCGTGACCGTCCGCCCGCTCGCCGTTCGCAAACTGCGCCGTCGCCGCATCGGCGGTCTGCGTCACCGCCTCACAGCGCATGCCGAGCTTGATCGCGTCCGGCTTTCGCTTGCGGATCGCCTCGACCAGGATGCCGTGCAGATCGTTGCGATGCATGAGAATGTGCGGCGTGCCGAAGCGCTGCACCGACGCCTGACCGAGCGCGATCCAATCCCAGGTCTCGCCGGTGCGCCAGTGCCGCAATTGCCGCCGCGGCGGCACCACCTGCACGGCGCGTAGCGCCTCCTCCAGGCCGAGCGCGAACAGCACGCGCGTGCCGTTCGAGCCAATCTGCACGCCGGCGCCGACTTCGCGCAGCACCGGCGCCTGTTCGTAGACGACGACGTCGAGCCCGCGCTGCAACAGCGCGAGCGCGGTCGTCAGACCGCCGATGCCACCGCCGATGACGATCGTGGGAAGTGTCGATTCCGCCACGCGAACTCAGTCCATCAATTTGATATTCGCCTCGCGGATCACCTTAGCCCATTTGTCGGTTTCGGCGGCAAGCATCTTGCCGAACTCCCCGGGCGTCCCCGGCATCATCATGCCGCCGAGATTGGCGAGCTTGCCCTTCATCACCGGATCGGCAAGCCCGGCATTGACCGCCTTGTTCAACTTGTCGACGATCTCGGGCGGGGTGCCTTTGGCCGCATTGAGCCCGTAGAAAGCGCTCGCCTCGTAGCCGGGCACCGCGTCCGAAATGCTCGGCACGTCCGGCAACTGGTCGGAACGCGCCTTCGTGGTGACGCCGAGCGCGCGGAATTGGCCGTTGCGGATGTAGCCGATCGAGCCCGGCAGATTGTCGAACGTGATCTGCACGCGGCCGCTGATCATGTCGGTGTAACCGCCGCCATTGAGGCCCCGATAGGTAACGCCGGGGAGCGGAATGTTCGTCATGATCCTGAACAATTCCGCCGACATCATCACCGACGTGCCGCTGCCGGGCGACGCGTAATAGACTTTGCCCGCGTTCGCCTTGGCGTAGGCGATGAACTCGGCAATCGTTTTTGCCGGGACCTGCGCACCCACCTCCATGACGTTGGGCACCCGCATGATGCCGGCGACCGGATCGCTGTCGCGCAGGAAATTGAATTTGAGGTGCGGGTAGAGCGTC
>DASZWK010000325.1:0-2431 GCA_035546235.1 Xanthobacteraceae bacterium | reverse complement strand
CTCGCGAAGTTCATGATCTAATCCCGCCGCGCCACGTCTTCCCAGCGCAGGAACGGCGCCGCGATCAGCACGATCAGCCAGTCGGTCGCCTTGCCGACGATCGCGAAGGCAACGATCGCGGCGACGATTTCGGCCGGCTTGCCGAGCTGTTGGCCGTCCAACAACAAATAACCAAGCCCCTGCGATGCGCCCAGAAGTTCTGCCGCCGCGACGAACATCCAGCCGAGCCCGAATCCGAGTCCGGAGCGCGGCGAAATCACATAAGCGGGCAGCACGGCGGGCAACAGTTTGACGCCCAACACGACCACGGATAGGGCCGGATTTTTGGCGGGCCGCCGGCGGCGCGGCAGTTCGGGTGAGCGGACCACAAACGGCACCGGTGGACTGCGCTAAAAATATTCTTTAGGATAGCGCGTTTAGGGTATTGCATGAAAATAATTACTTTAAAGCAACCAAATTTAGAATTATTTGTCCAATCCATCACTTGCGCGTGGCAGCGGTACGCTGCGCCGGCCTGCCGTGTACGATGACATCGGGCGGCCGCTCCGCTATGGCGTTACGAGATGCTGGATATTGACCGTTCCGCCCGTCCCGGAACCGCGCTGATCGACAGCGCGGCGATCGCCGCCGACCTTGCGACGCTCGCCGAGACCTATGGGGGACGCGAGCGCGAACTGCGCACCGCGGTGGCACAGCGCCTGAAGACGGAGCTGACGGCCGCGCGGGCGCACGCCGAACAATTGCTGCTCAAGGACCGCCACGGCCGTCGCTGCGCCGAACGGCTGTGCGAGATGCACGACAGCATCATCCGCATCCTGTTCGAGTTCGTCAGCACCAAGCTCTATCCGACGCAGGTGCCGTCCGAGGCCGAGCAGATGACCGTGGTGGCGACCGGCGGCTACGGCCGCGGGCTGATGGCGCCGGGCTCCGACATCGATCTGTTGTTCCTCCTGCCGTACAAACAAACCGCCTGGGGCGAGTCGGTCGCCGAGGCCCTGCTCTACTGCCTCTGGGACATGGGCCTCAAGGTCGGCCACGCCACGCGCTCGGTCGCCGAATGCATCCGCCAGGCCAAGGCCGACATGACGATCCGCACCGCGCTGCTTGAAGCGCGCTATCTGTTCGGCGAGACCAAACTGTTCGAAGAACTGACGACGCGTTTCGACAAGGAAGTGGTGCAGGGCACGGCGCCCGAATTCGTCGCCGCCAAGCTTGCCGAGCGCGAGGAGCGCCACCGCCGCGCCGGCCAGTCGCGTTATCTGGTCGAACCCAACGTCAAGGACAGCAAGGGCGGGCTGCGCGACCTGCACACGCTGTTCTGGATCGCCAAATACGTCTACCGCGTGCGCGAGCCTGCCGAACTCGTCGATCACGGCGTGTTCACGCCCGAGGAATTCAAGCTGTTCCGCCGCTGCGAAGATTTTCTGTGGTCGGTCCGCTGCAACATGCATTTCGTCGCCGGCCGCGCCGAGGAGCGGCTGTCATTCGACGTCCAGCGCGAGATCGCGGTCCGGCTCGGCTACACCGAGCATCCCGGCCTGCAGGACGTCGAGCGCTTCATGAAGCACTATTTCCTCACCGCCAAGCACGTCGGCGATCTCACCGCGATCCTGTGCGCCGGCCTCGAAGAGCGGCAGGCCAAGCCCGCACCCGTGCTCAGCCGCTTCATCGCCCGGCTGCGCCCGGCGAAGAGCCGGCGCACGCTGTCGGAATCCGACGATTTCGTCGTCGACAACAACCGCATCAACATCGCGCGGCCGGATGTCTTCGCCCGCGATCCGGTGAACCTGATCCGGCTGTTCCATCTCGCGCAAAAGCACAATCTTGCGCTGCACCCCGAGGCCATGCGGGTCGCGACGCAGTCGCTCAAGCTGATCGACAAGCGCGTGCGTCACGACGCCGAGGCCAACCGCCTGTTTCTGGAAATCCTGACATCAAAGAACGACGCCGAAACCGTGCTGCGGCGCATGAACGAGGCCGGCGTGCTCGGCGAGTTCGTGCACGCTTTCGGCCGCATCGTCGCGATGATGCAGTTCAACATGTACCACCATTATACGGTGGACGAGCATCTGATCCGGTGCATCGGCGAACTCGCGGCCATCGAGCGCGGCGAGAATCCCGCGCTGGCGTTTGCCAGCGAGCTGATACGCACGATCCAGCCGCAGCACCGCGCCGTGCTCTATGTCGCGATGTTCCTTCACGACATCGCCAAGGGGCGGATCGAGGATCATTCGATCGCCGGCGCGCGCATCGCGCGGCGGGTCTGCCCGCGGCTCGGCTTTTCCGCGGCCGAAACCGATCTGGTCGCGTGGCTGATCGAAGTCCACCTCGTCATGTCGACCGTGGCGCAGTCGCGCGATTTGTCGGATCGCAAGACGATCGAGAATTTCGCCGCCGTGGTGCAGTCGCTGGAGCGGATGAAGCTTCTCAC
>DASZWK010000324.1:0-2946 GCA_035546235.1 Xanthobacteraceae bacterium | reverse complement strand
TGGCGGCGGCCGCCGTCGCCAAGGACAACGGCAGTGTCTCGCTCGACGTCGGTGGCAAATCGACGGATCGTCCGTTGTATCGGACCATCAGCGCCGCCGATTTGAAAACGCCGCTGCAGGTCACCAATACGGGCAACGGCGACGTGAAAGCGGTCGTGACCGTGAGCGGCGCGCCGGTCACGCCGGAGCCCGCCGCCGATCAGGGTTTCAAGATCGAGCGGCAGACCTACACGATGGATGGCGACCCGGTGGACGCCGCCCACGTCAAGCAGAACACGCGACTTGTGGTGGTGCTGAAAATCACCGAGGCGCAGCCGCAGTTCGGCCGCGTCATGGTCGCCGACTATCTGCCGGCCGGATTTGAGATCGATAATCCGCGCCTTGTCTCGTCCGGCGATACCGGCACGCTGCCGTGGATCACCGACGCGGGGCAGCCGGTCGATACCGAGTTCCGCGACGATCGCTTTACCGCGGCGTTCAACCGCAAGCGCGGCGATCCGGCGATCTTCACGGTGGCGTATGTCGTGCGCGCGGTGTCGCCCGGCAAGTATGTGCGGCCGCAGGCGAGTGTCGAGGACATGTATCGCCCGGATCGTTTCGGCCGCACCGCAACGGAAAGCGTCGAAGTCACGGCGGCGAAATGAGCGAAGTGCTCAACGGGATCGCGGATTCCGCTCGTTCCCGCGCAAGCGGGAATACCGACGGAGAAGGCGGAGCCGCGGCCCCTGGGTCCCCGCTTTCGCGGGGACGAGCGCTTTTCGGCAAGCGCCGCCCTCTGCGTATCGTATTGATCGCGGCCGCGCTGTTTTGCATTTGCGCGACTGTCGCGAGTGTCTGGTGGATCGTTGCTCTCGGCCCGCCGCCGCTCGGCAAGGATCTGGCGTTTTCAACCCAGGTGGTCGATCGCCACGGCAAGCTGCTGCGCGCCTACGCCACCGGCGAGGGACGCTGGCGGTTGTCCGCCAAGGTCGCCGATGTCGATCCGCGTTTCTTTGATGTCCTGTTCGCTTATGAAGACAAACGCTTTCGTGCGCATCACGGGGTCGATCCGCTGGCGCTGATGCGGGCCGCGTTCCAGCTCGTAACCAGCGGGCGTATCCGCTCCGGTGGCTCGACGCTGACCATGCAGGTGGCGCGCCTGTTGGAACCGCGCGCCAATCGCAGCTTCCTGGCAAAATTCCGTCAGATCGTGCGTGCCGTCGAAATCGAACGCACGCTGAGCAAAGACCAGATACTCGCGCTTTATCTCGATCTCGCGCCGTATGGCGGCAATATCGAAGGCATCCGTGCGGCGTCGCTGGCATATTTCGGCAAGGAGCCGCGCTGGCTGACGCTCGGGCAGGCGGCGCTGCTCGTGGCGCTGCCGCAATCGCCGGAGCTGCGCCGGCCCGACCGCTTCCCGCGCGCTGCGCGCGCTGCCAGAGACCGTGTGCTTGATCGCTATGCGGCGGCCGACAAGGTGTCGCCCGACGAGATCGCGTTCGCCAAAACCGAAGCCGTGCCGGCCGCGCGGCGATCGATGCCGATGCTGGCGCCGCACGCGGCCGATCATGCGCTCGCCGCCGAGCCGGGCACGAGCGTCATTCGGCTCACGATCGACGCCGGCATGCAGAAGGCCCTGCAGGAACTGGCGCGCGAGCGCGTTCGCAGCCTGGCGCAAACGCTTGGCCCCGATGTCTCGCTGGCGATGATGGTGGTCGACAATGCGACCGGCGAAGTCCTGGCGCATGTCGGTTCGCCCGGCTATTTCGACAAACGCCGCTCGGGCGAAGTCGACATGACGCAGGCGCTGCGTTCGCCCGGCTCGACGCTCAAGCCGTTCATCTACGGCATCGGCTTCGAGGACGGCTTCATCCATCCGCAGACGCTGATCGACGATCGGCCGCAGCGTTACGGCAGCTACGCTCCACGCAACTTCAATTTCAGTTTCGCCGGCACGGTCTCGGTGCGGCAGGCGTTGCAGCAATCGCTCAACATGCCGGCGATCGCCATTCTCGACCGCGTCGGCGCGAGTCGGCTGATGGCGCAGTTTGAACAGGCGGGCGCGGTTCTCGTGCTGCCGCCCGGGCAGACGGCGGGCCTTGCCATCGGCCTCGGCGGCGTCGGCGCCAAGCTATCCGATCTGGTGATGCTCTATGCCGGCATCGCCGACCTCGGCACGGTGCTGCCGCTGCGCGAGCGCCTGGACGCGCCGCCAGGCGAGCCTCGGCGACTCCTTGGTCCGGTTGCGGCCTGGTATGTGACCGACGTGTTGCGCGGTTCGCCGCCGCCGGAAAACGGCGTTCCCGGCCGGATCGCGTTCAAGACCGGGACGAGCTACGGCTACCGCGATGCGTGGTCGGTCGGTTTCGACGGCAAGCACACCATCGGTGTCTGGGTCGGCCGGCCGGATGGCGCGCCCGTGCCGGGCTTGATCGGCAGAGAAGGCGCTGCGCCCATCCTGTTCGACGCATTTGCCCGATTGGGCGCTCCGGCCGCGCTGCCGCGCGCACCCGCCGGCGTCCTCACAGCTTCGAACGGCCAATTGCCGCCGCCACTGCGGCGTTTTCAATCCGTGCCGCTTGCCGGCGGCAATGCCCAGGCGTCGCTGCATATTCTGTTCCCGCCCGACGGCGCGCGCCTCGATCTCGCAACGCGCGACGACAAGCCCGATCCGATACCGCTCAAATTGACCGGTGCGGTCGAGCCGCTCACGGTGTTTGTCAACGGCAGCCCGCTGCCGCCGCAACCGCGCGGAACTTTATTCTTCACGCCCGGCGGTCCCGGATTTGCCCGGGTCACCGTTATCGATTCCACCGGCGCAACCGCGAGCGTGGTCGTACGGCTCACCGACAGCGCCTCGGCCGAGCTTTCGCCGGCCCATGCCGGCACGATTATTTCCGGCAAATCCGGACAAAACCCGTCGAAAGCGGCACAATAAACGCCGTTTCGGCGCGCAGAGCGCCA
>DASZWK010000323.1:0-2275 GCA_035546235.1 Xanthobacteraceae bacterium | reverse complement strand
GCGCCGGCGAGCACGCCGACGCGCCAGTCGAATTCGGTCGGCAGAAATTTCTGCGCCAAAAGCAGGTCCGTCTCCTCGAACAGCTCATCGCAGATGCGCTTGAACTCGGCCGCAGATTCGATCTTATGCACGCCCCGGGAGAACGAGCCGTCCGGAATCTTCACCACCAGCGGCAAGCCGAGCTCGTCGATCGCCTTGGTAAGGTCGGTGTCCTCGGCGATGATCACGGTCGGCGGCGTCGGCACCTGGTTCTGCTGCAACAGCTCCATCAGGAAGACCTTGTTGGTGCAGCGGATCATCGAGATCGGATCGTCGATGACCGGCATGCCTTCCTGCCAGGCGCGCCGCGCGAACCGGTAAGTGTGATTGTCGATGGACGTCGTCTCGCGGATGAACAGCCCATCGTATTCGGCGAGTTCGGCAAGCTGACGCTTGGTGATCGGCTCGACGTCGACCGACATTTTCTCGGCAATGCGCGCGAAATGCTTGATCGCGCTCGGCGACGACGGCGCCATTTTCTCGTTGGGGTCGTAGAGCACGGCAAGATCGTACTTAGCGACCGAGCGTGCCTTCGGATCGCGCCATTCCCGCTTGGTGTGATTGTGCAGCGACTCGCGGAAGAATTCGGCCTCACCATTCGCAAGCCGGGTGATGGCGCGCGGCCGGATGCGGTCGATCGACAGCCAGTTACCGGGCTCGACGATCACTTCCAGGGCCGGGCAGCGGAACCAGTCGAACAGCAGCCGGCCGAACGGCTCGAAACGGGTGTCCCGGGCGATGCCGAAGCAGACCAGCAGCTTGATCTCGCCGTCGGGCTGAAAATCGGCGCGGCGCGCGCAACGGTTCAGCTCATCCTCGAGTTCCGGCAGCGCGTGTTCGTAGAGCTTCTGCTCGCGCAACTCCAGCATGGTCTCCACCGTCGGCACCACACGGTGGCCGCGCGCCTCAGCAAGCAGCGAGGCGTAATAGCCCTTCGACTGATACGCATAGGAGCGCGCAAGATTGACGAGCTTGGGCCGGCCCATGTCGAACAGGCGAGGCCGCGCCAGGTATTCGCTCGTGGTGATGACCTTGTGCGGGGTCTCAGCGTTGGGCAGATCGCGGGGCTGGTCGACAAGGATGACCCAGCCGGTCATGGGCGGGTCCCTTTCGTATCCCGGGGGAAATGTAACTTTCGGCCGATCATGCGTTCGAAGTCGGGCACGGCTGCAAATGTCTTAGCCGGAAGCAAAACGCTTGGCGACAGCGCCACCTGCGATGTCCACTATGAAAACCGATTCGGGCCTGCGAGTCAGGCGGGATTTGGGCGGGCCAGCGATTTTTCCAGGCGCAGTGCGTCTATACGCTTGTCATAATAGCGGCGGCGCCGGCCGAATCGCGCGTAGCCCGACGACTCGTAAAGTGCGATGGCGCCGGCATCGTCGGCGCGGACTTCAAGCCGCATGAACCGGCAGCCGCGCCGCCGCGCGCTCGCCTCCGCCGCGGCCATGAGCTGGCGCGCGATGCCGCGCCGCTGGAACTCCCGGCCAACGGAGATCGTATAGAGCCGGCCGCGCCGCGAACCTTGCCGGTAATTCACCAGCGCGCAGCCAGCGACTTTGCCATCGACATCGGCGACGATCAGCGCCGATCTCGGCGAGGTGATGAAATTGCGGAAACTGCGCCGCGAGATGACATGATCGGCAGTAAAAAAATCCCGTTCAAGCGCAAGGAGGGCATCGAGGTCGGCCAAACGCCCACGCCGAAGCTTCGCCGGCGGCAGCGATCGGGTCGGCGATCTGGTCACGTCATGCGTCCCTGTTCGATCCGGGCGAGCATCGTTTCGAGCCGCTCGAGCCGATCGGCCTCGCCCGGCGGCTTGTCCCAGCGCAACCGGTTGATCCGTGGAAAGCGCATTGCCAGGCCCGACTTGTGCCGCGTCGAACGTTGCAGTCCCTCGAATGCGACTTCCAGCACCAGACCCTGGTCAGTCTCATGCACGACTTCGCGCACCGGACCGAAACGCTCGGTGGTGTTGCGGCGGACAAAGCGGTCGATCTGCAGCAATTCCTCATCGGTGAAGCCGAAATAGGCTTTGCCGACCGGGACCAGTTCATCGCCGGCTTCGCCGCGCGTCCAGACGCCGAACGTGTAGTCGGAGTAATACGACGACCGCTTGCCATGGCCCCGCTGTGCATACATCAGCACCGCGTCGATGATGAACGGATCGCGCTTCCATTTCCACCATGGCCCGGTCGGCCGGCCAGGCAGGTAGGCCGACGCGCGCCGTTTGAGC
>DASZWK010000322.1:0-9670 GCA_035546235.1 Xanthobacteraceae bacterium | reverse complement strand
AATAGCGCGAATGGCGCCTCGGAACGGGCACCGGCGCGACGATACAAACACAAAAACGCTGCGCTGGAGCAAGACCGGCGCGAAATTCAACCGGATGGAGAGTGACGATGGCGACGGTAAGCGCCAATAAACTCGAATTATTGCAGATCGCCGACGCGGTAGCGCGCGAAAAGGCAATCGATCGGAAGATCGTGCTCGCCGCAATGGAAGACGCTATCGCCAAGGCAGCGCGCGCGCGCTACGGCAGCGAAACCGAGGTCCGCGCCGAGATCGATGCGAAAAGCGGTGAGCTTCACCTTTCGCGTCACATGCTGGTCGTCGAGACCATCGAGAATCCCTCTACTCAGATCAGCCTGGAAGAGGCAAGGCGACGCCACCCGGCCGCACAGATCGGCGACACCATCGCCGATCCGCTGCCGCCACTGCCGTTTGGCCGTATTGCAGCTCAATCGGCCAAGCAGGTGATCGTGCAGAAGGTGTGCGAGGCCGAGCGCGACCGGCAATATGATGAGTTCAAGGATCGCATCGGCGACATCGTCAATGGCATCGTCAAACGGGTCGAATACGGCAACGTGGTGGTCGATCTCGGCCGCGGCGAAGCAATCGTCAGGCGCGATGAATTGTTGCCGCGCGAGGTGTTCCGCAATGGCGACCGTATCCGTGCCTATATCTACGATGTCCGCCGCGAACAGCGTGGGCCGCAGATTTTCCTGTCGCGCACGCATCCGGAGTTCATGGCCAAGCTGTTCGCTCAGGAAGTACCTGAAATCTATGACGAAATTGTCGAGGTAAAGGCGGTAGCGCGCGATCCGGGCTCGCGCGCCAAGATCGCGGTGGTGTCGCGCGATTCATCGGTCGATCCGGTTGGCGCCTGCGTCGGCATGCGCGGCTCGCGCGTGCAGGCGGTCGTCAATGAGCTGCAGGGCGAGAAAATCGACATCATTCCGTGGTCGCAGGAGATCGCCACCTTCGTGGTCAATGCGCTGGCGCCCGCCGAAGTCAGCAAGGTCGTGATCGACGAGGAACGCGACCGCATCGAAGTGGTGGTGCCCGATCAGCAACTGTCGCTCGCCATCGGCCGGCGCGGTCAGAACGTGCGGCTGGCATCGCAGTTGACCGGCAACGACATCGATATCCTCACCGAGCAGGAGGAATCGGAACGCCGCCAGGCCGAATTCGAAAACCGCACCCGCATTTTCATCGATGCACTCAACGTCGATGAGGTGATCGGGCAACTGTTGGCGTCGGAAGGCTTCAACTCAGTCGAAGACCTGGCGCTGGTGGATTTGAAGGATATTGCCAGCATCGAAGGCTTCGACGAAGACACCGCGCTCGAACTGCAAACACGCGCGCGCGATCACTTGGCCAAAATCGAGGCCGACCTGGATGCAAAGCGTCAGGAGCTTGGCGTCGAAGACGCGCTCAAGGACGTGCCGGGCGTCACCACTGCCATGCTGGTGAAGCTCGGGGAAAACGACGTCAAGTCGGTCGAGGATCTTGCCGGCTGCGCCACCGACGACCTGTCGGGCTGGACCGAACGCAAGGACGGCGAAGCGGTGCGTCAAGCCGGGATTCTCGATGGCTTCGATCTCACCCGCGAGGAAGCCGAAGCGATCATCATGCAGGCGCGGCTTAAAGCCGGCTGGGTCACCGAGGCCGATTTGGCGCCACCTCCCGTCGAAGAAGCACCCGCTGCTGAGGCGCAGACTTAGGAAACCGACGAGACCGCATGACCCCGCAAGCCCAGCATCGCAACGATGACAGCGCACTCGATGGCGGCCCCCACAGCCGCCGGCGCGAGCGCCTTTGTGTGGCGACGCGCACAGTGCGACCAGTCGCCGACCTGATCCGTTTTGTCGTCGGGCCGGACGGCGAGGCGGTTCCGGATGTCAAATGCCGGCTACCTGGCCGGGGCGTGTGGGTGACGGCGACGCACGACGCTCTGGCCGATGCCATCGCCCGCAAAGCCTTTGCGCGCGGGTTCAAACGCAACGTTCAGCTGCCCGCGGATCTCGCCGTGCGGACCGAACGACTGTTGGCCCAAGCGGTCATCGATGCTTTGGCTGTGGCCGGCAAGGCCGGCTTAGTCGCCGCCGGCTTCGCCAAGGCGGCGACAGCGCTCGCGCACGAGCACGTAATCGCGCTCCTGCATGCGGTGGAGGCATCGCCGGACGGCGTTCGCAAGCTCGATGCCATCGCCCATCGCCAAGGGCGCGAACAGGGAGCCGAAACACCCCCTGTGATTGAATTCCTGACCTCGGCACAATTGGATTTGGCATTGGGCCGGGCAAATGTGATACACGCTGCCTTGCTCGCCGGGCCCGCGAGCGACACCTTTTTATCGCGTTCGCGGCGCCTTCAGCGGTATAGAACCGGCGGCGTGAGCGATCGTGGCAATCAGGCCGGCAAAGGTGCAGCGCACTAAGCCGGCCACCTATATGGATGCGTATGACCGAAACGACGAAAAATACCGGTGAAAAGCTGAGTGTGAGCTCGACCAAGACGCTGACCCTCAAGCGCGGCGGCGTCGAGCAAGGCGTCGTGCGCCAGAGTTTCAGCCATGGTCGCAGCAAGGCGGTCGTTGTCGAGAAGGTAAAGCGGCGCACCGCTGCCCCGGGCGAGACCAAGCCGGATGCTGCCGCAGTGCAGGAGCGCGCGGCGGCCCTGAAGCGGCTGACGCCTGCCGCAAAGGCCCCTCCGGCGGCGCCGGAGCCGGTACCGTCGGCTGCTCCCTCGCAGTCGAAGCCGGGCGTCGTGCTTCGCCCGCTCACTCAGGCGGAGATCAATGCCCGCGCCAGTGCGCTGGGCAAAGCCGAACTTGTCGAGATTGAAGAGCGCAAGCGCGCCGAAGCGGAAGCCGACGTTTTCCGGACCAAGAAGGCGGCCGAAGAAAAGGAACGGCGTGAAGCGGAAGCGCGCAAGGTCCATGAAGCCGAACGTCGCGCGCACGAAGACAAGACCAAGCAGAAAGCGACCGAGGTTGCCAACAAGCGCTTTGGCGCCGAGCCCGCACCGGCAAAGCCGGGCACCGCGCGCGTTAATCTCGAAGAGGAAGAGGAGGCGCCGCGCCCGCGCCGTGGCCCCGGGGGTGCGATCGTACGACCCGCTCCGGCACCGAAACCGCAACGCACGGTCGGCGAAAAGCGCCGCGGCCGGTTGACCGTCGTCACGGCGTTTTCCGCCGACGAAGTACGCGAACGCTCCGACGCCGCATTCCGCCGGCGCGAACGGCGCCGCAGCGGGCTACGTGACGCCGAGCCCAAGGAAAAAATTGTTCGCGAAGTCATTATTCCGGAAACGATCACCATCCAGGACTTAGCCAATCGCATGTCCGAACGCTCGGTCGATGTCGTGCGCATGCTTATGAAGCAGGGCCACATGGCGACGAGCACGGACACGATCGACGCCGATACGGCACAGCTCATCGCCGAAGAGCTGGGTCACACCGTCCGGCGAGTCTCCGAGGCAGACGTCGAAGAAGGCATGTTCGATGTCGCGGACGATCCGGAGAAGCTCCTGCCGCGGGCACCGGTCGTCACCATCATGGGCCATGTCGATCACGGCAAGACCTCGCTGCTTGACGCTATCCGTTCGACCGAGGTCGCCGCAGGCGAGGCCGGCGGCATCACGCAGCACATCGGCGCCTATCAGGTCACGTCGCCTTCGGGCGGCCGCATCACCTTCATCGATACGCCCGGCCATGCGGCGTTCACCGCCATGCGCGCGCGCGGCGCCAAGGTCACCGACATTGTCGTGCTGGTGGTTGCGGCCGACGACGGCGTCATGCCGCAGACCGTGGAAGCCATTCAGCACGCCAAGGCGGCGGGCGTGCCGATCATCGTCGCCATCAACAAGATCGACCGACCCGACGCCAAGCCCGAGCGCGTCCGCACCGAGCTGCTGCAACACGAGATCCAAGTCGAATCGCTCGGCGGCGACGTGCTTGAAGTCGATGTTTCGGCCAAGGAAAGAACCAACCTCGACAAGTTGCTCGATATCATTGCCTTGCAGGCGGAAGTCCTTCAGCTCAAGACCAATCCAAACCGCTCCGCCGAAGGCACCGTGATCGAAGCCCGGCTCGATCGTGGCCGCGGGCCAGTGGCCACTGTTCTGGTTCAGCGCGGTACGCTCAAGCCTGGCGATATCGTCGTTGCCGGCGCCGAATGGGGCCGGGTGCGTGCATTGATGTCCGATACCGGCCACTCCGTGGTCGCGGCCGGGCCTTCGATGCCCGTAGAGGTCCTGGGCTTCAACGGCACGCCGGAAGCAGGCGACCGCCTCGCCGTCGTCGACAGCGAGGCGCGGGCGCGTGAAATCACCGCCTATCGCGAACGGCAAAAGCGCGAAAAGGCGGCGGCGCGACAGACCGGCATGCGCGGTTCGCTCGAGCAGATGATGAGTCAGCTCAAGACCGCCGGGCGCAAGGAATTCCCGCTCGTAATCAAGGCCGACGTGCAGGGCTCAGTCGAAGCCATTGTCGGTGCGCTGGATAAACTGTCGACCGATGAAGTCGCCGCGCGCGTACTGTACTCGGGTGCCGGCGCAATCACCGAATCGGACGTGACGCTGGCGGAAGCGTCGAGCGCCGTCATCATCGGCTTCAATGTCCGCGCTCACAAGGAAGCGCGCGAGGCGGCCGAGGCGGCCGGCATCGAAATTCGTTATTACGACATCATCTACGGTCTCGTTGATGACGTCAAAAAGGCAATGTCGGGCATGCTGCCGCCGACCTTGCGCGAAACCATGCTCGGCAATGCCACCATTTTGGAAATCTTCAAGGTCTCCAAGGTTGGCAATGTCGCCGGCTGCCGCGTCACCGACGGCACTGTCGAACGCGGCGCGAATGTGCGGCTCATTCGCGACAACGTCGTCGTACATCAGGGCAAGCTGTCGCAACTCAAACGTTTCAAGGACGATGCACGCGAAGTCCTCGCCGGACAGGAATGCGGCATGGCATTCGAGAATTATCAGGATATGCGGGTCGGCGACGTTATCGAGTGCTATCGTGTGGAGAGCGTGCAGCGAACGCTGTGAGTTCAAGACTCACGACTGCGGCTTTCCCAACGTGTCATGCCCCGCAACGGCGGGGCATCCGGTAATCACCAACCGACAGGGATTACTGGATCGTCCGCCTTCGCGGATGATGACAAAATAGAGCTAGCTAGAATGTAACGGATCATGCCACGCAACCAACATCATCGCGCTCAGGACGCGGGCGGCTCGCAGCGCCAGCTTCGCGTCGGCGAACTGATTCGTCACGAGCTCGCCGCCATGTTGTCGCGCGGCGACATCCACGACCCAACCGTGGAAGCACACATGATCACGGTGCCGGAGGTGCATATGAGCCCCGATCTGCGGCTCGCCACCATCTATGTGATGCCGCTCGGAGGCCGCGACGGCAAAGAAGTGCTCGACGCTCTTGATCGCAATAAAAGATACGTGCGCGGTGAGATCGCCCGGCGCGTTAACCTGAAATTTGCTCCCGAGATTCGATTCCGCCTCGACGAGCGATTCGACGAAGCAGAACGGATCGAGAAGCTTTTGCGAACGCCTGTAGTCCAGCGCGACCTCACACATGACGAAGGCGCAGGTGACAGCGATGACGAGTAACGTGATGCCTGTTGCGGGCGCCGACGATGCATCTCAGCCCGAAGCTCAACCGGGCGATCGCAAGCGCGACGGCAAGTCGGCCGCCGCCAAGCGGAAGAAGCGCGACGTTCACGGCTGGATCGTCCTCGACAAGCCGATCGGCATGACCTCGACCTATGCGGTGTCGGTGATCAAGCGGCTGTTTGAGGCCAAGCGCGTCGGGCATGCCGGCACGCTCGATCCGCTGGCGTCGGGCTCGCTGCCGATCGCGCTCGGCGAGGCGACCAAGACCGTGCCTTTCGTCGTCGATAGCCGGAAAAACTATCTATTTACCATTCGCTGGGGCGAGGAGCGCGATACCGACGATGCCGAGGGCCGCGTCGCGGGGACCAGCCCGTTGCGGCCCGATGAAGCCGCGATTCGCGGCCTGTTGCCGCGCTTTACCGGCACCATCGAACAGATTCCGCCGCGTTTTTCCGCCATCAAGATCGATGGCGAGCGGGCCTACGATCTTGCCCGCGACGGCGAAGTTGTCGAGCTTAAGCCCCGCACGGTCGAGATTTATCGCCTCGAACTCGTTGAAATGCCCGACCCGGACCATACCGTGCTGGCGGCCGAATGCGGCAAGGGCACCTATGTACGCTCGTTGGCCCGCGATCTCGGCCGGGCGCTCGGAGCCCTGGGCCACGTCTCGGCGCTGCGCCGCAGCCGGGTCGGACCGTTCGGCGAGGCTGACATGATTTCGCTGGAACAACTTGAGGCTTTATGCCATAGAGCCGCCGGCGGCGAGTTGAACCAAAATCTCGCCGACGTGCTCCTGCCGATCGAGACCGCGCTGGACGACATCCCGGCGCTGGCCGTCAGCCCGGCAGATGCGGCAAGGCTCCAAAGGGGCCAAGCCGCTTTATTGCGCGGACGGGACGCTTCCATCTTCCGCGGCATGGTTCAGGTAACGTGCGATGGCGAAATCGTAGCCATCGCCGAAGTTGACCGTGGCGAGATCGTCCCCAGACGCGTGTTTAATTTGACCGGCATCGTTGGTCGAGCCGGCAGAAAGGTAAAATGACGATGTCGATTACGACCGCGCGTAAGGCGGAGGTTATCAAATCGTACGCCAAGAAGTCCGGCGACACCGGCTCGCCCGAGGTTCAGGTGGCGCTCCTTTCGGAGCGGATCAACAATCTCACTGAGCACTTCAAGAGTCACGTCAAAGACAACCACTCGCGGCGCGGGCTGCTTAAGCTCGTGTCGCAGCGTCGCCAGATTCTCGACTATCTGAATCGCACCAACGAGGGGCGATACAAGGAACTGATCGAACGGCTGGGTATCCGCCGTTGACAGGTTTGCGCGCGGCATGCTCCGCGCGTTTTTGCGGCGGAACGCACGGTGCATCCGCCGTTTGTACGGCAGCAAAGGCTGCCTATTAGAGCGACGGGCAGGTGCCCGCGCACATCACCGGAAGGCCCGATGGCCATGGCAGGATCGCTGGATGCTGTTTGGATTCGCAAGCTGCTTGCGAACGGCAGCTTCTCGCCGTCTTGCTCATGGCTTTCGCGCCGGTCCGAAAACCATGAGAGAAAATCGATATGTTCGCTATACACAAAGTGCAACTTGACTGGGGTGGCCGACCGCTCACGTTAGAGACTGGAAAGGTCGCGCGTCAGGCTGACGGCGCGGTCGTCGCCACCTACGGCGAGACCACTGTGCTCGCCGCCGTCGTGGCCGCCAAGCAACCGAAGGAAGGAATCGATTTCCTTCCGCTCACCGTCAATTACACCGAAAAATATTATGCGGCCGGCCGAATTCCCGGCGGTTACTTCAAGCGCGAGCGCGGTCCGACTGAAAAGGACACGCTGACCTCGCGCCTGATCGACCGCCCGATTCGCCCATTGTTCGCCGACGGCTGGCGCTGCGACACCCAGGTCACCGTAACCGTGCTGTCGCACGATCAGGAGAACGATCCGGACATCGTCGCCATGATCGCTTCGTCCGCGGCGCTGACGCTGTCCGGCGCGCCGTTCATGGGCCCGATCGGCGGCGCCCGCGTCGGCTTCAGCAACGGCGAGTACGTTCTCAATCCGACGATCGACGAGATGAAAGAAAGCAATCTCGATCTTGTCATCGCCGGCACGCAAGACGCCGTTATGATGGTGGAATCGGAGGCCAAGGAGCTGTCCGAAGAAATCATGCTGGGCGCCGTGATGTTCGGTCACCGGCATTTCCAGCCGGTGATCCAGGCGATCATCCAGCTTGCCGAGAAGGCCGCCAAGGAGCCGCGCGAACTTGTTGTCCCAGACAACAAGGCGCTCGAGCAAGAAATCCTCGGGGTGGCCGAGCACGACCTGCGCACGGCTTATGCGATCGTCAAGAAACAGGATCGCCAGGACGCCGTTGCCGCGGTGAAGCAGAAGGTGATGGCGCACTTCTTCCCGGAAGGTTTCGAGCCGAAACACGACAAGCTTCAGGTCGCCGCTGTCTTCAAGGAGCTTGAAGCCAAGATCGTGCGCTGGAATATCCTCGACACCGGCAAACGCATCGACGGCCGCGACGTCAAGACCGTCCGCCAGATCGTGGCCGAAGTCGGCGTGCTGCCGCGCACGCATGGCTCGGCGCTATTCACCCGCGGCGAGACCCAGGCCCTGGTGGTCGCCACCCTCGGCACCGCCGAGGACGAGCAGTTTATCGACGCGCTGCAAGGAACGTATAAAGAGACGTTTCTGCTGCATTACAACTTTCCGCCCTATTCGGTGGGCGAAACGGGCCGCATGGGCGCGCCGGGTCGCCGCGAGATCGGCCACGGCAAGCTTGCTTGGCGCGCGATCCATCCGATGCTGCCGTCGAAAGACGAGTTCCCGTACACCATCCGCGTCGTCTCCGAGATCACGGAGTCAAACGGCTCGTCGTCGATGGCGACAGTGTGCGGCTCATCGCTGGCGCTGATGGATGCCGGCGTGCCGCTCAAGCGACCGACGGCCGGCATCGCCATGGGCCTGATCCTCGAAGACAAACGGTACGCCGTGCTGTCCGACATTCTCGGCGACGAGGATCATCTCGGCGACATGGACTTCAAGGTGGCCGGTACGGAAAACGGCGTCACATCGCTGCAAATGGACATCAAGATCGCCGGCATCACCGAAGAGATCATGAAGGTCGCCCTGGCCCAGGCCAAGGATGGCCGCATGCACATCCTTGGCGAGATGGCCAAAGCGCTGAACACCGCGCGCGCCGAGCTCGGCGAGCATGCGCCGCGGATCGAGTCGTTCAAGATCCCCGTCGACAAGATCCGCGAGGTGATCGGCTCCGGCGGCAAGGTGATCCGCGAGATCGTCGAGAAGACCGGCGCCAAAATCAATATCGAGGACGATGGCTCGGTGAAAGTCGCCTCGGCAAGCGGCGATTCGATCAAGGCGGCGATCAACTGGATCAAGTCGATCGCTTCCGAGCCCGAAGTCGGCCATATCTATGAGGGCACCGTCGTCAAGGTGATGGACTTCGGCGCCTTCGTGAACTTCTTCGGGGCCAAGGACGGCCTCGTGCACATCAGCCAGCTTGCGCAGCGGCGCGTGCAAAAGACTTCGGACGTTGTCAAGGAAGGCGACAAAGTGAAGGTCAAGCTGCTCGGCTTCGACGACCGCGGCAAGGTGCGGTTGTCGATGAGGGTCGTCGACCAGGAGACCGGCGAAGACCTGGAAGCCAAGCAGAAGGCCGAAGGCGAACAGCCGCGCGAAGCGGCGGCAGGCGGCGCGGCGGAGTAGCGCTGCACATCATTCCGGCGCGCGCAACGGCTTACCAAGACCGGCGCGTTCCGGAGCAATGCCCAGTCAGCGACCGGCGCGGGCGGGCAGCCATGGCACTGCCCGTTTCCTCTTACAGCATGATCCGATAAAGCCGTTCTGAAACTTGACTCGGGGCGGCTATCGTTATCATTTCTGGAATCAGACTCTTGACCCTCAGCGGCCATGGGCAAGCTATAGCTTGCGATGCGCCCTATAACCTAACGCTCTTGCAATTCAATTTCCGACCCCTGGGCATTGACCTTGCGACATAAGTAGAGATACGTCCCCGCCAAGACATGAGATTA
>DASZWK010000321.1:0-5829 GCA_035546235.1 Xanthobacteraceae bacterium | reverse complement strand
CGCTCATCACCTACTCCCGCAAACAGACCAGAATCCATGCACCACGAACCGCGGTATTACGAACTATTAAGGTTGCTATCCGGTTAAGGCGGCTGTCACTCACTCCGCAGCGACAAAGACGCCGCGCCACATTCCAGTGTTATCGACGATGCCGCAATCCACGTGAGGGTTTCTTAACCCGGTCAAGTCTTAATAGCGCTTAACTGTTTGCCACGACTTTTAGGGACCTCTTCTCATGGGCGAACTCAGGCGCCCCGTCGCATCGATGCTCGCCCCCGCCATGGGAGCCGCCGCTCCAATGACGCAGGACGCCGTTGGCGCGCGGGTGCAGTCCGGCGCCGCGCCAGCGAGTTTGAAGATACTTCACATCTTGCGCGCGCCGCTTGGCGGCTTGTTTCGTCACGTGCTCGATGTCGCACAGGGTCAGGCCGCTCGCGGCCACCGCGTCGGCCTCGTCGTCGACAGCATCACCGGCGGTGCACGGGCGAATGAACTGTTGGCGCAGCTTGCGCCGAAGATGGCCTTGAATATCGCGCGAGTTCCGATTGCGCGTCAGCTCGGTTTTGGCGACATCGGCGCATTGCAGTTCGTCGCGCAGCGGGTTGCGGCGGTCGAACCGGACGTGGTGCATGGCCATGGCGCCAAGGGTGCGGCGCTGGCGCGGCTTGCACCGCGCGGCGAAACGACCGTCCGCGTCTACACGCCGCACGGCGGATCGCTGGTCTATGCGCCCGGAACCGCGGCCGGCGGCTTTTATCGCGTGCTGGAGCGGCTTCTCAATGCCCGCACCGATCTCTTCCTGTTTGAAAGCGAATACATCGCGCAGATGTTCCGCGACAAGATCGGGGCGCCGCACGGGCTCGTCCGCGTCGTGCGCAACGGCGTTGGCGAGGCCGATTTGGCGCCTATCGTGCCGCGCCCGGACGCCACCGACCTTGTTTGTGTGGGTGAATTGCGCAGCGTTAAGGCCATCGATGTGCTGATCGAAGCGCTGGCGATGCTCAGGCATTGCGGACGGCGCTTTACCGCCACGATCGCCGGCGACGGGCCGCAACGGGATGAACTCGTCGCGCTGGCGCAACGTTTCGGCGTCGACGACCAGATTCGGTTTGTCGGCTTCCGGCCGGCTCGCGATGCATTCTCGATGGGAAAGCTGCTCGTCGTTTGCTCGCGGGCGGAATCCCTTCCCTACATTGTGCTCGAGGCGGCGGCCGCCACCATGCCAATGCTCTCGACCCGGGTTGGCGGCATCGGCGAAATTTTTGGACCGGAAGCGGGACGCCTTATTCCGGCCGACGATGTCACCGCGCTGGCGCACGCCATTCTCGGCGCGTTGGACGATCCAGCACAGCTTCACGTCCTTGCGCTGGCGCTCAATGCGCGCGTCCGCGAGGAATTCACCATAGACAAGATGGTGGACGCTGGGCTCGCCGCCTATCGCGAGGCGCTGGCACAGCGACAAATCGCTCGCCTTAACTAACCAATTTTTGAACTTTGTTCACTATTCTGCCGCGGTCTGCCGGCCGGTTAGAGCAACCTTAGTGCCGGCGGAAGTGTTGCGTGCGTAAACAATGTCCAGTCCCGACCATGGTATGGTGTTCGAGTCGGCAATGCCGTCGGCGTCTGCCGGCGCGCGGCAGCCCAATTCCGCACCCAAGCCGGTCAAGCTGTCATCCGCCGCGCTGAAGGTTGCGTCGGAACCTTCAAGAAGCGCCTATTCGCCCATCGTGCTCGCCGGCACGGTCCGCCTTGTCGAGGCGGCGCTCGTCGCGCTCGTCGGCCTCGCCGTCTACGTCGCCTATGTCGTGCCGCACGACGGCTTTGCCTGGCATTACATCGCCGCGATCGGCGGCATTGCGCTTTTGGCCATGGTGGCGTTCCAGGCCGCGGACATCTATCAGGTGCAGGCCTTTCGCGGTCACGAGAAGCAATACATGCGGCTCGCGTCGGCCTGGTCGGTGGTTTTCCTGCTGGCCATCAGCGTGTCCTTCTTCGCCAAGTCAGGGGATCAATTCTCGCGCGTCTGGCTCGCCGGCTTCTATGTCTTCGGTCTTTGCGCGCTTGTCGCGTTTCGTCGCGCGCTGTTTTTGCTGGTGCGGCGTTGGACACACGAGGGCCGCCTCGACCGTCGCACCGTCGTGGTCGGCGCCGACAACAACGGCGAGTCGCTCATCGGTTCGCTTGCCGTGCAGCGCGACTCCGATGTCCGCGTCATCGGCGTGTTCGACGATCGCGGCGATCAGCGCAGCGCGGCAAGCTGCCGTGGCGTTCAAAAACTCGGCACCGTCGACGATCTGGTGGAATTTGCCCGACAGACTCGGGTCGATCTGGTGATCTTCTCGCTGCCGATCTCGGCCGAGGGCCGTATCCTGCAGATGCTGAAAAAGCTCTGGGTGCTGCCGGTCGACATCCGGCTTTCCGCCCACACCAACAAACTGCGGTTTCGTCCGCGTTCCTATTCTTACATCGGCAGCGTCCCGGTGATCGACATTTCCGACAAGCCGATCGCCGACTGGGACGTCGTGATGAAATGGCTGTTCGACAAGATCGTGGGTTCCCTGGCGCTGATCTGCGTTGCGCCTGTCATGCTGCTGGTCGCGATCGCCATCAAGCTCGACAGCAAAGGACCGGTGCTGTTCAAGCAGCACCGCTACGGCTTCAACAACGAGCTCATCGAGGTCTATAAATTTCGCTCGATGTATGTCGAACAGAGCGACGCGACGGCGAAAAAGCTCGTCACCAAGGACGATCCTCGCGTCACACGGGTCGGCCGCTTCATCCGCAAGACCAGTCTCGACGAGCTGCCGCAGCTTTTTAATGTCGTTTTTGCCGGAAATCTGTCTCTGGTCGGTCCGCGCCCGCACGCCGTACACGCCAAGGCGGCCGACCGCATCTATGACGAGGCGGTGGACGGCTATTTTGCCCGACACCGCGTAAAGCCCGGCATCACCGGCTGGGCGCAGATCAACGGCTGGCGCGGCGAAACCGACAGCCAGGAAAAAATCCAGCGCCGGGTCGAGCACGATCTCTATTACATTGAAAACTGGTCGATCCCGTTCGACATGTACATCCTGGCGTGCACGCCGTTCGCGCTGTTGCGCACGGAGAGCGCGTATTGAGCGCCGCGAATTACACGGCGGAGGCGGCGTTCGATCGCGGCCGTATCGCCCGCCCGTCGGCGCTTGCCCAGCGCCTGCTCAACGTCACGCTGTTCGTCACCATGGCGTTGAGCTCGATCGCCTTTATCGAGCCCTCGCCGCACGACGCGCTGATGTTCGTGCTGTTGGCGATGTGCGTTGCCGCTCGCGTGCCGTTCGACCGCAAGCTCCTGCCATTGCTGATCCTGACGATCGTCTGGCTGCTCGGCGGACTTATGTCGCTGGTGCAAGTCGGCGACCAGCAAAACACCATCCAATACGCCGGCACGTCGATCTATCTCGGCACGGCCGGCATCATGTTCGCGTGTCTGTTCTGCGAGGGCGACCTGACGCGGCTCGGCATCTTGCGCCGCTCCTACCTGCTCGCCGCTTTGATCGCGACGCTGGCGGGGTATCTCGGTTTTTTTCACTTGGTGCCCGGCTATCAACACTTTCTCGATAATGAGCGCGTCAGCGCGACCTTCAAGGATCCGAACGTTTACGGCCCGTTTCTGATTTTTCCTCTGCTGCTGTTGATCGTAGGCTTCATGACCCGCGGCCTTCGCATCGGCGGCCTCATCATGGTCGCGGCCTTGCTCGGCGGTCTGTTCCTCAGCTTCTCGCGCGGCGCCTGGCTTCATTTCGCCCTGTCGCTGGTCGTAGCGGTGGCGCTGCTGTTTGCGGTGAGCCCCGACCGGCGCATGCGCAACCGGATTGTGCTGCTCACGGTCGGCGCCGTCTTCGTCGCCGTGCTTCTCGTCGCGGCGCTGACCTCGATCGATTCAGTTCGCGATATTCTCCTCGTCCGCGCCAAGGCCATCCAGCCCTATGACGTTGGGCCGGGCGGCCGGTTCTGGTTTCAGCAGCTCGCGCTCACCCAAATTCTCGAACACCCCAACGGTCTCGGGCCGTTCGAGTTCTCCCGCATCTTCGGCGGCCAGCAGCACGACGTGTATATGCAGGGCTTTCTGGTTTATGGCTGGCTCGGCGGCGCCGCCTATATGACGCTCGTCCTGGTGACCCTCGTGATCGGCGTTCGCGCGGTGCTGATCCCGACGGCTTGGCAATATTATCTGCTCGCGGCCTATGCGGCCTTCGTCGGCGAAGTCGCCGAGGGTTTCGTGGTCGACACCGATCACTGGCGGCACTTCTTTTTGCTGCTCGGCCTCGTCTGGGGGCTGACGGTTGCCACCATCAATGCGTGTCGCCGTCCTGATTATCGCATCGGCGCCGAGGCAAATGGGATCTCTCTGCCGGTTGCAGTGTGATCCCTGCGGCGGCAAGCGAGACAACGCATGCGTGTTCTGATCAACGACTTCATCGGCGGCGCGCTTGATCGAGGCATTCCGCTCTATGTGCGCAACCTGATCGAGGGCCTGCGCGACGAGGGGCTGAACGTGCGCGTCGTACGCGCTCCGGCCATTTTCCGGAAGCTGCCGCGCGGCGTTCTCTATCTGATCGCGGTTCTCGTCGAACAGACGCTGCTGCCGGCGATTGGGGTTTTGCTGCGGGCGGATGTTACGATCTATCCGTACAATTCCGTCGCCGTCGTTGATCTGTTGACCCGGCGCGGCCGCATCGTGGTGCACGATCTTGAACAGCTCAACAGGCCGCCGTCATTCTCCAAGCTCTATTATCTGTTCTGCTACCGGGCGGTGAAATGGTTCAACGCCCCGCTGTTCACCATCTCGGACATCACGCGGCAGCGGCTTACGCAAAGCGGCCTGTTCGGCGGTGGACCGGTCACACTCCTGCCGAATACGTTTTACGCGTTCGAGCGCCTCGCCGCGGCGGAGACGCCGCAGCGCCGCCCTTCGATTCTGCTGTGCACCGGTTCAACGGCGAACAAGGACCTCGAAACAGTCGTCGCCGAATACTTGCCGAGTGTTTTGGCGAAGGGCCATCGCGTTGCCATCCTCGGACTGCACAAGGCGGCCGACATGGCGAAACTGCAGCCGGTCGCCGCGTTCATGACATCGGGCCAGTTGCAGGTATGCGGGCGTCTATCGGATGAGCAAGTCGCGCGCGCGTACCGCACGCACGCCGTCGTGTGGGTACATTCGTTGCGCGAGGGCTTTGGCCGCTGCGTGGTCGAGGGCCGTTTGGCCGGGGCGCGGGTGCTCGCGACCGACATC
Source organism: Xanthobacteraceae bacterium (assembly GCA_035546235.1). Taxonomy (GTDB): domain Bacteria; phylum Pseudomonadota; class Alphaproteobacteria; order Rhizobiales; family Xanthobacteraceae; genus BOG-931. Next base: position 557 of record DASZWK010000321.1, on the reverse strand, counting down.
GCGGAGTTCGCTGAGCTGCGCGACAGCGACGTCTATCTCTACAATAATCCGGCGAGCTTCTCCGCCGAGCTCGATCGTCTCGTCCACAGGACTGGCCCCGCTGCGCCTTACACCGGCTATCCCTATCGCGAGCTGCTGCGGCGCGCCGTCGACAGCGCGATGCGCGCTAAAGGAGCCCCAGGCGCAGCCCAATCGCCGCAAGCCATATGAGCCCGGCAAAGCACAGCGCGCAGAACACCGCGGCGGAGCCGAAATCCTTGATCCGGCGAATTTCGACGTGCCAATCGCGCGTCACGTGATCGGCCATTTTCTCGATCGACGTGTTCAAAAGCTCGATGGCGAGCACGACGAACAGCGAGCCGACCATCGCCACATACCAGCCGACGCCGGGCGCCAGAAACACGCCGAGTGGGACGGCAATCACCAGCAGAACCGTTTCCTCGCGCACGGCCGCCTCATGCACCAGGCAATAGCCGAAGCCGCGCAGCGTATTGAAGAAGGCGCTGTAAAGCCGCTTCACTTGGGATTCCGGGTTCGGACGGCGAAGAGAAAACGAA
>DASZWK010000320.1:0-19408 GCA_035546235.1 Xanthobacteraceae bacterium | reverse complement strand
CCGTCCTCGTGCAGACAGCCCGTCAGCGTCATGGTGGCGGCAACGCAGAGCGCTGCGGCCGGCCAAAACGGCAAGCCGAGCCGATACGCCAGCCCGTAGACGATGGCGCCAATGACCCCGACGATGACGCCCACCATCGGGAACGCCCACGCGGCCCTGCCAATCGGGACGCCGGAGACTGGTCCCGAGGCGCCGTAACGCAGCCGTGTGAGGAACAGGATGCCGGCCTGGAGCTCACGCCCGCGCTCGGCGAGCCACGCCTGATTGATGGTCTCCATCGCTTTCCTCGCATCTCGCTGGTGACGGCAGCGTCTTGATTTTGCTAGGCATGGCAGCGCCCGCGCCAGCGTAAAGAGTGAATCGTCAATGTCGGATTTTACCTCGTTTTCAGAGCTGCGCGCGGCCTGTCTCGACCTGCCGCACGGCAATCAGGCGGCAAGCTCCGCCGTGGCGGCGCGTGAAGCCACCCTGACCAAACCGCCACGAAGCCTCGGCCGGCTGGAGGATCTCGTCGCCTGGCTGGCGCTCTGGCAGGGTTTTGCACCGCCGCGGCTTGAGCGCGTCGAAATCCTCGTATTCGCCGGCAATCACGGCGTGACCCGGCTGGGCGTGTCAGCCTACCCGGCCGAAGTCACGGCGCAGATGGTGACGAATTTTTCCTCAGGCGGCGCCGCCATCAATCAACTGGCGCGCGCCGGCGGCGCTGCGCTCCGCGTTATTCCGCTCGCACTCGATGAACCGACGGCTGATTTCACCGAACGGCCGGCCATCAGCGAGGACGAATTCCTCGACGCAATATCGGCAGGCTATCGGGCCGTATCGGCGGATTGCAATCTGATCTGCCTCGGCGAGATGGGCATCGGCAACACCACGGCAGCGGCTGCGATCGCGGCGGCGCTGTTCGGCGGCGGCGGCGCGCGCTGGGCCGGCCGCGGCACCGGCGTTGACGAGGCAGGGCTCACGCGCAAACGCGCCACCATCGATCGTGCGCTCTCCCGTCATCGCGATGCGCTGCATGAGCCGCTGCGCGTCGCGGCGGCGCTCGGCGGCCGCGAGCTTGCCGCCATTATGGGCGCGGTTTTGGCGGCGCGGCGGCTGCGCATCCCTGTGCTGCTCGACGGCTTTGTCTGCACTGCCGCCGTGGCGCCGCTCGCCAAGCTGCGCGCCGATGCGCTGGCGCACACACTCGCCGCTCATGTTTCGGCCGAGGCCGGCCACCGCTTGCTGCTCGATGAACTGAAACTCAAGCCGCTGCTCGATCTCGACATGCGGCTCGGCGAAGCCTCCGGCGCCGCGCTTGCGCTCAACATCATGCGCGCCGCGCTCGCCTGCCATACCGGGATGGCGACGTTTGCCCAAGCGGGCGTTTCCGACAAGAAGGACGATCCGACACAGCAGCCGAAAACGGCCAGCTAGGAAAGGCCGAAGGGTGCCGACCGCCTTTGGCGACAATCAGGCAGCCTCAACCGCGTCAGTTGTCGTGGGCTCGATTTTGACGACCGCCTTGTCGAGCTTCTCCAACAAGGCCTTGAGCATCCTGGCCTCGGCTTTGGTCAAGCCGGCCTCGATGAGATTGGCAAGTTCGCAGGCGCGCGGAATGACCCGCTTGTAAAGCGCCCTGCCCTTCGGCGTGAAGGACAGCGCCTTGCTTCTGCGGTCGGTCAGGCTGGGCTTCTCCTGAATGAGACCCTCGGCCAGACACTTCGCTGCGGCCCGGCTTATCGAGACCCGATCCATCGAAATCTTTTCGGCAACGTCTTTTGCAGAGATCGACCCAAACCGCCCGATCTGCGCCATCAGGCGCCATTCCGCGACGCTCAGTCCGAATTCCGTAAGGTAGACGTTCGCGCACGCGGCGGCGACGCGGCGGGACACACTGGAGAGCCTGAAAAGCAGGAACTCCTCGTTCTCGAATTGCCGCTCGAAATATCCGACCATCCCGACCATGCCAGATAGTTTCACATGAAATAATATCAGTTGCAACAATCTCGGTCAATCGATACCGTTGATCTGTTGTTGCCGGCACGGAGGATGCGATGAGTGTCGACGTCAAATCGTTCGACATGCGAACCGCCGATGATCTCTCGGGCCTTGAGGCCGCGCTGGCGGCCGCCGGCGCGGACGGCATCCGTCGCCTTGCGCTGCTGATGCGCGTTGCCGGAGAGTACACCGACGGTTCGCGTGAGAAGGCGCGCGCGGCGATCGCCGCATTGCTGGCCCGCAAAAACCTCTCGGACAAAACGCAATACGTCACGGTCATCGGCGCTGAAGGCGCGTCAACGCCCTGCGGCTACGCTTTTATCGACAGCGGCAATACCGGATCGCGCAATGGGCCAGGGCGCCTCGCACTCGGTATTGCGCGCGCGGCTTCTCCGCCGGAAGAAACGATTGGAACCGCCGCGTTTGCCGTCGCAGTAAAGGCGGCAGTCGAAGCCGGAATCAACAACGGCGGTATGCAGCCGGCGGACGCCCAGGTCGTCATCGTCAACGTGCCGCAACCGACCAGCGGAGACGTAGGCCTTCGCGGACGCAAGGGACGAGCTGCGGCAGCGCTCGGCGCCGGGTTGGCGCTGGGCGAAATCGCGCAGGATCAAGTTCGCGACGACACCATCGCCAGCGACGGCTCCCTCTTCACCTCCCGCGTTCAGACATTTACCGGGCCCGCGATTGCCAATCTCGAGGTTATCGTCCTCGGCAATGCGCCCGGAGGAGGTGGCGATCTCGTGGCCTGCAACACGCTGACGACGGATCTGCTGGATATGCGATCGGTGAAGCGCATGCTTGTCAAAGCCGGCTTGCCGCTCGATCGGGACGGCGAACTCGACACCAGCCGGCTTGTCGCGACGCTCGCCAAGCTCGGCGTCGATCCGAGCGGCCGGGTCTCCGGCGCGCCCACCACGATCTTCGGCTCCGCGACGCCGCCGGAAAAGCATGTCCGGGCCGCTCTCTCTGGCGCTCTTGGGGCGACGCTGCACACGACGCGGCTGTTCAGCACGTTTGACCCGGTGCAGCAGGCTCCGGTTGGCGGCGGGACCGTCTGCTGCATCGTCCGGGACGCGGCGCAGTCGTAGCCGCGCAGAACGAGCCCGGACGAGCAAAGACTTTAGTTGGAGAGGTGGAGTGGCTAACCTGAAAATCCTGATTGCCGGCGCCGGCCCTGTCGGAATTGTGACCGGTCTTTATTTGGCGCGGAACGGGCTCGACGTGACGTTGTTCGACATGGCGCCGAAGCCGGCGGAGGATCATCGAGCCGCCACGCTGCAACCGTCAACTCTCGATCTGTTCGAAGAACTTGGATTGACGGATTCCATTCTCGAACAGGGTTACAAGTCTCGCTTCTTTCAGTGGCGCGATCGGGTCAAGGGCGAGATCGTCGCTGAATTCGATTATGGGCGATTGGCGGAAATTTCAGCGCACCCTTACGTCATCCAGCTCGAGCAACACAAGACCGTCTACACTGCGCTCGACGCGGCATCGCGCTACGCGAACCTCATCCTGCACCGGCCGGCCGAAGTGACTGACGTTCGCCAGGACACCGATTGGGTCGAATGCGACGTGCGGCATGACAACGGCGAGATCATTACCTATCGGGGCGATTACCTCGTTGGCTGCGACGGCGGCCGCAGCATCGTTCGCAAGAGTACCGAGGTATCATTTGACGGCTTCACCTGGCCCGAGCGGTTCAACATCGTTTCGACGCCGACCGATCTCGGAAAGGTCCATGGCTTCAAACTGCGGAACTACTGCTCGCACCCTGACCGCTGGATGTCGCTGATGCAGGTGCCGGGCGAGGATCGAAAGGGCCTCTGGCGCTGCGTATTTCCCGCCAAATCCGAGGAAAGCGATGAGCAGGTGATGAGCGACGAATGGATCAACGCCCGCTTCCGCGAATGCCTCAACGCGGGGCCATATCCAATCGTCCACCGCAACATGTACAACGTGCATCAGCGGGTCGCCGGGCGCTTCCGCAGCGGCCGGATTTTGCTCGCCGGCGACTCGGCGCACGTCAATAATCCGATCGGCGGTATGGGCATGAACAGCGGATTCCAGGACGGGATCACGCTGGCGCGCAAGCTCATTGACATCGCCAACGGCGGCGACGCCGACGCGCTGCTCGATCGTTTCGACCGTCAGCGGCGCCCGACTGCCATCGAATATGTGCAGGCGCAATCGATCGCCAACAAACGCTTGCTGGAGGAGAAGGATCCCGCCGTCCGCAGCGAACGTCTCGACGAGCTGCGAAAAATCCAGGACGACCCGGCGCGCCATTTCGATTTTGTCAAACGCGCTTCGCTGATTTCAATGTGGGAGAAGTCCGAGCAGATCGAGTGAACTGAAGCAAAAGACCGGGAGGTGCCGAGGAAACAGAAGGAAAGGAACCAAATGTCATTCAAAATGCGTTTCGCTCCATGCACAGTTGGCAGAAGACAGTCGCTGGTATCGCGAGCCGCCTGCTTGGCACTCATGCTGGCCTTTATCGGCTCGCTGGCCGGTGCCCATCCTGCGCGAAGCCAGGATTGGCCTGCGCGGCCGGTCACGATCGTCGTTCCGTTTCCTCCGGGCGGCAACACCGACAGCATGGCGCGCATCCTGGCGCAGAAGCTCGGCGAGAAATTCGGACGCAGCTTCATTGTCGAGAATCGAATAGGCGCTTCCGGAGCGATCGCGATGGCGGACGTGAAGCGCGCCGCGCCCGATGGCTACACTCTGGTGTTCGGCGCTTTCCAGCAGATTTCGGTTCTGCCTTACACGCAGAAGATCAATTATGATCCGAACAAGGACTTTTCTTATGTCAGCATTTTTGGCGAAGGCCCCTTTGTCTTCGCCGTCAATTCCGGCATCCCCGTCAAGTCGGTGACCGACTTCATCGCCTATGCGAAAGGCAAGCCGGGAGCGATGACATATGCATCAGGCGGCGTTTTCTCGGGAACGCACCTCGTCGCCGCGCTGTTTTTCAAAAAAGCCGGACTAAATCTCGTTCACGTTCCTTTTCGTGGCGGCGCGCCCGCTGTGGCGGCGCTGCTCGGCGGGCAAGTTCAGTCCTATTACGGCAATGCGTCGGAATTGATCCCGCTGGCGAACGATTCGCACATTCGCATTCTGGTGACTTCGGCGGCGAAGCGCCTGCCGCAACTGCCCAACGTACCGGCAATGAACGAGCTTTATCCCGGGTTTGTGCTCACGTCCTGGAACGGATTGATGGCGCCGGCGCAAACGCCGCAGGAAATACAGCGCAAGCTTGAGGCGGCGACCATCGAAGCCGCACACGATCCCCAGGTGATAAAGTTGTTGACCAATCTCGGCATCGCACCGGTCGGCAGCACCTCGAAGGAGTTCAACGCCCGGATTGCCAATGAAAGCGCACTCCTCAAAGAAGCGATCGCGGCCGCCCGGTCGTCTGCGCAATAGAAATTAGCCGCCGGCGCGTGGGCTGCGGCTCACGCCGCGGATTTCGCGCGCGCTTGTCGCGCCATGAGAAACGGCAATGCCCCGACCGCTAGCCCGAGCATGGCGCTGGTCATGGTCGCCTGCACCAAGGGGACCGGCGTGCCGTCCGCCAACAGACCGTATAATTGTGCGAACGTCGCGCCGACGAAGTTCTGCGTGAACACGCCCATGCCGGCGGCTGTGCCGGCGAGCTTTGGATTGATCGCCATCGCGCCGGCCTGGGCATAGGACAGCGATAGGCCTTGCGCCATGGTGATGAAGAAGCCGGGCGCGAACAGCGTCAACGGCGTCACGTGCCCGCCGAGCAACAGGCTCGCCTGCGCCGTCACTGCCGCGAGCGACAATACCGATCCGGCCAGCACCATGGTCTCGTTGGCGACGCGATTGCCGATGCGGCTGGTAATAAAATTGCCGGACAGAAAGCCGAACGGAAACAACAGGAAATAGAGACCGAATTCGGCTGACGGACGGTGCAGCAGTTCTTTCATCAGCCCTGACGCCGCGGTCGCCGCAACGAGAAACGCGCCGGTGCAAAATCCGCTCTGCAGCACGAACGCGGTAAAATGCGGATGGCGCAGCAAGGTCCAGTAATTCGCCAGCACATTGCCGCCGCTCCGCGTGGCGGATGACGGCGGGCGCGATTCAAACACCGCCAGATAGGCGCCAAGCGCGATCAGGCCGCCGGCTCCCAGCGCGAAGCCGAACACGCTGCGCCAACCGAGGACGTCGATCAGCACGCCGCCGACCATCGGCGCGATCATCGGGCCGATTGTGTAGGCCATGGTCAGATAAGCGATGGCTTTGACGAGGCGCGCCGATCCGTACACATCCTGGGCGATCGCACGCACCAGCGTGATGCCGCAGCCGGCGCCGACCGCCTGCACCAGCCTGCCCACCACCAACACGCCGATGGAATCCGCGACCGCCGAGATGGCGCTGCCGACAAGGAACAGGCACAGACCGGACAGCAGCACCGGCCGGCGTCCGTAGCGGTCCGACAGCGAACCATAGACCAGCGTGGCGAACGCCATGGAGAACAGCGCGATGCTGAATGTGAGTTGCGCCAGTGCCTCGGACAGGCCGAGCGCAGCCTTCACCGCCGGGATCACCGGCATGAACAGATGCACGGCCAGCGGTCCGATCAGCGAGATCGACGCCAGCGACAGCGTGAACAGCGGCCCGGTCGCAGACGCCGGTACCGGGGCACTCGCTTGAGCGGTGTTTGACGGGGACTCGACAGGCGGCAAGATACGTTTCTCGTGATCGGTGCGGATTTTTCGGGATCGGCTGGAAGACGCGGCGTTTCGCGCGGATCATCACACCGGGCGCCGCACGAAGTTTTCACGCGCACGGATCGCTTGTTCGCTTATCGAACAATTGTTCGGATGACTGTAAGTCAGACGCACCAGCACCGTCAAGATTACGGCACGAACCTACAGCGCCGCTTCGATCCGGCTGCGCGCCGCCTGCAATTCCGGCAGCAGCTTGACCAAGGCATCGCGCGCGGGCTCACCGACCGGCGCCGATAGACTGAGCGACGCGATAATTGTCCCCGACCGATCGCAGATCGGCACGGCGATCGTTCGCACGCCGGCCTCCACCTCCTGCTCGTTGGTCGCGTAGCCACGCGCGCGCACCGCCCGGATTTCCTTGAGAATATCGCGGGGCTGCACCTTGGTGCGCCCGGTCAGGCGGCGGAGCGCCATCCCCTTCAACAGCCGCGCGATATCCGGATCGGCGAGCGCGGAGAGCAGCACGCGCCCGTTCGCCGAGCAATACGCCGGCAGCCGGCTGCCGGTGCCCAGCCCGCTCTCGAGGCTGCGCCGGACATGGGCGCGCGCGACCACCAGGACCTCGCCGCGGTCCAGCACCGCAACCGACATGGAACGCTGCGTACGCTCGCTGGCCGCCTCGATGATCGGCTGCACGAAACGCGGCAGCGCATTTGAGCTGACATAGGCGTGGCCGAGTCTCAGGACACTGGGCGCCAGCCGGTAGTACTTGCCGTCGCTATCCGCATAGCCGAGGCGCTGCAGCGTACGCAGACAGCGCCGCGCGGCGGCGCGCGACAGCCCCGCAAGCTCGCTCGCTTCCGTGACGGTCAGCGCCGACTGGCGCCGTTCGAACGCCTCGATGACCGCCAGGCCCTTTTCAAGGCCGGCAACATACTCCCGGTCGCTGGCGGCATTCGCCGGACGCGCCGGCCGGGTTGGCGATTTTGTTCGCATAGCGAACTCTTGTTCGCAGATGTTGACACCGCCCGTCAAGCAGATTTAGCGTCCGCCGCTCCTCCACCGACGGCGTTCACCGCGCCGTCATCGCCAGCAAAAACAATCCGCCGTGCCGGCCCGGCACCAACAACCAGAACCAACATGCATTTTCTGACCGCGCCCAACATCGGCGCGCTGCTCTTCCTCGGCCTGTCAATGGCGGCGTTCGCATCGGCCTTCTTCGGCGTCTTCGCCGGCGCGGCCGGCGGCGTGATCCTGCTCGCCGCGATGGCCCTGGTGGTGCCGGCGCCGGTGCTCGTTCCGGTCCATACCGTCGTCATGCTCGGCGCCGGCGCCACCCGCACCGCGATCATGTGGCGCTACGTCATGCAGAAAACGCTGCTGCCCTACTTGATCGGGGCCGCGGCAGGCGCCGCATTGGGTGCCAAGGTGTTCGTCGCGCTGCCGATTTCGCTGTCGCTCGGCATCCTCGGCCTCTTCATTCTGGTGGTGACCTGGATGCCGACGCTCGGCCGGCTCGGCGCGGAGCGCGGCCGCTTCGTCCTGTTGGGCTTCGTCACCACGTTTCTGGGCATCTTCGTCAGTGCGACCGGCACGCTGCTCGCGCCGTTCGTCGCCAGCGCCGCGCCCGAACGGCGCAATCACTCCGCCACCTTGGGCGCACTGATGATGACGACACATATTGCCAAGCTGATCGCATTCGGCGTGATGGGATTCGCCATCGGGCCGTTCCTGCCGCTGGCGATCGCCATGATAGCTGCCAGCGCTGCGGGCAACTGGGCCGGCAAAGTGGCGCTCGGCCATACGTCCGAAGGACGGTTTCGTCTGATCTTTCAGATTGTGCTGACCGCGCTGTCCCTTCGCCTGTTGTGGAGCGCCGCGCGGGGCCTCGGCTATCTGTGACGGCGAATGCGGTCAGCTCATTTGCGCGATCGCATGAAAAAACGTGCCACTGACGCGGTCCCGGCGGCCGCCACTCTTGCCCAGCGCACTGTCTTCCGCGTCCCGGCACTCGGCGAAGCAATCGTCGTTGCCGGCAGAGATCAACGACGCATAGTGGAATTCGTGGCCGCGCACCGTCGTTCCGCTGCTGCCAAGAGCGGAGTCGGAGAGGAGCAGCGCCGAGCGATAGCCAAGATGCAACTTGCGCTTGGCGAAACTCGTGGCATGGCCGAGCAAGCCCACCATTGCGTGCTGCCCACCTTGCGCATCTTCCAGGCCTTGGCCGAGCACCATGTAGCCGCCGCACTCGCCATGTACCGGCCGGGTCTGCGCAAAGCGCCGCAAGCCGGCTGAGAATCGCCGCGCCGCGGCGAGCGCGCCGGCGTGCAGTTCCGGATAGCCGCCCGGCAGCCAGCAACTGTCAGCATGTTCGGGCGGCGGCTCATCGGCGAGTGGAGAAAAATCGAGGATTTCAGCTCCCGCGCGCCGCCAACCATCGATCACGTGCGGATAAACAAAGCTGAACGCGCGATCGCGCGCCAATGCGATGCGCTGGCCGGGCGGCGGCAGCGGCGGCACGTGCGGCGCAGCACCGATTGCGAGCGGCGCGGCGGCGGCGATCAGGGCATCGAGATCGAAATGGCGCGCGGCCATTTCGGCGAGACGATCGAAGAGACTTTTGAGCCCTGCGTGCTCGCTTGCCTGCACCAGGCCGAGGTGCCGTTCCGGCAGTGCGAGTGTCTGTTCGCGCGGCACCGCGCCCAGCACCGGAATCCCTAGCGGCGCGATGGCGCCCGTCACGAGAGCGCGATGCCGTTCGCTCGCCACCCGGTTCAGGATCACGCCCGCAACACGCACGGCGGGATCGTGCGTTGCGAAGCCACGGACGACAGCCGCCGCGGATTGCGCCTGACGCGACACATCGATCACCAGAACGACCGGCAGTTTGAAATGCGCCGCAAGATCGGCAGTCGTTCCGCTCCGCCCTCGCCCACCTGGCGCGCCGTCGAACAGGCCCATCACGCCCTCGACGACGAAAACCTCAGCGCCCCCAGTGGCCTGCGCCACCAGCGCATCGAGGAGATTCGCCGACATCGCCCAGGAATCAAGATTGACACTTGGGCTACCGGTCACCGCCTCATGGAACGCCGGATCGATGTAGTCGGGGCCGGCCTTCGCGGCACGCACACGGATGCCGCGCCGGGCCAGCGCGGCGAGCAGCGCCAGCGTCACCGTGGTCTTGCCCGCACCCGAGTGCGGCGCCGCGACGATGAGGCCGCGCGCAGTCACGGTGAGCCCTTCTCCGCCACCGCTCCCTCCGCGCGGCGCTGCACGGCCGCCTTTACAATCTCGCCGATCACCACGATCGCCGGTGGCTCGATGTTTTGTGCACGCACCGCCGCGGCGAGTTTTTCAAGGGTCGATATAAAAACGCGCTGCTTTGGCGTGGTCGCCGATGCAATGACGGCAGCCGGCGTCTCGCCCGACATGCCGGCCGCGTGCAACGCACCCACGATCCGCTCCAGATTGTGCATCACCATGTAGAGCACGATCGGCTGGCCGGCGCGCACCAGCGGCGCCCAGTCAAATTCCTCGTCTGCGCCATGACCGGCGGCAAAGATCACGGCGCGGTTGACGCCGCGCAGCGTCGCCGGAATGCCGGCCTCCGCCAGCGCAGCGAGCCCGGCGGTAACGCCCGGAATGACGCGATACGGCACGCCGGCGGCAGTCAGCGCAGCGGCCTCCTCGCCGCCGCGGCCAAACACAAACGGATCGCCGCCCTTAAGCCGCAGCACCCGCTCGCCGGTCCGCGCCAGCACGATCAGACGCTCGCAGATGTCGGCCTGCGTCGCCGACGGCTTGCCGCCACGCTTGCCGGCAAATTCGAGCCGCGCCTGCTCGCCTGCAAGCGCCAGGACGCGCGAATCGACCAGCGCGTCGTGGACGATCACGTCGGCCTGCACCAAGCCGGCGAGTGCATCGAGCGTCAGGAGGCCCGGATCGCCCGGTCCGGCGCCCGCCAGCCAGACGTGACCGGGCGCGAACACCGGCACGCCGCTGCGCCGGGCCGTGAGCGCATCCCATGCGGTCATCTGCGCGCTCCGTGATGACTTGCATAATGACCTGCGCGGCGCACAGGATTAAAGGAACAAACATGGCCAAGGAGCAACGCCCGCTGCGCCGGGGCTGGACCACCGGCACCTGCGCCGCCGCCGCCGCCAAGGCGGCGTTCGCGGCGCTCGTGACCGGTGAATTTCCCGACCCGGTCGCCGTGACCTTGCCGCGCGGCGAGCGGCCAAGCTTCGCGCTGGCGCGGGCACATCGCGAGGACGGCTCCGCCACCGCGGGCGTGATCAAGGATGCGGGCGACGATCCCGATGTGACGCACGGCGCGCTGGTGCTCGCCACGGTGCGCACGGGCGCACCCGGCGCAGGCGTGACGTTTCGCGCCGGCGCCGGTGTCGGAACCGTCACGCGCCCTGGCCTGCCGCTGCCACCCGGCGAACCCGCCATCAATCCGGTGCCGCGGCAGATGATCCGCGACGCCATCGCCGAGGTCGCCGCAGCAGCGGGATGCACCGCCGATGCCGACGTTGAAATCGCTATCCCGGGCGGTGAGCAGATCGCGACGAAGACGCTCAACGGACGGCTCGGCATCGTCGGCGGCCTGTCGATCCTCGGCACCACCGGCATCGTCGTGCCGTATTCGTGCGCGGCGTGGATCGCGTCGATCCATCAAGGCATCGACGTGGCGCGCGCTGCGGACCTGACGCACATCGCCGGCGCGACCGGCGCGAGTTCCGAAGCCGCCGTGCGCAAGCTCTACGGCTTGTCCGACATCGCCCTGATCGACATGGGCGACTTCGTCGGCGGCATGCTGAAATACCTGCGCCGGCACCCGGTGCCGCGCGTCACCATCGCGGGCGGTGTCGCCAAGATGACGAAGCTCGCGCAGGGCCTCAGCGATCTGCACTCCAAACGCGGCGAGGTCGATCGCGCGATGCTGGCCGAATTCGCCCGCGCAGCCGGCGGCTCGGCCGACCTGTGTGCGCGCATCGCCGCCGCCAATACGGCCGCGCACGCCTTTACGCTGGCACAGCAGGAAGGCATCGCACTCGGCGATGCGGTTGCGCGCGCAGGGCGGCAGACCGCGATGGCGCTTGTCGCCGGGCGCGCCATCGCTATCGAGATTATTTTGTTCGATCGCGAAGGCAAATTGGTCGGTCGCGCACCGTTCGAAAACTGATTTGCTCATCGGGCGCCTTCACGGAAACGGCGGCGGTAATCGGCATCGTAGAGCGCGCTGTCGCGAAAATCCTGGGCCGCGAGCGCCGGTCCGACGAGAATAAGCGCGGTGCGCTCGATACGCGCCGCCGCCACCTGCGCGGCGATGTCGCCAAGCGTGCCGCGCAGCACGCGTTCATCCGGCGTGCTGGCGGCAAACACCACGGCGGCCGGGCAGTCGGCCCCATAGAACGGCGCGAGTTCTTTCACGGCATTGCCGATGCCATGAATGGCAAGATGCAACACCAGCGTCGCGCCGCTTGCCGCGAAAGTCGCAAGCGCCTCCGTCTCCGGCATGCGCGAGGCGCGGCCGGACACGCGCGTCAGCACCACGCTCTGGGCGACTTCCGGCACGGTCAGTTCGCACTGCAACGCCGCCGCTGCGGCCGCGAAAGCCGGCACGCCGGGTGTCAGCGTGTAGGGAATATTGCGGCGCTTGAGCCGGCGGAGTTGTTCGGCGAGCGCCGAATAAATCGAAAGATCGCCGGATTGCAGCCGCGCAACGTCGGAGCCGGCGGCGTGCGCGGCAACGAATTCATTTTCGATTTCGTCGAGCGCCAACGGCGCCGTGTCGACGATCCGCGCGCCGGACGGGCAGACGTCGAGCAACGCGCGCGGCACGATCGAGCCGGCATAAAGACACACCGGACAGCGCGCGATCAGATCGCGGCCACGCACCGTGATGAGGTCGGCGGCTCCCGGCCCTGCGCCGATGAAATGCACGGTCATGCTTTCACCGTCATGGCTTGGTCCAGACCCACTGTGTCACCGGCAATGCCGGCCGCAGCGTGCTCATGCTGCCGAGCGGGCCGGCGCGCGAGATCGCGATGCGGACGAGTTCGCCGCCGAGCACCGCGTAACGCGCTACCAGCAGCGCCTCGGTCTCAATCGTCACCGCGTTCACCACCAGGCGTCCGCCGGTCCGTAGCGCGCGCGCCCCCGCATCCAGCACGCCGGCGTCGCTCGCACCGCCGCCGACAAACACCGCGTCGGGCGCGGGCAGCGCGACGAGCGCCTCGGGCGCCGCGCCTTCGACGATTTCGAGCCCCGGCACGCCGAAGGCAGCGGCATTGCGCGCGATCCGAGCCGCGCGGTCGGCGCGGCGTTCGATCGCGATCGCGCGCATCGCCGGGTCGGCCAGCATCCATTCGATCGCGACCGAACCCGAGCCCGCACCGATGTCCCACAGAAGTTCGCCGCGCCGCGGCGCCAGCGCCGCCAACGTCATGGCACGAATTTGGCGCTTGGTGATCTGGCCGTCATGCTCGAACAGATCGTCGGCAAGACCCGGCGTGCGCGCGAGGACGCGCGCACCCGCCGATGCGTCAACCTCGATCGCAACCGTATTCAGTGCATCGGACGGGCCCAGATCATAGCCGGCCGCAGTGGCCGCGTTTATGTTTTCGCGCGGACCGCCGAGCGCTTCCAGCACCGTGAGCCGCGACGCTCCAAAGCCCGTCGCCGTGAGCAGCTCCGCCAGCGCGGCCGGACCGTCGCCGTCCGACGTCAACGCGAGAATGCGTGCGCCGGGCTGCAAGTGCGGACGCACCAGATCGAGCGCGCGTCCGTGCAGCGAGAGCAACACTGTCGCCGGCAGCGACCAGCCGAGCCGGGCGGCCGCCAGACTGAAGGCGGACGGCGCAGGCAGCACGATCATCTCGCGCGCGTCGATCTTCTGCGCCAGCGCCGCGCCGACGCCGTAATGGAACGGATCGCCCGAGGCGAGCACGCAGACGGGCCGGCCGCGATGCGCCAGCACTTCGCCGGCCGCGCCGTTGAACGGGCTCGGCCACGGCCGCGCCGCGCCGCGGATGAGCGGCGCCGCCAGCGCCAAATGCCGCCGGCCGCCGAACACGATTTCGGCCGCGCCGATCAGCGCGCGCGCGGCAGCGTTCAAACCCTCGGCGCCATCCTCCCCGATACCGACGATGGACAGCCAGCGCGGCGATGCGGCAGTGTCTGGCATCGGCGTATCGGAGAGCGGCACATTAGCCATGCCACGCGTCCTTATTTTGGGCGGCACCACGGAAGCGCGGCTTCTCGGCGAACGCCTCGCCCGGCGCGGCGGCCTCGATGTCACGCTGTCGCTCGCGGGCCGCACCGCCTCCCCGGTTCCACACGCGGTGCCCATACGGGTCGGCGGCTTCGGCGGCGCCGCGGGATTGGCCGCGCACCTCACCGCCGAGCATGTCGATGTGCTGATCGACGCCACACATCCCTATGCCACCGTGATTTCGGCCAACGCGGCGGAGGCCGCGCGCAACACAGGCGTGAGATTTTTGATGCTGCACCGGCCGCCGTGGAGCGCTGTCGCCGGCGACCGCTGGACGGAAGTTGACGATACCAGCGCTGCGGTGCGCGCCACCGGCCGGCAAAGCCGCAACGTCTTCGTGGCGCTTGGCCGCAACGAGCTGGCGCCGTTTGCCGGCGCACCTCAGCACAGTTATTTGATCCGCAGCGTCGATCCGATCGATCCGCCGTTGCGGCTGCCGCACGTGACCTACGTCACTGCGCGCGGTCCTTTTCGCGAAGCCGACGACCGGGCGCTGATGACGACGCACCAGATCGATGTCGTCATTTCGAAAAACAGCGGCGGCAGCGCCGCCTACGGCAAGATCGCAGCGGCGCGGACACTTGGCATCGAAGTCATCATGGTGCGCCGGCCGCCGCCGCCCGACGCGGGCACCGCCGTGAGAACGCTCGAAGACGCGATCGTCTGGCTCGATCATGCGCTGACCTCCATGGCGGCGCGCGGCGTATAGACCAGCGGAGTCTTGCCCGCGCGTGTGACGACGCGCGTGTCGCGCGAGCCGACAATGATCAATGTCGCCATGTCGGCGGGCGCCGCGCCGGCCGCCTCGAGCGTGACGACGCTGACGCTCTCGTCTGTCCGGCCAACGGCGCGGCCGAATACCACGGGCACCGCCGGCGGCAGGTGTCGGCGCAGTCGTTCGAGCGCCTGGCCGAGCTGCCATGGTCGCGCCCGCGACACCGGATTGTAGAGCGCGATGACGAAGCCCGCGCCGGCCGCGGCATCGAGCCGCCGCTCAATCAGCTCCCACGGCTTCAGATTATCGGACAGCGACAGCGCGCAGAAATCATGGCCGAGCGGCGCGCCGATTTTCGCCGCAACCGCAAGCATCGCGGTGATGCCCGGCACGAACGCCACGTCGAGCTTCCGCCACGCATCGGGGCCGTGCTCGATTGCCTCGCAGACCGCCGCCGCCATGGCGAACACGCCGGGATCGCCGCCCGATACGAGCGCGACGCGCGCCCCCATCGCCGCTTCCTCCAGCGCCGCCGCCGCCCGCGCGCGCTCCTCGCGATTGTCCGACGCCTGCCTGCGCTGGCCTCCGCGCGCCGGCACCCGGTCCAGATATGACGCGTAGCCGTAGAGCGCCTGCGCATCAGCCAACGCGGCACTGGCTTCCGGCGTCAGATAACGCGCATCACCGGGTCCGAGACCGACAACAGCGAGCTGCCCGGTCATGGCCGCTGCTCCCAGCCCGGAACGAGCACAACCGCGAAATACGGCGCCTCGTCATCCGGCTTGTCGGCAAGCGGCAGCATCTTCGCATCCGCCATGGTGCCGCGCTCCACGTAGATGGCGCGATCGAGCCGCCCGCTGCAGGCCAGCGCACGGCGCAACTTCGGCAGGTGGCGGCCGACTTTCATCACTACGGCCGCGTCGGCATCGGCGAGCCGCCGCGCCAGTTCGGCTTCCGGAAGCGTCGCCGGCAACACCGTGAACACGTCATCGCCCTGCGCGATCGGCATGCCGGCCGCCGACCAGCAGCCCGACATGCCGCTGACGCCGGCGACGATCTCGGCCGGGAAGCGCGCGGCCAGCCGCGTGTGGAGATGCATGTAGGAACCGTAGAACAGCGGATCGCCCTCGCACAGCACGACCACCCTGCGGCCGTCTTTCAGATACGTTTCGATCTTTTCGGCGGCGCCGTCATAGAACGCGGCCAGCGCAGCGCAATAGGCAGCGCTACTGCGCGGCAGTTCGGTGGTCATCGGATAGTTGAGCGGCAGCTCGACGATGCCCGCGTGCAGATGCGGCGCCGCGATGGTGCGCGCGTGGCTGGAATTTCCCACCTTGGCAAAGAATGCCACCACCTCGGCGGCGCCAAGGGCGCGCATGGCCTTGAGCGTCACGAGATCGGGATCGCCGGGGCCGACACCGACACCGATCAGTTTTCCGGTCACGGCGCTCATAGCCCCGCCCTCGCCAGCGCGTTCACGGCGGCGGCTGTCATGGCGCTGCCACCCATGCGCCCGCGCACTGTCAGGAACGGCACGCCGCGTGAGTTCGCAGCGAGCGCCGCTTTTGATTCTGCCGCGCCCACGAAGCCGACCGGAATACCGAGGATAGCGGCCGGCTTCGGCGCGCCGCTATCGATGAGGTCTAGTAAATGAAACAACGCGGTCGGGGCGTTGCCGATGGCGACGACGGCACCAGAAACGCGATCGCCCCACAGCTCGATCGCCGCGGCGGATCGCGTCGTAGCGTGCTGCTTGGCGAGCGCCGCAACGCGCGCATCGTTGAGCGTGCAGATCACCTCGTTGCTCGCCGGAAGCCGCGCGCGGGTAACGCCGTGCGCCACCATTTCGGCGTCGCACAGGATCGGCGCACCGGCGGCGAGCGCGCCGCGCGCAGCGGCGACGAGATTGCCGCCGAACACGATGTTTGCTGCCGCCTCGACGACACCGCAAGCATGAATCATGCGCACCACAACGTCCGCTTCTTCGGCGGAAAATCCCGACAGATCGGCCTCCGCACGGATGATTGCGAACGATCGCTGATAGATCGCGGCGCCGTCGCGCAGATAGGCCTGGCGATCAGACATGATGTGCCTTGCCGACTGACGCACGGGTGAGCCGCCCAAGTACCGCGGACACCTCATCTGCCGTTGCCATTGCGAACGGGACATCGCGCGTGGTGCCGTTGCTCATGAGGCTACAGCCATTCGGCGTGCCAACCACCGTCAATGCGGCCGGCGCGGCACGCGCGCAGCCCTTGGCACAGCCGGACACATGAATCTCGAACCCATCGCGCAACGAGCGGGCACATTCCGCCGCGATGCGCGGCGCCAGGGCGCGCGCGGCGATGTGCGCGGAAGCGCAAATCGGCGCTCCCGCGCAAGCGACGACGAAGCGGCGTGGATCGTCGGCGCGCACAACGAAACCCAACCGCTCGGCATCCGCGCCGAACGCGCCAACCGCCTGCGGCGAGAGTCCCACGAAAATCAGCGCGCGATCGGGCGCCGCCCGCAATCCGGCTGCTCCTAGGGCGGCGGCAGCCTTGGTTAAATTTTCAAGCGAGGTTGCGTCGGCATATCCGAAGGCGAGGCCGACGCCGCAGCCGAACGACCCGTCGCGAAGCCGATGCGTACCGATCACTGACCTCCGCTGAGTCCCCTGCGAGCGAGATCCCGGTTCCGGCTCCCCGTCGAGCCGCAGTTCGTCAATTGCCGATTCAAATTGGCCGGCTCCGTCAGCCGCCAGCACATCACGCGCGCGAACATCGCGTCCGCGCCGTGCAAGAACCTCAAACAGGCGGATGACTGCCGCTGCGGCATCTTCGGGAGCGACAAAGCCGATATGCGCTGCGCCGGCGCCATCGCCGCCGATGCTCACCGCCAACATGGCGCGATCACTCTTCAGTTCGGCGCGCAGCCACACGTCTGCCGAAAGCCTGTCGAGACCCAGCGCGCCGCCGCCGTCGATGGCGACGGAAATCTTTGGTGCAAGCCGCATGGCGAGCGCCTGCCCGGCCAACGTGCGGCGCACATCGGCCGCGAGTGTTTCCGCATCGAGAATTTCATCAGCGTCGAGACCGGCGAGCGGGCTGGCATGTACCGCAATGCCGTCGCCCGCCACAATGCCGAGCGCCGCAATGGCCGCGGCAAAACGCGGCGCAGATATCGGACTCAACCCGCGCACCTGAATGCTGCCCCGTGCCGTGACTTCGACGACACTGTTGCCGTGCTCGCGTGCCGCCGCACAAAGCGCCGCGAACGCCTCAGGCGTTATTGTCCCAAGCGGCAGCATACGCACCAGCAAGCCGTCGCCGGTTTGCATCGGCGCCGAAAGACCGGGACATGCACCGCGGCGGAGAGAAGCGTTCATGGCACGGCCTCCGCACGCAGGATCGCGAGTCCGGCCTCCACATCATTGCGGCGCGGATGCCAGAAACCGCGCCTGCGCGCCGCGTCGAGCCGCGCCGCAATGGCGGCGGCAGCTTGCGGATTTTCGCGCAACAGGAAGCCGCGCACGTCAGCGTCCGCCACATACGCCTCATACAGCAAGTCAAACAATCCGCCGGCCACCGCGTCGGTAGTTTCGGCGAAATTGACGAGCCGATCGACCGTTTCGGCGAATTCGGCGGCGCCGCGCGGACCGTGACGCATCTGACCGGCGATGAAGCGCGGATTGGTCGCACGTGCGCGGACGATGCGGGCGAGCGCCGCCGACAGCGTGCGCGCCTGCGGCCGCTGCGGATCGGTGACGTCGAGCATCACGAGATCGGCGGCGCGACCGGCAACTTTCGCCGCGGATGCGAAGCCACCGACGAACGCCACATCTTCGCTGCCTTCAAGCAAGTCGCGGCCGGGATCATCGCTCGCATGCAACAGCGCATCGGCGTGAGCGATCCGCTCGGCAAAAGCACCGGGCGCTGCCGCGCCATCGCCGGCGGCCCCGCCGTAGCTATGCGAGGTGGCCGCAAGATACGCGGCGCCGATCGCCTCGCGATCCGCATCGCGGCCGAGCATATCCTCCACCCCCGCGCCATAAGTTCCCGGCGCGTTGCCGAAGATGCGATCGAGCCGTGCGCCGTTGGCACGACGTGCGGCGGCGAGCGGATTCTCGTCGTCGTCTTCGTCGCGCGCCGCCACCGCCTGCACGGCGGCGTCGATCAGCGCGATCTGCGCCGGAAACAGATCGCGGAACAATCCGGAAATGCGCCACGTCACATCGACGCGCGGGCGGCCCATCGCGGCCGTCGGCAGCACCTCGACGCCGGTGACGCGGCCGGTCGCCGGCTCCCAGATCGGCCGGCAGCCCATGAGCGCAAAACCCTGCGCAATCTCCTCGCCGCCGGTGCGCAAGGTGGCGCTGCCCCACAGATCGACAACGATCGCGCGCGGCATCTCGCCGTGGGTTTGCATGTGGGCGCGCACCACCTCGTCGGCGGCAAGGCGACCCAGATCCATCGCCGTCGGCGTCGGCAGCGTGCGCGGATCGGCGGTGAACATGTTGCGCCCGGTAGGCAGCACATCACGGCGGCCGCGCGCCGGCGCACCAGCCGGCCCGGGCTTGACGCGGCGTCCGTCAAGTGCAGCCAGTAGCGCGGCGCGTTCGGCGTCGGCGCTGTCGCGCCATGCCGGATCGTCGATGCCTGCCGGAGCGCGGCCGTAAACGTGCAGGCCGTCCTTGACGGCGAGGTCCTTCAGATCGCACAGCCAGGCGTCGATGCGGCGCAGCGCATCGTCTGC
>DASZWK010000319.1:0-2690 GCA_035546235.1 Xanthobacteraceae bacterium | reverse complement strand
GGCATGCACTTTGGTCGTCAGGCCAGCTGCCGGCGCTCAAGCCTCGGCGGCTCAACCGTTATCCCGTAAATGTAGGATCGAAAATAGTGCTCCACAGGGAGGCCAAATCGCTGGGCAATACATGATGAATGGCAAAAATGCCCAAAAAGAAGGCACATTCCTCGACCGTCTCGACGCCGTGGCGGCCGATACCGAAGCCTTGCTGGACCAACTCCTGGCCTCGGCCCCGGTCGACGGCGAAACCGCCCGCCCGGCACGGCTGATCGAGGCCATGCGGTATGCGGGCCTCGGCGGCGGCAAGCGCTTCCGGCCGTTTTTGGTGGTCGAATCGGCCAATCTGTTCGGCGTTCCTCGTGAGCGCGCGCTGATGGCCGGCGCTGCGCTCGAATGTATCCATTGCTATTCGCTGGTCCATGATGATCTGCCCGCGATGGACAACGACGAATTGCGGCGGGGCCAGCCGACCGCGCACAAGAAATTTGACGAAGCCACGGCCATTTTGGCCGGCGACGGTCTTTTGACATTCGCGTTCGACATCCTGGCGCGGCCGGAAACCCACCCCGATGCCGGCGTTCGCATCGAATTGGTGGGCGCACTGGCTCGTGCATCTGGGGTTGGCGGCATGGCGGGCGGCCAGATGCTCGATCTCGCCGCGGAAGGCCGCTTCACAGGCAACGGTCCGCAACGCCTCGGTGAGCGTGATGTGCTGACGCTGCAGGCGATGAAGACCGGCGCGCTGTTGCGCTTCGGCTGCCAAGCGGGCGGAATTCTCGCCGCGGCAGGGCCAACGCAGCGCGAGGCGCTGCAGCGTTTTGGATCGGCGGTCGGACAAGCCTTCCAGATCGCGGACGATCTGCTCGATGTCGAGGGCGACCCGGCGCTCGTTGGAAAATCGACCGGAAAAGACGCCGCGGCCGGCAAAGCCACGATGGTGAGCGTGCTTGGCGGAGCGGGCGCGAAGGCCAGGTTACGCGAGCTGGTCGCGGAGGCTGAGGCGGCGCTGGCGCCCTTCGGTGCGGCAGGCGCGATTCTCATCGAGGGCGCGCGATTCGTGGCCGATCGACACACTTGAGGCCGCCGGGAAGGCGACATGGCCAGAAATAACATCGGTACATTGCCGTCGCGGACCGAAATTCCTAGAGTGCGGCCGAAAATGCTTAGGACAGGTGATGCACTGATCCGGATTGAAGTTTGCGCGGGGGCGCCCTATTTGCAGGCCTGTTTCGGCCGTCGTGCAATTCCACCCAGGAATGAAGCGAAGCCCCGAACCTTTCACCACTTTCGGGCAACGTAATCCTTATGAACTCACGATGGTGTCGGAGCTTGCGTATGGGCGCCGCGGTGCTGTCTGCGGTTGCCGTAGCGGCATTTGCGGCGGAAACCGTCCTGACCCATGCGCAGGGTGCGACACTCGCGAGGACGCATAAGCCGGGAGGCAAGAAGGTCCCGGCCGAAGCCGCGCCGCCCGCCACGGCTGGTCAGCCAAAAATGCTGCCGGCGCGCCGGCCCTTTACTGCGGCTGACGATGCGACGGCCGTCATCCCCGACATGCCGGACGTCCGGTTTTGGGCAGATTCGACCGAGGATTTTGCCAAGGCGTTGCCGGAAAAGCCGGGCCCATGGCTCACACTCTCCAGCGGCGGTTCGGACGGCGCGTTCGGCGCCGGCCTGCTCAACGGGCTTAGCGCCTCGGGCAAACGGCCGGATTATGCCGTGGTCATCGGCGTGAGCACGGGCGCACTGATCGCACCATTCGCGTTTGCCGGCCCGCGTTACGACACCGCGCTCCGCGACGCGTTCACCAAGATCACCTCGGCGGATGTTTTCGAGATCGGCGGCACGCCCGAAAGCTTCCTCGACACTTGGCCGCTGAAAGACCTGATCGCCAAGCAGGTGACGCCCGCTTTGATCGCCGATGTCGCCGCGCAGTATCGGGCCGGACGGCGGCTGTTCATCGTCACCACCAATCTCGATTCCGAACGCTCGATGGTCTGGAACATGGGCGCCATTGCGGCGCACGGCGGTGAGCAGGCGATCAAACTGTTCCGCACCGTGCTGCTGGCATCGAGCAGCATCCCGGGCGCGTTTCCTCCGGTCTTCATCGACGTCGAAAGCAACGGCAAGCATTTCAGCGAAATGCACGTCGACGGCGGCGTCGGCGGCCAGTTTTTTGTTGCGCCGGCCGGGTTGATGGCGGCAACATCCGACTATCGGCTGCCGGCAACGGCGCTGTATGTTCTGGTCGATTCGGGCCTGCAGCCCGACTTTGACCGTGTGGAGCGTACGACGGCGCAGATTCTGGCGCAGTCGGTCGGAATGGCTGTGAAAGTTGATACGCGCCTGATGCTCGACCGTGCCTATCTGGCCGCCAAGCGCAGCGGCATCGGATTCAACGTCGCGAGCATACCGCCAGGCTTCAATGCGCCAAGCAACGGTGCGTTCGATCCGAAATACATGAAGGCCCTGTACGACCTTGGGTACGAGCTCGGCAAGAGTCCAACCCCGTTCGAAACCGTGCCGCCCCCCTATCCGGCAGCACCGCAATCATCGTCACCGAATCCAGAGAAAACCGGAGCAAGCAAATGAAGACTCTCCTGCGTGCAGTCTTTGCCGTTGCCGTGACAGCTGTGCTCGCAACAGCGGTGGCTGTGCCGTCGGATGCCGCAACCCGGCGCGCCCCCCGGGTCGCT
>DASZWK010000318.1:0-2263 GCA_035546235.1 Xanthobacteraceae bacterium | reverse complement strand
CCTATAAGCCGCAATTCGGCATCCTGTTTCCGTTTGTGCTGATCGCCGGAGGCTACTGGCGCGTGATGACGGCGGCCGCTGTCACAGCCGCAGTGCTGGCGCTTGTGACTATCGTCGCGTTCGGCACCACGCCGTGGACCGCGTTTTTTCACTGGCTGCCGCTGACGTCGAAGGCGCTGTTATCGCAGGACCACACGGCGTGGGCGGATCACACCGACTGGTACAAATTCCAGAGCCTGTTCGCGATGGCGCGCCTGCTTGGCGGCGACGCGACGCTGGCGTGGCTGCTGCAGTCTGCGCTGACCGTCGTCGTCGCCATCGCGGTGAGCGCGATGTGGCGCAGCAAATGGATCGCGTTTGAACTGAAAGCTGCGGCGCTCGCCGTCGGCATCCTCCGCGCCACCCCTTACGTCTACCTTTACGATCTTGCCATTCTCGCCGTTTCTGTCGCTTTTCTCATGCGGCTTGCCATCAAAACGGACTTTCGCCCGGGCGAAGCCGCCGGCCTGGCGCTGATCACGGCACTCGTTCTGGTCTTGCCGTTTCTGGGCATGCCGCCCGGCCTGCCGGCAGCCGCGATCACGGCCCTGCTGATCGGCCGCCGCGTCACCGGCAATCGACCAATTTAAGCCTTCTGCAAGGACGGCCGACCTAGCATTGCGCCATTAAGACGAGACACGAGTGTCATGGTCTCTATCGAGATTTCACGCGATCACGCGGCCGGCGCGCTGCTGGCAAAGCCCGTAGTGCTGATCGCATTCGCGCTCGCGGTCGCGCACGCGGTGTTTCTCGCCAGCTTTTGGGTCGATGGCCTTTGGGCGGACAGAACCGGCGCCCCGTCGGACTTCGTCGCCGTATGGGCCGCCGGAAAACTGGCGAGCGCCGGGCATCCCGCGGCAGTCTATGACTGGGGCGCGCACAAGCTCGTCGAGCAGACAGCCGTCGGCCATCCGTTCGCCGGCTATTTCGGCTTCCACTATCCGCCGACATTTTTGCTAGTCGCGGCTGCGCTGTCCATGCTGTCCTATGCCACTGCTTATACGGTTTGGGCCCTTGGAACGTTTCCGGCCTATTTGATCGCAATCCGCGCGATCGTTGGCGACCGCATCGGATATTTACTGGCCGCGGCCTTTCCGGCCGTGCTGGCTAATTTCACCATCGGTCAGAATGGATTCGTCACCGCGGGTCTTATTGGCGGCACGCTCGTTCTTATGCGGCAACGGCCCATCATGGCCGCCGTGCTGCTCGGGCTTCTGACGTTCAAGCCGCACCTCGGCTTGCTGTTTCCGATCGCTCTGATTGCCGGCCGCGAATGGCGCGTGCTCGTGACTGCGACCATCGTGGCGCTGGCGATGGCGGGCGCGTCATGGCTCGCGTTCGGTGCTGACACCTGGCAGGCCTTTGTGGGCAACATCGGCCATACATCTCAGGCCTTCCTCTCCGAGGGATCGGCGGACTGGAGGAAGCTGCAAACTATTTTCGGCCTGACGCGCTCACTCGGCGGCAGCGAACCGCTGGCCTGGAGCCTGCAAGCGATGGTAACGCTCGCCGCGGCAACGGCGGTCGCTGCGCTGTGGCGAAGCACTGTCCAGTATGAGGTCAAGGCAGCCGCGCTCGGCACCGGGCTGATGCTGGCGACACCGTATCTCTATACGTACGACCTGGTCGCGCTGGCAGTCCCGCTCGCGTTTTTGTTTCGTCTCGGATTGACCCGCGGATTTTTGCCCCAGGAGCTGATCGGCATCGGCCTCGCCTGCCTTTTGGTGCTGATATTTCCGTTCGTCGATGCGCCAACCGGGTTCGCGGCGCTCTTGGTTGTTGCCGCGTTGATCGCCCGGCGCGCCTTGACCGGCGCGAGCATTGCGCACGCAGAAGCGCCAATCCGCCCCGTCGGCTGACCGCACGACCGGTGTGTTTTGGGCGCCTTGGGCCGCCATGTTGCAATGCAGCAAAATTGGCGTCACACTAGCTCCGTCACGAGCCAGGTGCATCAACGCGGGCCATATTCATGGGCGACCAGCCGCGCCGCGACAAACCTTGGATTTTCCGCACCTATGCGGGGCACTCGACCGCCGCGGCCTCCAACGCGCTTTACCGCACCAACCTGAGCAAGGGGCAGACTGGGCTCTCGGTCGCCTTCGATCTGCCGACGCAGACCGGCTACGACAGCGATCATCCGCTTGCCAAGGGCGAAGTCGGCAGAGTCGGCGTGCCGATCTGCCATCTCGGCGACATGCGCACACTGTTCGACGGCATCCCGCTT
>DASZWK010000317.1:0-9264 GCA_035546235.1 Xanthobacteraceae bacterium | reverse complement strand
GCCAGGGGCCACTAAAACCGCCGAAAAAAGTCTAGTACCAATGTCTAGGACTATCAAGATTATTCAATGGAAACAACGTAGTGGCGCGAAGCGACGAAGCAATCCAGAATAGCCTCGCCGGAATCGCTGGCCGCCCTGGATTGCTTCGTCGCCCTTCGGGCTCCTTGCAATGACGATTCAGTGCCGCGTGACCCAGGCGCGCGCGGCGCGTTGCGCAGCGGCGATTTCAGCCTCTGACATCTCTTCGGCGATCTCGCGGCGCAACCGCGCCGCCTCCGCGTTGCCGCGCATCGCCGCGATGTTGAACCATTTATGCGCGGCGATCATGTCGGCGGAGTTCGAGCCACCGGTCGAATACATCATGCCGAGCTGGAACGGATCCTGCTGCACCGTGGCCCAAGTAGCGCTAGACATCGCCGTCTCCCGTTATTTCCTGCCGACCTGCCGGCAGCGGTTGGGACGAGTCTGCACGCGCGAGCGCACGTTAAAATTCAGGTCTTCTCCATAAGGAAGATACCGGAAGGCGACAGCACCCGGCCGACAAAAACAATTCTTTGCTATTCAATGGCTTATCCGCACCCTTACGTAGTTCGAATCCGATTGCGGTTTCTGGACAAGCCTTCGGGGACACCTTCCGGGGCGCAATCCGACCGGGGGCGCCGCGCGCGAAAACGCCGGCGCGGCCTCCTTTGCGGAATCGACTCAGTCTTTGAGGACCTCGCGGACCGTTCGCGCCAGGTCTTCCTTTCGATAGGGCTTGCTGAGCAGGCGAACGCTCGTGCCGAGCGTTTGCATGTCGGTCAGCCGCGCACCGGGGAAGCCCGACGTGAGCAGGACCTTCGAATCCGGGCACCGCGCAACGACTTCGCGGGCCAGCGCGCATCCGTCCATTTCGCCCGGCAGGACGACGTCGGTGAACAACAGGTCGACCTTGCCCTTGAGGGCCAACAGTTCCAGAGCGCGCTTGGCATTGTCGACTTCAAACACCTCGAAACCCAATCCGATCAACTGCTTCACCACGATCTGGCGCAGTTGCGAATTGTCCTCGACCACCAGGATGGTTTCGTGTGCTTCGGCCTCCGGCTGCAACGGCGGCGCCTCGACATCCTCCGCCACACCGACTGTGCTCGCGGGCCGCAAATAAAGCCGAAACGTCGTGCCGCGCCCGGGCTCGCTGTAGACGTTGATGTGACCGCCGGACTGCTTCATGAAACCGAACACCATGCTCAAGCCGAGGCCGGTGCCCTTGCCGGGAGCCTTGGTCGTGTAGAACGGTTCGAAAATGCGGGCCGCGACCTCGGGCGTCATCCCCTGCCCTGAGTCGCTGACCTCAATGGCCACATAACTGCCGGGAACGACCTCGGCGTGGTGCGCGGCGTAATCCGCGTCGAGATGGGCCGTATGCGTTGCAATGAGCAGACGCCCGCCATTCGGCATGGCGTCGCGCGCGTTGTTGGCGAGGTTGGCGATCGCGGTCTCGAGCTGCACACGGTCGACCGTGACCGGCGGAATCGAGCGATCGAGATCGAGGTCGACGGCAATGTCCTGGCCGAGCGTGCGCTTGAGCAGCATACTGATTTCTTCGACCAGCATATTCAGATCGACCTGCTCCGGCAGCAGCGGCTGACGCCGCGCGAACGCGAGCAGCCGCTTGGTCAGCTCGCTGCCGCTCAGCGCCGCGCTGATCGCGCCCTGCACCAGTTCGGTCTGCTCGGCGTCGCCCGGGCGCAATTCGGCGAGCACGTCGAGATTGCCGATGATGATGGCCAGCAGGTTGTTGAAGTCGTGCGCCAAGCCGCCGGTCAAATGGCCGAGCGCCTCCATCTTCTGGGAATGACGCAACTGATCTTCGAGCTGCCGCTGGTCGGTAATGTCTTCGGAGAATGCGAGCAGGTATTTGGGCGCGCCGGTCTCGTCGGGGACCGGCAGTTTTTTCGTCCGCACCAGCCGCTTGCCGAGCTTGCGCGTATTGAGCGTGCCTTCGTAAATCTCGTAAGGCTTGTCCGAGGTCAGCGTGCGTTTGTCCTGCAACTCGATCAGATCGGCGTCCTGGCCCTGCGCCAGATCGCGCACGGTCTTGCCGACCAATTCGGCGCGGTCGATGCCGAGCAAATCCTCGCCGGCACGATTGAGATAGATGCACCGGCCGGTGCCGGCGTCCTTCACCAGCAGCATGGCGGGAAGGCTCTCGATCATGACGTCGAGGAAGGCGCGCGTGCGCTGCAGCTCCTGCTCGGCTTGCTGCCGCTCGGCGATCTCGGCCTTCAGCGCCGCGTTCGAGCGTTGCAATTCCTCGGTGCGTTCGCGCACGCGCCGCTCCAGATCGCGGGCGCGGTCCGCCAGCTGCGCCCGGGCGGCGGTCAGCCGGTCATGCAGCCAGCCGGTCTCAAGCAGCAGCGCGGCCAGCACGAAACTCGCGGCCAACAGGCCGTAAACGCGGCCCGCATAGAAGCCGAGATCGAAGCGTCCGCCGTTAAGGATGGAGCTGAGCGCCACGTCGAACAGCCACGCCGACATGACCACCATCAGCCACAGATCGAGAATGCTGTACGGCCGCCGCCATACCAGGACGGCGAGGGCCGCCAGGGATAATGTCCAGACCGAGCCGACGGCGATCGTCAGAGCAAGCGTGTTGTGGTTGCCGGCCATAATCGCGGGCAGCATCGCCTTGCCCGCCGTAGCGAGGGCCGTCAGGCCCACTACGGCGGCGACGACGGCCGCAAGCGCGACCAGAAACATGGTGCGAACGGAACCGACGTGCCGGATCGAGGCGGCGTCCCGGTCCTTGCCCAGCGCATAGGCGATCACGGCGAGCGGAAAGCCGCCATGCCAGAACACATAGAGCCACGCGGTGCTGTCCGGCCCGGCGTCAAACAGTCCGCCCGGCGCGAACAAATCCGGAAACGTCAGCGCGTGCGCCACCGCCATCAATGCGGTGAACAGATAGCCGGAGGCCAGCGCGCAGACCGCGCTCGAGCGCAGTTTTGCGAACTGCTCGAATAAAAGGACGGCCGTGATCAGATCGTTGATGGCGAGCGCCGCTTCGTAGCTCGGGATGAAAGCCGGCACCTTCGGCAGCGGCGCGCCGGCAAACGGCGCCGCACATGCGAAAATCAGCGCGGATACCGCGATGACCGCGAACGCCAGCCGGCGATCCGCGGGCCGCACCGGCGCCGTCGAGAGAAACCCGCGTTCGGTGTCGTCTGTGACGGCGGACATCGACGCTATGATGCGGATTGCAGCGCCGGCGCGGTGGCCGCGGCGGTGACATCGCACACCGGCCCGTTGTGCGCCTTGGCGAGAAAATCGAGGAACGGCTCAAGCGGCATCGGCTTGGCGAAGAAATATCCTTGCGCCGTGTCGAAGCCGAGCTCCGTCAGGCAGCGCAGATCGTCCGCCGTCTCCACGCCTTCGCCGCACGCCGTGGCGCCGAATTGATGCGCAAGGCCGACAACCGTCTGACACAGCGCGCGCTTGAGTCTGTCGGCGCCGCAATTGGAAACGAACGTCCGGTCGAGCTTGATCTCGCGGAACGGCATGTCCTTGAGCCGCGACAGCGAGGCGTAGGCCGAGCCGAAATCGTCGATCGACAGCGCGACGTTGCAGAGCCGCAGCTGCATCGCGACCTCGTGAATCCAATCCGGGTCGCGGATGATTTCATCCTCCGTGACCTCGACGATCAGGCCGGGAAATTCCCGCGTCGGGGGGATCAGCTTGCGCACCACATCGACAAAGCCCGGCGCGTTGAGCACCGAGGCCGGCATGTTGATGGCGAGCTTGAGCGGATAGCCGGCGCTCGCGAGCGTGCCCCAGTCCGCCATGGTGCGCCGGGCGACAAAGATAGAGAGCGGCCGGTAGAGCGGATCGCCAGCCGGCGGCAGCAAATCGACCGGCTGGATCACGCCCTGCTTCGGGTGACGCGCACGGATCAGCGCCTCGGCGCCGCAGACCCCGAGCGTGCGCAGGTCGATCTTGGGCTGATACCAGACTTCGAGCCAGCGCTGTTGCAGCGCCGCGCCGAGATCGACCGGCGAGCCTTGCGGCGCGTCCGGCTCCTTTGCATTGTCGGGGTGCGATATTTCCGGCCTGGTCACCGATTGCAGCCGCGCCTTGAGCTCGGCGGCGCGGAACGGCTTGCGCAGCGATGGCGCCATCCACAGTCCGTGCGAACGGCCGATGCGTTCGATCTCGGCCAGCGTGGCCTCGTCGCGGCCGCTGATCAGCAGCACCATGCCGGAATATTTCAGAACGTCGAGCTTGCGGATGACGTCGACCGCATCGGACTGGCCAAGCGCCAGATCGAGGATCACCAGCGGCGGCTGCGATCGTTTTATCTCGACCAGGAAGGCGACCGGATCGGTGAATTGCTGCGCCGCAATACCGACCAGCGATAACACCTTGCAAACCATAGTCCCGATTTGCGCCTCATCATCAAGGACAAGCGCCGTTTTCGGGAGCGTTTGCTCAACCAACTCACTCATCAGGCAACCCGGAATTCGTCCCTGTATAATTTTGCACCTTTCCCCATTAAAGCTTGCTTAAAGCTTGAGGCTGACTTGCGACGAGCGGCATCCGGGCGTGATCAACAAACAACAGACGATCGGCTTTACCGATTTTCATCCCAGCGGCTGTCCGCACGCCCCGTCGCATTGACTTTGAGCCAAAAGCCCCCGCATAGGACTAAGCCGCATACATCCAGCAGTTCGCGGCAGCAGCAGCGTTCGTCCCGCACCGTCCATGACCACCCTCATCCTCTTTCTCGCCGCGTTCGCCGGTGGAGCGTTGAACTCGCTCGCCGGCGGGGGAACGCTCATCACCTTTCCGGCGCTGCTGTTTGCCGGCCTCAATCCGATCGACGCCAATGCGTCGAGCGTCGTCGCGCTGTTTCCCGGCACGTTTGCCGGCGCCTGGGCGTACCGGCGCAGCATTCTCGCCATCACCGAGTTCAGCGTGCGGGGCTTTATCGTGTTGAGCCTGATCGGCGGGCTCCTCGGCGCGCTGCTCCTGCTCTACACGCCGCCCACCGTGTTCTCCGCGCTGGTGCCGTGGCTCATCCTGTTCGCCACGCTCATCTTTGCGGCCGGCAATTTCGCGCCGCTCGAGGTGATCCGCCGCATGCAGGCCGGCCCGCGCGCCGCCCTGTTCTGGCTCTTCATCATCGCGATCTACGGCGGTTATTTCGGCGGCGGTATCGGTTTTTTGATGCTCGCCGCCTTCACGCTGTTCGGCATGCGCGACATCAACGCCATGAACGGCCTCAAGATGGGCCTGGTCGGCGTCATGAACATCACCTCGATCGTGGCATTCATCATCGCCGGCGTGGTGCGCTGGCAAGAGACAGCGCCGATGCTGATCGGCTCGATCGCCGGCTCCTACATGGCGGCGCACTGGGCGATGCGCCTCGACCAGCGGCTGATCAAGGGCTTCGTCATCGCGCTCGGCGCGGTGCTGACCGCCTATTTCTTCTGGCGCGGCGCGTAAGCTTCATCACCCGTCATTGCCGGGCTTGACCCGGCAATCCATACTGCGCCCCCGCATGACGGCCAGTCCGCATGGATGCGCGGCCCAAGCCCGCATGACGAGAGAAAAGGGAGAATGTCCGAATGCCACGCGCACCGCGCGTTGCGATCATAGGCGGCGGGATCGGCGGGCTCGCCGCGGCGCTGGCACTGGAGCACCGGGGCGCCGAGACCATCGTGTGCGAGCAGGCGCCGACCCTGAGCGAGATCGGCGCCGGGCTCAACGTCACGCCCAACGCCGTGAAGGCGCTGCGCGCGCTCGGCGTCGAGAGTAAGCTCAATGCGGTGGCCTGCGACACCAACTTTCTCAACATCCGCTCCTGGGACTCCGGCCGCTACATTTCGCGCACGCGAAGGAGCGATTTCAAGGAAAAGTTCGGCGCCCCCAACCTGTCGGTGCATCGCGCCGATCTGCTCGCCATCCTCGCCGGCGCGCTCAAGTCAACCGACATCCGCACCGGCCTGCGCGCCGTCTCGGTCGAGGGCCGCGCCGGCAACGCCGTGGCGCGCTTTGCCGACGGCAGCGAGATCGAGGCCGACATCGTGGTCGGCGCCGACGGCATCCACTCGGTGGTGCGCAACAGTTTGTTCGGCGCCGACGTGCCGCGCTTTACCGGCTGCATCTGCTGGCGCGGCATGGCGGCGGCGGACGCGGTGCCGCGCGACATTAATATAGTGGACGGCACGATGTGGATGGGCCCCCACGGCCATGTCGTGCATTACCCGGTGCGGCGCGGCGAACTCCTCAACATCGTCGCGCATTTCGACAGCGACGGCTGGACCGAGGAATCCTGGACGCGCGAATGCGACGTATCGGAGCCGGTGACGACCTATGCGGCCTGGCACACCGACCTCACCCGCATCTTTCCGTGCAGCACGCGCTGGTACAAATGGGCGCTGTACGATCGCGATCCGCTCGAACACTGGAGCAAAGGCCGCGCCACTCTGCTCGGCGATTCCGCCCACGCCATGCTGCCCTATCTCGGCCAGGGCGCCGCCATGGCGATCGAGGACGGCGTCGTGATCGCCGCCATGATCGCCAAACAGCCGAACGATCTCGACGCGGCGCTGCAAGATTACGAGCGCTTGCGCGCGCCGCGCGCCAAAGCCGCGGTTCTCGGCTCGCGCGCCCGCGCCAAGGAAAACCATCTCGCCTCGCGCTGGGCGCAGCTTCGCCGCAACGTCAAATTCGCACTGCGCGAACGCTTCGGCGGCGGCGGCAAAAAAGGCGACAACACCGCCTTCCAGGTCGGCTGGCTCTACAACTACGACGTCGGCAAGGAGATGGAATAGAGTTGTTTTCCCCTCCCCCCATTCGCACTCGCGAATGGCGGGGAGGGGTCAGGGGTGGGGGGCTCTTTCTTTGGTCGTTTGGCCGCAGTTTTTTTTGGTTCGCTCCCCAAACCCGCGTGAGACATTCTTTCCCCTCCCTCCATTCGCACTCGCGAATGGAGGGGAGGGGTCAGGGGTGGGGGGCCTCTCCGCTGGGCTCAGAATCGAGGGAACAGATCAGGGGCCATGCCGCGCCGAAAAGACGAGACACGATATCGAGATCCACGCGTGCCGCTCGCTCGCCAGCTGCGCCGCATGATGACGCCTGCGGAGCGAAAACTGTGGTGGCATCTTCGCGAGGCCCGATTTGCAGGCAGCCATTTTCGCCGGCAGGGCACGATCGGCAACTATTTCGTGGATTTTTGTTGCCACACGAACAGGCTCGTCATCGAGGTTGACGGCGATAGCCACGCTGACGATCGTCAGATTGTCGCTGATGCAAGACGAACTGAATCTTTGCAAGCGCGCGGCTATCGGGTGCTCAGATTCTGGAACAACGACGTCCTCACCAACATCGAGGGTGTCATGACAGTTATCGCGAGCGCGCTCGCCAGCGGAGAGGCTCAAGCGCCCCCCACCCCTAACCCCTCCCCGCCATTCGCTGCGCGAACGGGGGGAGGGGAATAGATTTCGCGCCGGGCTGTTCTTTACCTCCCCGCGAGGATCGCTCACCCCTTCTTGATCCCCGCCACGTTCGCCACCTTGGTCCACCGCGCGATTTCGCTCTTCATAAACTTTGCGAATTCATCGGGCCCGGCGTCGAGCGGATCGTCGCCGAGCTTGTGCAATGTCGCCAGTGCGGCTTCCGTGTGCATCGCCTGTCTGGCGGTGACGGCGATCTTGTCGACGATGGCGCGCGGCGTGCCGGTCGGCGCGAACAGGCCGAACCACAGGCTCGTCTCGACGCCGGGCAGTCCGGCTTCCGCCATGGTGGGCACGTCCGGCAGCGCGCCGGCGCGCGTGCGCGTCGTCGTCGCCAGCGGCCGCAACTTGCCGGCCGCGATCAGGCCGACGATGGTCGAGGTCGGCGAAAACGTCATCAGCGTGCGCCCGGAGACCACGTCCTGCACCGCCTGCGGGCTGCCCTGATACGGCACCTGCGTGAGCTTGATGCCGGCGGCTTGCGCGAACAGCTCGCTGGCGAAATGCGGCATGCTGCCGATGACGTTCGAATCGAGCGCCTCGTTCGGCTTCGCCTTGCACAGCGCAATCAGCTCCTTGACGGTCTTGATGTTGCTCTTCGGATTGACCACCAGAATGATCGGCGCGTTCTGGATGAGCCCGATCGGCGCGAAATCCCGGGTCAGATCCAGCGCCGCGTTGGGATTGATGATCTGATTGGTGATGATCGACAGGGTCCCGAGATAAAGCGTGTAGCCGTCCTTCGCCGAGTGGGCGACATATTCGGCGGCAATGCTCGAGCCGGCTCCCGGCTTGTTGTCGACGACGAGCTGCTGGCCGAGGATCGGCGCCGCGGCCTGCGCGTACACGCGCGCTACGACATCGGCGGCCGCGCCGGGCGTGAACCCGATGACGACGTGGATCGGCCGCGACGGATAGGCATCAAGCGCTGCGGCAACGCGCGTGAGCGGCGGCAGCGCGGCGGCGCCCGCGGCCAAGCGCAGTAGTCTGCGACGCGGCAGAATCATGGCGTCCTCCCAGAATTGGCTTTCCCAGTTCGGAAGCTTCCAAGAGAACGATTTTGTTTCTTTAGCTTTTTTAGATTGGCCGCCCGCCCGAAGCCCCAGTCGCCGCCGTTACGGACCACATCCGGCCGGCAGTCTTGCAACAAGGCTACACAGCCGCCGCCGGGCGCGAAAGAGCCCCGCAAGCCACAGCGTTATTCTGACGCAAACGCCACCGGGCGCGTGGCGCTCATCTCCTTCTCCCCGCACGCGGGGAGAAGGTCGGAATGAGGGGGCGCTTTAGCTGCCTGAGCATCGGAATTGTCTGTAGCGCTTGAGCCTCAACCCCACCGCTCAGAATCGCGGAGAGGCTCCCTCACCCGGACTGCTTCGCCGACGCTCGCAATTACGACCTCTCCCCGCGCGCGGGGAGATATGCATTCGCTCTACCGCGCGTGCGTCTCAATATGCGTAATGAGGACCTGTACGTTACTACCTTGCCAGGTGACCTGATACGAGATCAACGCAGCCTCTTTTTCGGTCGTTATGTCCGCCTGACAGGTTTTTCGCGCCGACGTATCCGTTATCGTCTTGAAGTTCGTCAGCCCCGTGAGCTCGACGTTCTTGTCTTTGAAAATCTTGCGGATCAGTCCGGTCGTCGTATCGGCGCTGCAACCCGGCAGGGCGGGAAAGAACACATTATAGAGTCTGCTCAGGCCGATGATGAGAAACACCAGACCGACGATGGCGGAAACCCACCGCGGAATTTTCGCCTGTGCCTTCGCCGG
>DASZWK010000316.1:0-3739 GCA_035546235.1 Xanthobacteraceae bacterium | reverse complement strand
CCCGCTTCGGCCTCGAAAAACGCAACTGCCGCAGCGCCGTTGTCCAGAAACGCATCCACCCGCGCCGCGTCGTATCGGTTTCCCATCTCGTGGCGCAGATACGCCCGCGCCGCATCGAGCGTGTCGGAGATCCCGGCACGTGCCGCATGCGCATTACCGGGGACCCACAGCCAGCCACCGGAAAGCGCCGACGTGCCGCCTACCACCGCTTCCTTTTCGATGAGCAGGACGTCGAGGCCTTTACGCGCGCATGCGACCGCCGCCGACAGGCCTGCGGCGCCACTGCCGACCACCAAAACATCGCAGGCGATCTCGTCGTCCAGCGCCATCGCACATCTGCTGATAAATAAATCCCACCAATAAGGATATAATTAAGCTGGCGACGCCGCAAGCTGCACACGCCGCCCCCTGAGAGCCGCCTGCTTGATTGCGTCCAGTGCCAGCTGACACCGCAGGCCGTCGTCGAAGTTGGGCGACGGCGAACGGCCCGCGGCGATACCGGCATTGAAGTCGCGGACCAGCATGCGAAAAGCCATCAGCCGGTGATCGCGTGGGTCACTGAACGGCGCCAGATGCGCCGGCATCGCGACAGGCACCGGCGGGCTGGCGTCTTGGCTGGCGAGCACGACTCCGCCTTCCACCGGCACCGGGCCGGGCTGCGTCGCAAGCAACGTCCCGGCATCGCCCATGATGGCGATCGATGCGCCGCGCGGCGGCATCACCGCGAGCGACATAACCATATTGGCGATGCCGCCGTTGGCGAAGAAAAGCGTGAAGCTGAAGCTGTCATCTGTTTCGGAGCGCACGGCTGCCCCACTCGCAGGATCGACCAGGTCGGCGCCGAAGACGCCGGTCCATCCGCTGACCGCTGCGATTTCCCCGAACCAGTGTCTGAGCCCGTCGATGTAGTGAGAGCCCACTCCGGCGAGCGCCCCGCCGCCTTCGGATTGCCGTGCATTCCATGATGCGCGTTGCGGCGCCTTGCCGGCGTGGCGATCCAGGAACAGATCGACCGTACACAGCCGAAACGCGCCGATGTGTCCGGCATCCAACAGCGCCTTTATGTGCGCGCGCTGCGGCGCATAGCGAAACTCGTGAGCGACCATCGCGGTGATGCCGGCGCGTTCCACCGCAGTCTTCATCTCCGCCGCCTCTTCCGCGCTCATGGCAAACGGCTTCTCGCACAGGATATGCTTGCCGGCAGCCGCCGCCGCGAGCACGAGGTCGCGGTGCGCGCGCGGAGGGACCGCGATCGACACCGCGTCGATGTCGCCGCGCGCGATCAGGCGAAACGGATCCGTGTCCGCATGTGCCACGCCGAGCTTGTCGGCGGCGGCTCGTGCTTTGCTGCCGTCGCGGCTGCACAGCGCCACGATGTCCCACCCCTCCGAGCGAAAGGCCGGCGCATGCACCTGGGCGCCAAAGCCGACGCCGATGATTCCAAGCCTGCGACCTGACGCCATGCAGCCAGCCATCCCGTCGGAGTTGACAATATCCCTTATAGTTGGAAAAATTTCCGTCGTCAGCAACAGACGGCGCCCGCAATACACACCCGATGGCGACAACGGCCCTGTTCGTACGCGTACCGGCCGTCTCGCCGGAAATCGAAGCCGGCTGGAGTGCCTGGTACGACGCCTCGCATATCGACTACCGCATGCACATGCCCGGCTTCATTGTCGCGCGACGCTACGTGATGCAATCCGGCCGGCACCGCGTTCTCGCGCTCTATGAGATGAACGGCCCGGAAGCGATGACCACGCCGGAGTATCTCGCGCTGCGGCGGTGGGAGGGCGAGAGGCCAGCAGGCGCGTATGAACGTATCGCTCCCAACCTGCCGGGGTTTGAGCGCGGCCTCTACGAGGAGCTGGTTGCCGCGCGCCAGTCCCCCACTGCCTACGACGCGCCCTTCATATATGTCGTCGGCCACCATCCGCAGCCTGAAGAGGAGGCGGCTTTCGAGGATTGGCAATCTTCCACGGCGGCCGATGCCGCCGGGCGGATCGCAGGCGTTGCTGCTGTCCGCCGCTTCCGGCAACTGCCCGAATCGCTCGCGCCAAACTCCGGTACGCGCACGCCTCATCCGCTCTACTTTACGGTCATCTATCTCGACTCGGACGCCGTTGCCGCGATGCCGGCGTTTGCGGAACTACTGACCAGCGGGCAGAAGAAAGCACGCGCTCCCGCATCGGTTATGCTCGGCCGGCGCGTACACACGGCCACCGCACACAAAGCCACGCCCGCTTAGTCGCGCGTGGGAGTCGGCCTGAGGACAAGATCGAGATTGCCGCGGCGGAACCCATGACCCGCGGCGGCTTCAACCTGGTCGACTGCGCGTTCGACCTCGGCCCGCGGCAGCCGCGTCGCCCAGAAGACCGGCCCGCCGCGATGTTTCGGGAAGCCAAACCCATTGACCATCACCAGGTCGATGTCGGCGGGGCGACTCGTGATGCCTTCGGCGAGCAGAAGCGCCGCCTCGTTGACGAGCGCGCCCATCGCCCTTGTCACGATCTCGGCATCGCTGAACGCACGCCGGGCGATGCCCTTGTCTCGCGCAATCTGTTCGATCAACGCGTGCACGATCGGGTCCGGCGCCTTTTCTGAATCCGGCGCCGCGTAAGCATACCAGCCGGCGCCCGCCTTGCGGCCGAAGCGTCCCATCTCGCAGAGCCTATCCAACGCGGGCGCGTAGCGGCTCCGCGGATCGCGCGATGCCGCGAGCCGCTTGCGGTTGCGCCACGCGATGTCGAGTCCCGAGAGATCGCCGACGGCAAACGGCCCCATGGCGAATCCAAACGCCTCGAGGGCCGCGTCAACCTGCGCCGGCAGGCATCCCTCCTCGAGCATGAATTCGCACTGCATCCGGTACGCCGAGTAAAGGCGGTTGCCGATGAAGCCTTCGCAGACGCCCGACACGATCGGCAGCTTCCCCAGCCGCTTCACCACGCTGAACGCTGCCGAGAAAGCCGCGTCCGACGTCGCCTTCCCCCGCACCACCTCGACCAGGCGCATGACGTTGGCCGGCGCGAAGAAATGCAGTCCAACGACATCGGTTGGCCGTGGCGTCGCGGCGGCCAACACGTCGAGATCGAGGTACGACGTGTTCGAGGCGATGATCGTCCCGGCTGCCGTTGCCGCCGCAACATCGCGTAGCACCGCCGTCTTGGCGTCGATGTCTTCGAACACCGCCTCGATGACCAGATCGGCGCCGGCGATATCCGCCAGCCGCGTCGACGGCCGCAATCGCGCCAGGCGCGCATCGGCGTCCGCCTGTGCAATGCGCCCGGTGCGCACAGCCCGATCCTCGGTCTCGCGCACGCGCGACAGGCCGCGCGCAACCGCGGCGTCATCGACATCGATCAGCCACGCCGCCAATCCGGCGTCGATGAAAGCCGCAGCGATGCCCGCCCCCATCGTTCCAGCGCCGATCACCCCGACAGCGCGCACTGTCCTTGCCTCTGCGACCGGCGCGACGGCACGGAGGGCGGCACGCTCCGCGAAGAACAGGTAGCGCAGAGCCGCCGCTTCTTCCGACTCCCGAAGCTGCTGGAAGGTGGCGCGCTCGACGCGCAGCGCTTCGGATGTGGGCAGTGCGCTCGCACGCCGCACCGCGGCGACAGATTCCACGATTGCAGGCCGCGAGCGCCCTTTCCTGATCGCCGCGTCGGCTGCGGCCGCGACCGCCGATTCGTCGGCCGGCGGCACGGGGCGATCCGTGATGCGTCGGGTGGCGCCCAGCGCC
>DASZWK010000315.1:0-16307 GCA_035546235.1 Xanthobacteraceae bacterium | reverse complement strand
CCGGCGGCACGCTGCTCGACATGACCATCGTCGCCGAGGAGATTTCGCGCATCTCCGCCGATCTGGTGATGGCGTATACCGGCAATATTTTTTGCGGGCTTAATCTGCTGCGCAAGGGCTCCGAAGAGCAGAAGCGCGAATGGCTGCCAAAATTGATTGACGGCAAGATCAAGCTCTCGATCTCGATGTCGGAGCCCGACGCGGGTTCCGATATCGGCGCCATGCGCACCAATGCGGTGCGCGACGGCAATCAATGGGTGATCAACGGCCAGAAAATCTGGGCCTCCACCGCGGGCGCCCCCAACAACGTCATCAGTCTTTATGTCAAGACCGATCCCAAGGCGCATTACCGGCAGGGTCTGTCGCTGTTTCTGGTCGACAACGACACGCCGGGGCTGAAGCTGCGCAAGCTCGACATGCTCGGCCGCCGCGCCACCGGCACCTACGAACTCACTTTCGATAACGTGCGCGTGCCGCCCGACCGGCTCGTCGGCGGCGAGAACAAGGGCTGGGACGTGGTGATGTCGGGGCTCGCGGTCGAGCGCGCCGCCTCCTGCGCCGGCAATGTCGGCGCCGCGCAAGGCGTGGTCGATCTCGCCCTGCAATACGCCAAGGACCGAAAACAGTTCGGCCGCCCGATCGGCGCCAACCAGGCGATCGCCCACATGCTCGCCGACATGGCGACCGAAGTGGAAGCCGCGCGCACGCTGATGTGGCGCGCCGCGTGGCTGGTCTCGACCGGCAAGGACGCGCTGCGCGAAATCACCATGGCGAAGCTGTTCACGTCTGAGACCTACGTCAAAGTCGCCAACCTCGGCATGCAGGTGCTGGCCGCCTTCGGCTATTGCGAGGAATTCGACATGGCGCGCCACTACCGCGACGCCCGCGCCGCCACCATCGCGGCCGGCACCTCGCAGATCCAACGGAACCTGATCGCCAATCTGATGGGGCTCAAGATGCAGTGAAGCCTCCTGCTCCGGGCCTATCTGAAACGCCGCGGCTCCATCCGTGGCGCTCAGAGGCGCGGAGCCGCCCCTCATCCGCCGCGCTTCGCGCGGTTCTTCATGGCATCGAACAGCCCGCGTTTTTTTAAGCGATCCACAGCGTATTACGGCATTACGGTAACAGTGCAGTTATTTCCGTATGCAATCCGAGTTGAATGCACTTTCACCATAATTCCGTTGAGGAAATCCCGCGCGCATTCGAGAGGCAGGGCGAGGTGTGGATCGGCGAGGCACGCGCCACGCTTGCCGCGGGCCAGATCGTCATCCCGCCGGCCTGCCGCACTAAAATAGATTTGTTTCTCGGATGCGGTGCAGCGCGAAGCGGTGCACCGCTGATCCGGGATCGTCCCAGGTTCGGAGTTTGTAAGGGTCCCGGTTCTGCAGTGCATCACTCCGCTTCGCTACGTGCTGCACTGCGCCCGAGAAATGAGGATATTTTATCGCCTATACCCTGTCGCGGGAGGGAGAAAATAGGGCCAGTTGCAAATGCTCTCGCCTGCCGAAGCCCACCGCCTCGCCGTCGACGGAACTTTGCTGATTCGGCGGAACCTGATCGCCAGTCTCATCGGACCGATGCCGCCACGGTTTGATTCACCTGCGGAACTCTTGCGATCCCAATGACTTAACACCCGCACAGGCCGCGTCCCTGATTTGGCCAATTGTTGCGACCAAAATGCCAACATTGAGTCCTTTTTGGGCTGCCCAGGAGTTTCCGAAGCGTCTCCCAAGAATTTGCCACGGCGAGGCACTCGATGACGACAGCGAGAATTGGCCGGCTGAAGTCTCCTAATCTGCACACCGCGCTCCACGCGGCGACCTATCTGCTCGAGCTCGCCGTCATCGCGGCGTGCTATTTCGGCCTCGCCAATATCGCGCTGCTCTTTCCCGCGGCCAATCCGGCGGCGACGCCGCTGTGGCCGCCAACCGGCGTCGCGCTGTGCCTTGTGCTGTTGTGCGGCTATCGGGTCTGGCCCGCGATTTTTGTCGGCGCGTCTTCGGCGGCTGCGTTTTCAGTTTACGGCATGACGATGGCGTCGCTGCCGGAAGCCGTGTCGATCGGCGTCGCCACAGCCGCAGCGGCGGCGGCGGGCGGCTGGCTGATCAATCGCTGGGCGTATGGCCGCAAAGCGTTCGACACGCCGTCCGATGTCGCCAAATGCATGGCGATCATTGCGGTGGTCGCGATGATCAGCTCCGCCATCGCAATGGCCGGCACCCGCCTTGCCACCGGCGTCGCCAGTGGTCATGCGCCTGCCGATCTGATCGCCGGCTCGGTCGTTCCGTGGATCACGTGGTGGCTCGCGGATGCGGCCGGCACCGCGATCGTCACGCCCGCGATTCTGCTTTGGGCCAATACGCCGCTGCACCACATGTCCAAGTCCGGCATTGTGGAGACGGCCGCCGTGATTGTCGTGGCGGCGGCGATCGGCGCAATCGCCGGCGGCAGCATCATCGGTACTTATCGTCCGGCGTTGCTGCCATACCGCGAGGCGTTTGCATTCCTGATTTTCGTGCCGCTGTTGTGGGCGGCGCTGCGCGGCAATGCGCGCGACGCCGCGGCCGCCACGCTGGTGTTTTGCGGCGCAGCGGCCTGGAGCGTCGCGGCACAATCCGGCGCGCTGCCGGCGGCCGATCTGCATCGCTCGCTTGTCCTGATGCCAGCGCTGGCGATCGCCGCGCTCGTCGCCTGTCTGATGCTGGCGGCCGCCGCCGCGGCGCGGCGGCACGCCGAGGCCGCGCTCGCCGCAACGCAGGGCCATTTGACGTCGCAGCTCGATCAGACGCAGCTCGCGTTCCGCAATCTCAAGCAGCATTTCCAGATCTTCATCGAGGGCGCCGCCGACTATGCGATTTTCGTGCTCGATCCGACCGGGCACGTCACCAGCTGGAACGGCAACGCGCACAAGATCATCGGCTACGAGGCCGACGAAATTCTCGGCAAACATTTCGGCATCCTGTACCGGCCCGACGAGCGCCGCTCCGGCGTGCCGAACCGCGCGCTGGAACTGGCGGTGCGGCACGGCAAGCACGAAGTCGAAGGCTGGCGCGTGCGCAAAAACGGCGCGCCGTTCTTCGTCACCGGCACGCTCACCGCGATCCGGGACGACCACGACAGTCTGATCGGCTTCGCCAACGTCATCCGCGACGCCACCGAACGGCGCGACACGCAGGAGAAGCTGGTCGAAGCGCGCGAGCAGCTGGCGATGTCGCAGAAGATGGAGGCGATCGGCAAGCTGACCGGCGGCATCGCGCACGACTTCAACAATCTCTTGATGATCATCGGCGGCAACGCGCAGACCTTCAAGCGCCTGCTCGATCCGAAACTGCCGCGCGCCATCGAGGCGATCCAGACGGCGGCCAAACGCGGCGAGAGCCTGACGCGGCAGCTGCTCACCTTCTCGCGCCGCCAGCACCTTTCGCCGACCGTGGTCGATCTCGGCGCCAGCGTGCGGAACATGCGCACGCTCATTGAAAGCTCGCTGCGCGGCAACATCGTCTACAAGGAGCAGATCGAGGCCGGCATCGATCGCGTCAAGATCGACCTTGCCGAGCTCGAACTCGCCATCGTCAACATCGCCGTCAATGCGCGCGACGCCATGCCGAACGGCGGCGTGTTTTCGCTGACGGTGTGCAACGTCAAAGCCGACGGCGGCCTCAACAAGGATCAGAGCGAGAATTTCGTCGCGCTGGAATTCAGCGATACCGGGATGGGGATTCCGCCTTCCCTGCTGACGCGGATCTTCGATCCGTTCTTCACCACCAAGGAGGTCGGCAAAGGCACCGGCCTCGGCCTGTCGCAAGTCTATGGCTTTGCCCACCAGGCGGGCGGCACGGTGCAGGCCGACAGCACCGTCGGCCAGGGCACCACCATCACCATTTATCTGCCGGCCTCCACTGAGGCCGAAACGGTCGAGAGTACCGTTGCCGATGACGAGGCGGCGCGCGAGCGGCACCCGGTGGTGCTGGTGGTCGACGACAGCGCCGAAGTCGCCGAGGTCACGTCGTCACTGTTCGAGCATCTCGGCTATGACACGGTCTATCGCGAGTCGGCGGACGAGGCGCTGAAACTGTTGTCGGAAGGCGCCAGCGTCGATCTTGTGTTCAGCGACATTGTCATGCCCGGCACCATCGACGGCGTCGGCCTCGCCAACGAAGTGCGGTTGCGCTTTCCGGGCCTGCCGGTGATGCTGACGACCGGTTACAGCGACGCCGCCTCAGCGGCGCCTTCGGGATTGCGAATCCTGCGCAAGCCGTTCGACACCGATGCGCTGCGCAGCTTCATCGATGACACGATGGAAGCCGGCGCGCGCACGCATTGAGCTTTATAGATTTGATCGCATTTTCTTCGGAAAACCGGCGGCCACTTTTCCGGAAAATGCAATTTTCAGATTGGTCGCATTTTCTTCGGAAAACCGGCGACCACTTTTCCGGAAAATGCTCCAGATCACGCGCGCGGATCGATCGGCGTCGCCGCAGGGCTTCGCGCCTCGATTACCTCCGCGGCAGCGAGACAGATGTCTTCGCGAAACCGCCCGGCCACGAGCTGAACGCCGACCGGAACGCCGTCGGCCAGACCGGTCGGGGCCGCGAGCCCGGGCAGGCCGAGCATCGAGATCGCGAGCATCGGATGGTGCGACGTGAGCATCCGCGCCACCGCGGCGTCGCCTTGCTGATCGTAATCATCCGGCACCGGGCGGAGCGACGACACCGGCATCAGCAGCAACGGATAGCGCTCAAGAAACAGCAGCCACTCGCGCAGGATGGTGGCGCGACGGCCGAACGCCTTGATGTAGCCGTCGTAATCGAGCTCGCCCGCATATGCCATGGTCGACGCGCGCGCCTTGCGCAACTGATCGTCGCCCAGCCGGTCGATGGCGCCGGTGGTGGTCGAGCGCTCCTCGCTGCGCACCAGCGTGAAGAACAGCCGCGCGATTTCCTCGAAATGCGGCGGCTCGGCTTCTTCGACCCGATAGCCGGCATCCTCGAGCCATTGCGCCGCCTGATGGAGCGCGGCCGCGATCGCCGGATCCATTTCGCCGCCGGGATTGTTGGCAAACAACGCGACCCGGCCGGCGCGCGGCAGCGCATGGTCCGCCGGCAAGCCCGGCCCCCACCACGGATCGCGCGGGTCGCGCTCCGCCATCGTCTCGTAGCCGAGGCGGAGATCGCGCACGGTGCGGGCCAGCGGGCCCTGCGAATGGGTGATCTGCGTGGTCAGCGACGGATCGCCCGCGGCGGTCGCATTGAATGTCGGAATCCGACCGATGGTCGGACGCAGGCCGAGAATGCCGCACGCATAGGCCGGGTAGCGGATCGATCCGGCGCGATCGCTGCCGTGCGCCAACGGTCCGATGCCGGCCGCCACGGCGGCTGCACCGCCGCCGGTCGAGCCGCCCGGCGTGATGTGCGGATTCCACGGGTTGAGCGTGCGGCCGTGCAGCGCGTTCGCGGTGAAGAAGCGGGCGCTGAACGGCGGCACATTGGTGCGGCCGATGCCTATCGCGCCAGCCCTGCGCCAGTTGGCGATCGCCGGATTGTCCGCCTTGGCGACGTTATCCTTGAACGCGACGATGCCGTTGGTGGTCGGCCGGCCGGCATAGTCCATGTTGATCTTGTAGGTCACCGGGACGCCGTGCAACGGCCCGAGCGCCTCGCCGGCCGCAACCGCCTTGTCGGCGCGATCGGCCGCGAGCAGCGCCTCGTCCGCCAACAGATCGACCACCGCGTTGATGGCCGGATTCGCCTGTTCGAGGCGGTCGAGACAGCTCGTCACCGCCTCGTGCGCCGAAATCTGCCGGGTGCGAATGGCGTGCGCGAGATCGCACGCCTGCCATCGCCAGAGCTGCTCTTTGCTCATCAGTTGCCGAACGGCTTTTCGCGTTCGAGACGCGCCTTGGCCTCTTTGGCAACCGACAGGTCGAACAGCTGCTCGCGGCTGACTTTCTTCTCGACGAAATGGAAACCGCTGCCGCTCCAGAAATCCTGCATCTTCATGATCTCGTCGACCGGCGGGGTGCCGTCCTCGTTGATGTAACTCCAGTGCGGCGCAATCGCCTTGACGAGCTCCGGCTTGTTGAGCGCGGTGGTGCGCGCCAGGATCTGCACGATGTCCATGTGCTGATCCGGCGCCGCGGCCGCGGCGTTGAACTCCTTGACGCCCTGCAAGTAGGCCATCGCGTAACGGATCACCACGTCGCGGTGCTTTTCCAGATAATCCTTGCGCACCGCGATATCGGCGATCGCCATGCCGGGCGCGACCTGATCGCCGTTGGCGACGATCGGGCCCCATTTGTTGTTCTGCGCGAAATAGCCGAACTGATAGGCCAGATCGGTGACGTCGAGCTGCTTCTGGCCGAGCATCTTCATCAGGTCGGGCTGGCCGATATTGACGGTCCACTTCACGTCCTTGACGGGATCGAGGCCGGCTTTGGCGAGCGCGACGGCGACATTGTATTGGTTGATGCTGCCAAGCGCCCCGACGCCGACGCGCTTGCCTTTCAGCTTGGCGAAATCGGCCGCCGAATGGACGCCCTGGTCGTAAAGCTCCTGCGACACGCTGGTGACCGTGTAGCCGTAACCCGGACGATTGTGGCCGCGATCCAGAATAATGACGAGCGGCGCACCCTTGGCCACGCTGTTGAACAGGCCGGCGGCGGCCGTCATGCCGCCAAG
Source organism: Xanthobacteraceae bacterium (assembly GCA_035546235.1). Classification (GTDB taxonomy): domain Bacteria; phylum Pseudomonadota; class Alphaproteobacteria; order Rhizobiales; family Xanthobacteraceae; genus BOG-931. The sequence continues at coordinate 9,630 of DASZWK010000315.1, read as the reverse complement.
ATCGATTTCGCCGGAGACGAAAGCCGGAACCGACGCGGCACCGTCGATGAATTCGCGGTGCTGGATGTCGATGCCGAGCTTTTTGAAATAGCCCTTCTCGCGCGCGATGTAGTAGCCGCCGCCGGAGATGAAGGGGCCGTCTTCGACGCGCAGCACGTCGGCGGCCTGGGCGGTCCCATAGCATCCTGCGCACATCAGCGCGGCGGCGATTGCGAGACTGATTGTGGTTTTCATTGCGGTCTCCTTGCCGGCAAGCGGCCTTAGCGATTGTCGTGGGCGATCCAGGGCGCGATCTTGCGGTCGATCCATTGCTGCAGTTTCATGATAACGGCTCCCATCACCGCAAGCACCAGCAATGCGGCGAAAACTTTCTCGGTTTCCAGAACCTGGCCGGCCGAGATCAGAAGATAGCCCATGCCGCTCTGACTCGAGCCGCCGATCATCTCGGCGGCCACGATCAGGATGATGGTGACGCCCATGCCGAGTTGCAGTCCCGACAGGATGCTCGGCATGGCGGCGGGAATGACCACCTTGAACTGGATTTGGCGCGTGCTGGCGCCTAAGTCCTGCGCCGCCTTGATCAGCCCGCGGTCGGCCTGACGAATGCCCGAATAGGTGCTCATCACGATCGGGAAGAACGCCGTGACGGCGCTGATGACGATACGATAGGCCTCGCCGCTGCCGAGCCAGATGAGCAGAAGCGGGATCAGCGAAATCTTCGGCAGCGGATAGAGCGCGGCGATCCAGACATCGGCGATGCGGTAAACGATGCGCGACATGCCCATCAACAGGCCGAGCGCGATGCCGGTCACCGCCGCCAACGCAAAGCCGACGAAGATGCGGATGAGCGTGACGCCGAGATTGTATTCCATGGTGCCGTCGGCGATCATGCGCCACAGATAGAGCGCGATGGAGCTCGGCGCCGGCAAAAAGATCGGTGCAATGCCGCGCCAGCGCACCACCAGCTCCCAGGCCACGAGTACCGCGACGACGCTCAGCGACGGCAGCGCATTTTCCAGGAATTTTGCCGTGCCGCTGCGTTTCATGCCGGGCTCGAAACCATCGCGTCCTGCTGCGCCATGGCGGCGCTGACCTCTTCGCGGATCAGATGGAAGGTGCGGTCGAACAGGGCGCCGAACTCGTGCGAGTTGATCATGTCGAGCGAGCGCGGCCGCGGCAGTTCGATCGGAATCACTTCCTTGATGCGGCCGGGCCGCGCCGTCATCACCACGACCTCGTCGCCGAGCAGGATCGCCTCCTCGATCGCGTGGGTAACGAACAGCACGGTTTTATGTGTCCGGTCGAAAATCTTCAGCAATTCCTCTTGCATCACGATCTTGGTCTGCGCGTCGAGCGCGGCGAACGGCTCGTCCATCAAGAGGATCGACCGTTCCATGATCAGCGCCCGCGCCAGCGCCACGCGTTGGCGCATGCCGCCGGAGAGCTGCCCCGGCAGGTGGCGCTCGAAGCCGCGCAATCCGACGGAGCCGAGCAGCGCCGTGGCGCGCGCATAGCGCTCGGCACGGTTCACGCCGCGCATCTCGAGGCCGAACGCGACGTTGTCGATGACATTGCGCCACGGAAACAGATTGAGGTTCTGCCACACCATGACGGAATCGTCACCGAGCCGCCGCACATCGTCCGCGCGCCCCGGCGCGTGGACGCGAACCGTGCCGTGGGTCGCCGGCTCAAGGCCGCCGACGATCTGGATCAGCGTGCTCTTGCCGCAGCCGCTCGGGCCCAGCAGGCAGGAGAACCGTCCGGAGCGGAAATGATGGGAGAAGCGGTCCAGCGCCACGACCTGCGTGGGGTCCTCGCCCCAAATCTGCGTCACGCCATCGACGATAACGTCCATGCACTCGCCTGGTCGGTCATCCGGTCACACGCATGCTGCCAGATGCCGGCGCGCCGTGTCACCGGCAGCCGCGCAACGCCCCTGCCCGTTTTTGCAAGCAAATGGTCGCACCGCGACCATCGCGGCCGTTTGCCGCCTCGTCCTCATCATTTGCGTGATGCCGCCGACGGCATTTTTGCAACCCTAAGCCGGCAGGATTTGCCGCAGCAGATCCACCAGCGCGTCGGGCGCCGTGACGTTCGGGCTGTGGGTGGAGTCGATTTCATGCAGCGGCCAGCCTTCACGCTTCGCCCGCGCCGCGAACTGCCCGAACGGCCGCAGCTCGGCGCCGCGCCTACACCAGATATAGCTGCGCGGCAACGTCAAAGGCGCGCCGAGCCGCAGCGGTTGCGAAAAGCAGCGGGCCGATTGCGACAAGCGGAATTTCGCGACCCAGGCCGCATCCTCCTCCGACGTGTCGGGCGGAATCGGGTTGGGCTGCACCCGCCAGCCGTCGCCGTTCTTGACGCTGTCGAGATGGCGCTGCCGCTCGCGCTCGCCCAACAGGTCGATCAGCGACTGGCCGTTGTCCGGCACGAAGGCATCCAGATAGACGAGACGCGCAATGCGCTCGCGCGCCCGGTCAGCGACCCCGGTCGCGACCATGCCGCCATAGCTGTGGCCGAGCAGAACGACATCGCGCAGGTCCTCAAATTTCAAGACGCCCAGGACGTCCTGGATATGCGTGTCGAGGTCGTTTTCCGGCCTCGCCAGATGGGCGCGCTCGCCCAGCCCGGTGTAGGTCGGCGCATAGAATGCGTGTCCGGCCGCCGCCAGCAGCGGCCGCACCTTCCGCCACGACCACGCAGCCGACCAGGCGCCATGCGCGAGTACGATGACCGCCAAGGGATTCTCCTGTCTTCCATGATGCCCGCAACGTTAGCCACGGCCCATTAGTGAATAGCAAACCTAACTTAGATCACGATAAAATCCGAAGCTGGACAACCCGAACCAAACGGCTTGGTCGTCTGCGCCTGCTCATGGACGCGTCGCATCGATCGCGCCGCGACCATGAACAGAATCCGAGAAGCTCAATCTCGATTGCACCTTCGACGCTCGCGAGCAGATCGTGGCGCAACCAGCTCCACTGCTGGAGCATCTCCGGCGGGGCGCGAAATTATTTCAACGACAATCGAAATATCTCTTGACCATCCGACATTATTTCGATAATTATCGAAATATGAAAAAGGACCATGCCGTCACCGCCTTGGCGGCGCTCGCCCAAGACAACCGTTTGGATGTCTTTCGCCTGTTGGTGCAGGCCGGGCCCGACGGCATGCCGGCTGGGCAGGTCGCCCACACGCTTGGGGTTGCCCCGAATACGCTGACCTTCCATTTCGACCGGCTGCGCGACGCCGGGCTGGTCACGGTCCGCCGCGACGGCCGATCGATGATCTACGCGGCACGCTTCGAGACGATGAATGACCTGCTCGGTTTCCTGACAGAGAATTGCTGCCAGGGCACAGCGGAGGCCTGCGGCCCGGCGAAGGTCTGCAAACCGGCGCGCGGTCGGCGCGTCAAAGTCCCTGCGTAAGGAGACGCCGCATGAAGCGGTTTCACGTTCACGTCGCTGTCGACGATCTCAAACAGGCGATTGGTTTCTATTCGGCGTTGTTCGCGACCGAACCGTCGGTCATCAAGCCGGACTATGCCAAGTGGATGCTCGACGATCCGCGCGTGAATTTCGCCGTATCGACGCGCGGTCGGCAGCCAGGACTCGATCATCTCGGCATTCAGGCTGAGAGCAGCGATGAACTCCACGAGATTTACGGCCGTCTCCGCAAGGCCGATGGGGATATCATCGAGCAGGGGCAAACCAACTGTTGCTACGCCAAATCGGAAAAATCCTGGATCGGCGATCCGGCCGGAATTTCCTGGGAGACGTTTCACACGACAGGTGACAGTACCGATTACGGCGACGGATCAGGCGAGCGCGTGGTGCGACTGGCTCAGGAGAAATTGTGTTGCGCGCCGGCGCCGAAGCTCGCGGAGCCCGCCGCCGCCTGCGGCTGCCCGTGAGCGTGTCATGGTCGAGCACTGCTGCAATCCCGAATTTGGTCACCTGCTCCTGCAGATCAACATCATCTGCGTGCTGTTGTTCTTAATCGGCGCGGCCGTCGTGGCAAAGCACCCTGCATGGTTCGGCGGAACGCCCGTTGCTGCACATTCGATCGCGGAACGGTAAGCCATGACCGAACAACCGTTCAACGTGCTGTTTCTCTGCACCGGAAATTCCGCCCGCTCCATCGTGGCGGAAGCGATCTTGAACAGACTTGGTGTCGGAAAATTCCGCGCGTTCAGCGCCGGCAGCCAACCGAAGGGACAGGTACACCCGGAAACCATCCGGCTCTTGCAAAGCCTCGGTTACGATGTGTCCCGTTTGCGTTCGAAATCGTGGAGCGAGTTTGCCGATCCCGGCGCGCCACTGCTCGATTTCGTGTTCACGGTCTGCGACAACGCCGCGGGGGAGACCTGTCCGGTGTGGCCCGGGCAGCCGATGACGGCGCACTGGGGCGTGCCCGATCCCGCGGAGGCGACCGGAACGCAGGCCGAGATCGCGCTCGCCTTCAAGGATGCCTATCGCATGCTGGAGCGGCGCATCGGCATTTTCACGTCGCTGCCGCTGCGGTCGTTCGACCATTTGAGCCTGCAAAAGAAGCTCCGCGAAATCGGCCGGCTCAACGATGCCACCGCGAAAGCGGCCGAGCCGACGTGAAATCGACACTCGCTCAGCGCATCGTCGCGGAAGGCCTGGGCACCGCCTTTCTGCTGGCGGCGGTGGTCGGCTCCGGCGTCATGGCCGCCAAGCTGTCCGGCGGCAACGGCGCGCTCGCACTGCTTTGCAACACACTCCCGACCGGCGCGATCCTGGCTGTCTTGATCCTCACGTTCGGCCCGGTTTCGGGTGCTCATTTCAATCCGGCCGTCAGCATTGCGTTCGCGCTGCGCCGCGAACTGCCGGCGCGAGCCGCAGCCGTCTACATCGCCGCGCAGATTGCCGGTGCTATTGCAGGCGTATGGGCGGCACACGCGATGTTCGATCTCCCCGTGTGGCAAATCTCACTCACCGTCCGGACCGGACCGGGCCAATGGCTGGCGGAAGGCGTCGCCACGTTCGGATTGTTGTTGACGATCTTGGGGTGTGCGGCGCGGACGCCGTCGGCGCTGCCGTATGCGGTCGGCCTCTACATCACGTCGGCCTACTGGTTCACGGCCTCGACCTCGTTCGCCAATCCCGCCGTGACGATTGCACGTGCGCTGTCAAATACCTTTGCGGGCATAGCGCCCGCGAACGTCGCGGCATTCATCGCCGCGCAGCTTGCGGGCATGATCGCGGCCGTCGCCCTCGGGCGCTGGCTGTGGCGATCATAGCCGGGGCGGAAGCTCACCCCCGCGGGTATCCCAAAGGGACCAGCGCCCGATCAGACACCGGATTCATCAAATGCTGACGCAAGCGCAATGGTCCCCGGCGGCGGCGGCCGGCGCTCGGTCGTGGCCGTCGAGTGCCCTGTGCGCAATGCCTTGATCAAGCTGGCCCGCCGCGCGCGCCGCTCCGCCGGTGTCACGACATGCCTGCGCGCCTTTTCGGCGATCTGTTCGAGCGTCATCGTCATGGCAATTCTCACCCCAAAATGCGTTCCGCCGCGTTATGATAGAGGCTCGGCCCAGACAAGCAAATCGAAACCGACCCGCCATGACCGGTCGGTCCTAAGAGACACGAGTCGCCGCTTCATGCACGACGAGAACTGGGACCTGATCAAAGGGCCGCCCGCGCGCCGCACCGAGTGGCGCAACGCCCTCAACACGCTCGATGTGATTGACGCCTTGAGCGCGCACCTGATCGGCTGCAAGGCCGACGACGCGCCGCCGATGCCGGATGAGACGGCGCTCAAGATGCTGCACCGCGCCGGTACGATCTCGCTGTTGTCGACAGCCGGTGAATATCGCGATTGCCCGGTGCAGGTCGCTGGCAACGGCGTTGTCGTCTACCAGCCGCCGCCGCACACCGCCGTCGACGCCCTGATGGCAGCGTTCTTCGGCGAGCTGCAATCGATCTGGACCGGCGGCGATGCGCTCGACGCTGCCGCGTTCGCGCTGTGGCGGCTCAACTGGATTCATCCGTTCAAGAACGGCAACGGCCGTACCGCGCGCTCGTTTGCCTATTGCTGCCTGTGCGTGCGGCTCGGCGCCGTGCTGCCCGGCGTGCCGACGGTGATCGACCAGATCATGATGACCCGCGAGGATTACGAAGCGGCGATCCGCACCGCCGACGCGGCCGCCGCCAACAACAACGGCCGCGCGCTCGGAGCAATGCGCGACTATCTGGATCGCCTGCTGCAAATCCAGATCGCATCGCTGAGTTGAAGGAGACGGACATCGAAGTCGGTCCCTCACCCGCCTTTTCCGCAAGCGGATGAGGTGAAAGGATTATTCCGCCGCGGCTTTTGTTTGCTGCGACTGGATGGCGGCCCACACCCGCGACGGCGTCGCCGGCATGTCAATGTGCTCAATGCCAAGCGGCTTGAGCGCATCCAGAATCGCACCGATCACCGCCGGCGGCGCGCCGGTGGCGCCGGCTTCGCCCGCGCCCTTGACGCCAAGTGGATTTGTCCGCGCCGGCACCTCGGTCAGCTCGGAGGCAAGGTGAGGAAAATCGTCGGCGCGCGGCATCGGATAGTCCTGGAAACTTCCGGTGAGGAGCTGGCCCGCGCTGTCGAACACGATCGCCTCCATCAGCGCCTGGCCGACGCCCTGCGCGACGCCGCCGTGAATCTGTCCCTCGCACAACAGATGGTTCATGATCTTGCCGACATCGTCGACCGCGGCGTAGCGATCGAGCGTTACCGCGCCGGTCTCCGGATCGACCTCGACCTCGCAGACATGACAGCCGTTCGGATAATTCGGCGGCTCGGCCGCGAACGTGCCGGAAGCTTCGAGCCCGACATCGAATTGCGGCGGCAGCATCGCCGGCCGGTAGAACGCTTGCGCCACGGCGCTGAGCGGCAGCGCGCGGTCAGTGCCGACGATGCGGAACGCGCCGTCCTTGAACTCTATGTCGCCTGCGGCCGCCTCCAGCATCATCGCCGCCATCGGCTTTGCCTTCTCGATAATGTTATCGGCGGCGCGCTTGAGCGCATTGCCGCCGACATGCATCGAGCGCGAGCCGTAGGAGCCGCGGCCGATCGGCACCGCGTCGGTGTCGCCCTGCACATAGCGGATGTTATCGAATGGCACGCCGAGCCATTCATGCACCATCTGCGCATAAACGGTGTTATGGCCCTGACCGTGCGAGTGCGTGCCGGCCAGAATCGTCAACATGCCGCTTGGGTCGAAGCGCAGCACCATCCGGTCGTTGAACACGGCGGCTTCTTCCAGAAAATAGCCGATGCCGCGGCCGCGCAGTTTGCCATGTTTCTTGGAGTCGGCGGCGCGTTTCCCAAAACCGTTCCAGTCGGCGAGTTTCAGACATTCGTCCATGACGTGGACAAAGTCACCGCTGTCATAAGTGATGCCGGTGCCGATTTTGTGCGGCATGGCGGACGACGGAATGAAATTCCGCCGCCTGATCTCGATGGGATCGATGCCGACGACGTGCGCGGCGCGGTCGAGCAGCTGCTCGATCAGATACGTCGCCTCCGGGCGACCGGCGCCGCGATACGGCGCAAGCGGAATGGTGTTGGTCAGCACCGCACGGCCGAATGCGTGTACCGCCGGGACCTGATAGACGCCGGGCGCAAGCCGGAGCGCGAACAGCGGCACCACCATGGCGGCGGCGAACACGTGCGAACCCATATTGTGCAGCGCGTTGACGCGGAGCCCCAGAATTTTGCCGCGCTCGTCGAACGCGAGTTCGCCGGTCACCACCTGATCGCGTCCTTGCGAATCCCCCAGGAGCGCCTCCGAACGCGTCGACACCCATTTGACCGGGCGACCGCCGACCCTGCGCGAGGCCCACACCACGAGCGCATCTTCCGGATAGCCGCCGTGCTTCATGCCGAAGCCGCCGCCGACATCGGGTGAAATGACGCGTAGCTTGGTTTCCGGAATGCGCAGCACCTGGCCGGCGACCGAGGAGCGCGTGCCATGCGGGTTCTGCGAAGTCGAGTAGAGCGTGTAATTGTCGCCGTCAGGATGGTAGTGGCCGATCGCCGCGCGCGGCTCGATCGAATTGGCGGTGATGCGGGTGTTGCGGACTTTCAGCGAGACGATGTGCTTGGCACTGGCGAACGCCGCGTCGGTCGCGTCCTTGTTACCCATCATCAGCGCGAACGAGACATTATTGGGTGCTTCGTCCCAGATGACCGGCGCGCCGGGTTTCACGGCGTCCTCGACATCGATCACTGCCGGCAATGGCTCGTAATCGATCTGGATCAGTTCGGCAGCGTTCTTGGCCTGCGTCAACGTCTCGGCGACGACGAACGCGACGCGCTCACCGACCGCGCGCACCTTGTCGGTAGCGAGAATGCTGCGCTGGGTGCGAAAGCCCTTCGGCCCGCCCATGTCCTCGGGCATCGGCGGCGCCAGGCCGCCGAGCTTGTCGGCAAGCACATCGGCGCCGGTGAGGACCGCGAGCACGCCGTCCGCGGCCTTGGCCTTGGCGGTGTCGATGCGCATGATGCGCGCGTGCGCGTGCGGCGACATGACGAGGACGGCATGAGCCTGCTGCGGCAGGTCGAAATCGTCGACGTAGCGGCCGCGGCCGGTGATGAAGCGCGGGTCCTCGACCCGCGGCACGGGCTGGCCGATGCCAAATTTCTTATCCACGCAAGTCCTCCCAAATCTGCAGCGCCGAATGATGCCGCAATCGGCAAGCCGCCGCAAATCGCATCCCCGCGACCAGCCCGCCGTGATTTCCACGCTCACGGCAGACAGCAAACTGCGCTACGCTTGGCCGGACTGCCATGTCACATCGTTACACAGGGAGGACTCGCCATGACGTTAGAGCGCAACAGCGCCCGCATCTCACGCCGCGCCGCCTTGAAGGCGGGCGCCACGTTCGCTGCCGGAGTGGCCGGCGGGACGAGCCACGCAGACGCCGCCGCAGACGTGCGGCGCTTTGTCAACCCGCCTGCCGTCAACCCCATGGGCCCTAAGTTGATCAAGGGCGGCACCATCGTGTCGATGGATGCCAAGGTCGGCGACCTCTTGAAGGGCGATATCCTGATCGAAGGCACGAAAATCTCGGCGATCGGCCCAAACATCGATGCGGCCGATGCGCAAGTGATCGACGCCGGCGACTGCATCGTCGTGCCGGGCTTCGTCGACTGCCACCGCCACTCCTGGGAAGGGCAACTGCGCCGTATCAATCCCAATTCGCCGACGCTCGCCGACTACATGAACGCAACACACCTGTCGTTCGCCAAAGCGTACCGGCCGCAAGACCATTATGTGGGCAACTATCTCACGGCGATGGGCTGCATCGACGCCGGCGTCACCTGCGTGATCGACAATTCGCACAATTCGCGCAGCGCCGCGCACTCAGATGCGGCGATCGAGGCGCTGTTCGACAGCGGCATCCGCGCCGTTCACGCTTCCGGGCCGCCCGGGGCTGGCGAGTGGGATCACCAGTGGCCGGCGGACCTGGCGCGGCTGCAGAAACAATATTTCTCGTCTGCCGATCAGCTGGTGACGCTGCGCATGTTCTCAGGCCCCGATCGCGCCAACTGGGAATTTGCCCGCAAGCTCGGGCTGCGCATCACCACCGAATTTCAGGGCCCGAAGATGGCGGAACTCCT
>DASZWK010000314.1:0-6958 GCA_035546235.1 Xanthobacteraceae bacterium | reverse complement strand
GCGCCCCTCGATCAGCGCTTCGGAATATGCGCGTTGGCGATCACTGCGCCCCATCTGGCGATGTCGGATTTCATGCGCGCTGTCATTTCGTCCGGCGTGCTCCAGCGCATTTCCATGCCCAGTTGCTTGGCGCGCTCCTGGACGCCGGGTTCGGCGAGCGCCACCTTCATGGCGGCGTTGAGCTTGTCGACGAACGGCGTGGGCGTCTTGGCCGAAAAGGCGAGCCCGTTCCAACTGACGACGTCGAAGTCTTTCAGCCCGCTCTCGATTGCGGTGGGCACGTCGGGCAGATACGCGGTGCGTTTGGGGCCGGTCGAGGCGATCACCACGAGCTTCTTGGCGTCAAGCAGGCCGTGGACCGCAGCGTAGAATTCGAATTCGGCGTCCACGTCGCCGCGCATCACCGCATTGGCCATGTCGGACGAGGTGCGGAAAGTCACGATGGAGGCCTTGATGCCGGCGGTGCTCAGAAACAGCTCGGCGCCGAGATTCTGCGTACTGCCGGGAGGCGTGGTCGCGATATTGATCTTGCCCGGATTTGCCTTCGCGGCCGCGATCAGGTCGTGCAGCGATTTATAGGGCGAGTTGGGGCGGGTGACGACCAGCAGATCGAAGAACGCGGCGGTCGAGACCGACCGGAAATCGGCCACGGTGTCGTAGGGCAGCTTGTTGAACAGGGCCTCGGCGATGGCGTTGTTGTTGCCGGTCATCAGCGTGGTGTAGCCGTCGGGCGCGGCCTGCAGGGCGGCTTCGGCGGCAACGATGGCGCCGGGGCCGGGCTTGTTCTCGATGACGAATTGCTGCTTGAGGTGTTCCGACAGCGCGTTGCCGAGGATGCGCATGCCGACATCGGCGACGCCGCCCGCCCCATACGGGACGATCAGCACGACAGGATGATTGGGATAGGCGCTGGCGGTCTGTGCGCCGGCCGGCGCCGTTACGGCCACGAGCAGCAGGCCGATCGTAGCGGCGACGCTGGCCGCGATTTTCTTGTGCAGGTCCATGTTTTCCCCCGTTTGAGCGCTGAGCCTACGCACAACGGGCGGGCGGTCAATCGCGCCGTCCGGATTGCAGCCGCGACGCGTTCGCACAGGCCGTCATGCGGCAACGCCGGCTCCGTTTCCCGTCGCAGCGCAGCACGGAGCGCAGCGGAGCGGTGCGCGGCGGACCCGGGATCGTCGTAGAGACGCAGTTTGTGACGATCCCGGCGCGGCGGCGCACCACGTCGTGCTGCACCGCTCCGGGAAACGCTGGTGGAGGAGGTGTGACCGGTATTAGGGCAGGTGGTCGTAGCCGTCGCCAAAGCCTTTCAGGCTCATGGGGAAGCCGATGCCTTCCTCGGGCGACTGGAAGATGATGAAGGTCGAGGTCTGGCCGTTGCGCAATCGATTGATCAGCGTGTCGTCCATGGTGATTTCGGCGATACAGCCGTTGGGCAGGCATTTGACAAAGCCGGCGCGGCCGACATCGTTGTTGTCGATCTTGAGTCCGAGCCCCGACGGCAACAGGATACCGAGCGGCGCAACGACGCGCATCAGCCGGCTCTTCTGATCGGCAGTCTTCAGCACGATCACGGTCAGGCCGACATTGGGCCGGTCTTCCGCGGTGACGCTCTGCATCAGCGCGCATTGTTCGCTCTGCGCGCCAGGCGGGGTCTCGCACCGGATTTGCCAGTCGCCATACACCGATTTGACCACGCCTTGAGCCGCTGCCGTGCCGTTGCCGGCCAATATCGGCGCCAGCAGGATGGCGGCCGCCGCCATCGCCCCTCGCATTGGGCGTAAAATCGAATGAACCAGCGGATGTCGCTTTGGCCGGCAGTGCTGCGCGCAATCGCCAATCGTCATTATGACGTTTCCCTCGCAGAGGCCCCGAAAGCCGTCCCGTGCCGCGCATACAAGCCGAATCACCCGCGCGGCCCGGACTGCCAAGCGAGCCTGCCTATAGGCTCCGCCCGACGTGTCAAGAATGTCCAAATCACGGCAATGTGGCTGTGACATGGAGGGGATTTTTCGCCGCCCTGCGGCCGATTGGCGGGTGCCCGGTGTGCGAATGATGAGTGCATTGCGGGACAGCCGGATTTGTGGTTTGAGGGGCCCGGGATTCCCTCATCCCGTCAGGCCTGCCAGGGATCCACCCGTTGCCCCTTCTTAGGTCTCGCCCTTCGCGGGCGCCGCAGGAATTGGGCTGCACGCAGGCGACGTCATTACTGTTGCGGTCCGCTCCCGAACCGGTCAGCGGTCGTCGTCAGCAGCGATGGCGGAGACAAGAAGCAAGCACGGAGCACAAGCAAGCGATGGCGAAACAAGAGATGAAGGTGTTCTCGCGCTTGACCACCATCGGGATAGCCGCCGCGGCGCTGTTGGCGAGCGCTGGAGCGGCCTTAGCGGGGCTTGGCGAGCCGTCGCCATGGCAGATGGGGCTGCAGGACTCGGCCTCGCCGGTGATGGACGACATCACCGGCTTCAACACGTTCCTGTTCTGGCTCACCAGCGCGATCGCGGTCTTCGTGCTCGTTCTGCTGGCCGTGGTGATCGTGCGGTTCAATGCGCGCGCCAATCCGAACCCGTCGCGCACCACGCACAACACGCCGATCGAGATCATATGGACCATCGTTCCGGTGCTTATTCTGGCGGCGGTCGCGGTTCCGTCGTTCCGGCTGTTGTATGTCGAACTCGACGTGCCGAAGCCGGATTTGACCGTGAAGGTGACGGGCAAGCAGTGGTTCTGGAGCTATGCCTATCCGGACAACGGTAATTTCGAATTCGACTCGCTCATGGTCGCCGAGAAGGATCTCAAGCCCGGCCAGCCGCGGCTGCTTGCCGTCAATCGCGAGATGGTCGTGCCGGTGAACAAGATCGTCCACGTGCTGGTGACCGGGGCCGACGTGATCCACTCCTTCAATGTGCCGTCGTTCGGCATCAGGATCGACGCCATACCGGGCCGCATCAACGACACCTGGTTCAAGGCGACCAAGGAAGGCGTGTTCTACGGCCAGTGCTCGGAACTGTGCGGCAAGGACCATTCGTTCATGCCGATCGCCGTACACGTGGTGAGCCAGGCCGATTTCGACACCTGGGTCGGGCAGGCCAAGAAGGAATTCTCCGCCGACGAACCGACCTCGCCGACGGCGGCGATCGCGCCGCCGAATGCGATTGCGTCCGCCGGCGCGCCGGCGCAGTAGAGGCTTAATCGAGGGACTTGATCGAGGATTTGGTCCGGGGACGGACGGCCGCCAACGAAGGAACTGAAGATGGATACGATGGTACAAGCGGCGCATGGACATGGCGACGACGGCGGGCATGCGATCCCGCACGGCTGGCGCCGATTTGTCTATTCGACGAACCACAAGGACATCGGCACGATGTACCTGGTGTTCGCGATCATCGCCGGCACGGTCGGTTTGGCCTTGTCGGTCGCGATCCGCGCCGAACTGATGTTTCCCGGCATCCAGATCTTCCACGAAACGCACGTCTACGACGTGTTCGTCACCGCGCACGGTCTGATCATGATCTTCTTCATGGTCATGCCGGCCATGATCGGCGGTTTCGGCAACTGGATGGTGCCGTTGATGATCGGAGCGCCCGACATGGCGTTCCCGCGCATGAACAACATTTCGTTCTGGCTGTTGCCGGCCTCGTTCACGCTGCTCATCATTTCGATGTTCGTCGGCGGCGAACCGGGAACCGACGGCGCCGGCACCGGCTGGACGCTTTATGCGCCGCTGTCGACCTCGGGGCATCCCGGCCCGGCGGTGGATTTCGTCATCCTGTCGATCCATCTCGCCGGCGCGTCGTCGATCCTCGGCGCCATCAACTTCATCACCACGATCTTCAACATGCGCGCGCCCGGCATGACGATGCACAAGATGCCGCTGTTCGTGTGGTCGATCCTGGTGACGGTATTTCTCTTGCTGTTGTCGCTGCCGGTGCTCGCCGGCGCCATCACCATGCTGCTGACCGACAGGAATTTCGGCACCACCTTCTTCGACCCGCAGGGCGGCGGCGATCCGCTGCTGTTCCAGCACCTGTTCTGGTTCTTCGGCCATCCCGAGGTGTACATCCTGATCGTGCCGGGCTTCGGCATGATCAGCCAGATCGTGTCGACGTTCTCGCGCAAGCCGGTGTTCGGCTATCTCGGCATGGCCTACGCCATGGTGGCGATCGGCGGCATCGGCTTCGTCGTCTGGGCGCACCACATGTACAACGTCGGCATGTCGGCCTCCGTGCAGGCCTATTTCATCGCCGCCACGATGGTCATTGCCGTGCCCACCGGCGTGAAGATCTTCTCCTGGATCGCCACGATGTGGGGCGGCTCGATCGAGTTCAAGACGCCGATGCTGTGGGCGATCGGCTTCATCTTCCTGTTCACCATCGGAGGCGTGACCGGCGTGGTGCTCGCCAATGCGGGCGTCGACCGCGAGTTGCACGGCACCTATTACGTGGTGGCGCACTTCCACTATGTGCTGTCGCTCGGCGCCGTGTTCGCCATCTTCGGCGGCTGGTACTACTGGTTCCCGAAGATGACCGGCTACATGTACAGCGAGCCGCTCGGCAAGCTGCATTTCTGGCTCACCTTCATCGGCGTCAATCTGGCGTTCTTCCCGCAGCATTTCCTCGGCATGGCGGGCATGCCGCGGCGCTACGTCGACTACCCCGACGCGTTCGCCGGGTGGAATTACATCTCGTCGATCGGCTCCTACATTTCGGGCTTCGGCGTGCTGGTGTTCTTCTACTGCATGGCGCTGGCGTTCATGCGCAAGGAACGCGCGTCGGCGAACCCGTGGGGTCCCGGTGCGACGACGCTGGAATGGACGCTGCCGTCGCCGCCACCCTTCCATCAATATGAAACGCTGCCCCTGATCCGATGAGCGTTACGCTGGCACATACCGAGCCCTCGATCGCAGGAGCCGGCGACTACATCGAGCTGATGAAGCCGCGGGTGATGTCGCTCGTGGTGTTCACGGCGCTCGTCGGCATGCTGGTCGCGCCCGGCCACATTCATCCGGTGATCGGCTTCGCGGCGCTGCTGTGCATCACTGTCGGCGCCGGCGCCGCCGGTGCGCTGAACATGTGGTACGATGCCGACATCGATGCGCGCATGGCGCGCACCGCAAGCCGGCCGATTCCGCGCGGCCGCGTCACGCCCGGCGAGGCGGCCGGTTTCGGCTTCACGCTCGCGGCGTTCTCGATCGTGGCGCTCGGGCTCTTGGTCAACCTGTTGGCCGCCGCGCTGCTCGCCTTCACGATCTTCTTCTACGTCGCGATCTATACGGTGTGGCTGAAGCGCTCGACGCCGCAGAATATCGTTATCGGCGGCGCCGCGGGCGCGTTGCCGCCGATGATCGGCTGGGCGGCGGCGACCGGCAGCTTGGCGCTCGAGCCGATCGTGCTGTTTCTCATCATCTTCTTCTGGACGCCGCCGCATTTCTGGGCGTTGTCGCTCTACCGCATCGGCGATTACGCCCGGGTCGGCGTACCGATGCTGCCGGTCGTCGCCGGCGAATGCGAGACGCGCCGCCAGATCTGGCTTTATACCCTGCTGCTGGCGCCCCTTGGGGTCGCGCCGTGGCTGCTCGGCTATACCGGGCCGATCTATGGCGTCGCCGCGACTGTGCTGGGCGCCGGCATGCTGGTGCTGGCGCTGCGGGTGCGTCGGGAACAGAGCGGCCACACGGCGTGCAAGCAACTGTTTGCTTTCTCGATCCTCTATCTGTTTCTGCTGTTCGCCGTGCTGCTGATCGATCGGGTGTCGGGAGGGCTGTTCGGCCATTTCGCGGCATGACGTTGGCGAGTGACACGATGAACGAGTTGCCAAGGGGGCCGGCCAACGAGCGGCAGCCGCGAGCCGGCATCAGGCTGACCGACGAGCAGTCGCGGGCGCGGCGCACCCGTTCGATCGCCATTGCGCTGGCGCTCGGCGCGTTCGTCGTGGTGATCTTCGCGGTCACCATCGTGCGGCTGGGCTCCAATGTGCTGACCCGGCCGATCTACATGCAGCCCGTGCAGCCCACGCAAGGAACGAAATAGCGGTACCCGATGCACCAGCCGATCGCCCCGCAACCGCACCGCAAGCGCTGGAGCCGCGACTTTGTCGTCGCCTTCCTGTGCGGTGCGTTCGTCGCCGTGATGGTTGGCGTGTCGTTTGCCGCGGTGCCGCTCTATTCCTGGTTCTGCCGCACCACCGGCTTCGGCGGCACCACCCAGGTGGCAAAGGCGCTGCCGGCGCGCGAATTGGCGCGCAAGATTTCCGTGCGCTTCGATTCGAACGTGGCCGACGGGCTGCCGTGGTCGTTCGAACCGGAACGCCGCACCATCGACGTCCGGCTCGGACAGGTGGTGACGATCTACTACAAGGTCACCAATGAATCGGCGCGTGTCACCGTCGGGCAGGCCGGCTATAATGTCAGCCCGCCGAGGGTCGGCATCTATTTCGAGAAGATCAACTGCTTCTGCTTTACCACGCAGACGATGAAACCGGGCGAGAGCCGCGATATGGCGGTGGTGTTCTATGTCGATCCGAAGCTTGCCAAGGATTCTGAACAGAACGATCTCAGTACGATCACGCTCTCCTACACGTTCTATCCGGTCCGCCAATCGGACGAGCCGGTAGCGGAGAGCGGCGATCCGAAAAAATCTGGCCGCATCTGAAGAATTTATCGGAGAAAATGACGATGGCCGACGCCGCCGCCCACGCCAAACCGCACCACGACTACCATCTGGTCAATCCGAGTCCGTGGCCGGCAGTAGGCGCTACAGCCGCCTTCATCACCGCCGTCGGCCTGATCCTGTGGATGCACGGTATCGTCAGCTATGCGCCGCTGGTGTTCGGTGTCGGCGTCATCGGCATCGCCTACACGATGTTCAGCTGGTGGCGCGATGTGATCCACGAGGCCGAGGTTGAAGGCGACCACACCACCGTCGTTCAGATCTCGCACCGCTACGGCATGCTGTTGTTC
>DASZWK010000313.1:0-9304 GCA_035546235.1 Xanthobacteraceae bacterium | reverse complement strand
GCGCGATGCATCATGCCCAGACATTGCCTGCGCAGGCCGGAGCCGGCCGTATTTGCTTGTGTGAAGGCGGTTTCCAACGGCTCGTAACCGGCGAACAGTTCGTCGGCACCTTCACCGCATAAAGCGACCCGGAAGCCATCGCCGTGAATTCGCTGCGAAATGCGATAAGTATAGACACTGGGACGAATTACGGCGGGTTCGAACGCCTCCACCGCGTCGACCGCCGCTTCTATCAACGAAAACGTGCTGTCCGAGCGTACATCGACGCTCACCTGGTGCAGGTCGAGACCGGTCAATTCAGCATAGCGCTCCGCATAGATGCGATCGGGCGCATTCGATCCCACGGCGATATAAGCTGGCATTTCAGGTCGGAACCGCCGCGCGTAGTGAACAATCAACGTGCTGTCGATGCCACCGCTAAACAGCGCGCAGACCGGAAGTTCTGGCGGCAGGCGAACGCGCACAGCTTCTGACAGGATCTGATCCAGCTCCGCAGGCGACGAGGCGGACAACGTTGTCGGTGACGGCAGCACGTAATGACGTCCGCAATAATTGCGAGTGAGCATAAAGCCCGGGGGCAACAGGAGAACCTCACCGTCTTCGGTTGCCTCCAGCAGCGGTTTGATTTCCGAGCAAAACAGAAAACCTTCGCCCGATCGTATTAGATAGAGCGGCTTGACTCCGAAGGGATCGCGCGCGGCAATAAACTCGCCGGTTGCAGTATCGACGGCGACGAAGGCAAACATGCCCGCCAAGCGTTTAATACCGGTTGCGCCCCAGACCCGGATCGCGTTTGCGACAACCTCGGTGTCACACCCGGTGCGAAATCGCACGCCGAGCGCCTCCAGCTCATGGCGTATGTCGATGTGATTGTAAATCTCGCCGTTCAGGGAAACGAGAAAGCGCTCATCGAACGAGGCCTGTGGTTGCGTGCCGTGTGCCGCGTCCACGATGCGCAGTCGGCGCGTACACATTGCAATTTTGTCACCGATCAAAGCAAGAGGATCGGTGACATCTCCGCGATGCAGAATTCCTGCAATCAAACGCCGTACGGCCCTGTCAGCGCCATCCCAGTCGATGGCCACCGCAATACCGCACATCTTGCCTCCAGATTTGCAGCCAGATTCCGAAACGAATGATCGAATAAACGTAGGTCGTTATGGCTAACGAATTATTACACTTGGCCTCGACAATGCCTCGGCAGAGGTACCTTGAAAATTTGATTAACAATAATAACCGGTTTGGCGCTGAATGATTCAACCGGCAACAGCCCCTTAACCCGCATCCGCAAGCATACGTCGCACGGGGATCGACGTGCCTCTAAAGATCGAACTCAAACCCGGCGAGCGCCTCATTCTCGGCGGCTGCGTCGTTATCAACGACGGCCGGCGAACGCGCCTTGCGATCGAAGGCGCGATGCCCGTCCTGCGCGAAAAAGACATCATGACGGCGCGACAGGCCAATAGCCCCGCCAAGCGCCTCTATCTCGCGGTACAGCGCATGTACACGAGCATGCGGACCCAGGAGAATTACGCCGATTACCGCGCGCTGATCCGCGGCATCGTGGAGGCCGCTCCGTGCACGCGACGCTTTATCGACAGCATCAATAATCGAATGTTAACAGGGGAGTTGTATGAAGCGTTAAAGGAGACGCGCAAGCTGATCGCCTATGAAAAGGAGTTGCTGAAAGTGAACTACGCCGTGCAAGCCTATGCGAGAGCCGCGAACGACATTGCCGGCCCCCGCGAACTCGAAGCCAGTCTGTTGTTGCAGGCGGCAGCGAAGTTGCAAGCGGTGCAGAGCTCCTGGAAGGAGAAGCCCGGCGCAACGAAGGAAGCTGTGCTTTTCAACCGCCGTCTTTGGACGGTGTTCCTCGACTCCCTGATCCAGGACAAGGACCGCCTCCCGCCGCCGCTCCGCGAGAACCTGAAGACGCTTGGTGCTTTCGTGATGTGCGAGACCTTTTCGCTGGTGACAAAACCCCAGCAGAAGCATTTCGAAAATCTGATCAATATCAACCGCCGGATTGCTGCTGGATTGCGCAAGCACTAGCGCATCTCGATGGGCGAGCCGCCGCGTCAGGAATTCCTATCGGACGGGCCGAGCCTGATCGCCGGCGATACACTCAAAGCCGCCGCGCTCAAATACTCCGCCGAAATGCGCCAGCGCGTCGAGACTGAGCAGGGCGGCCTGCTCAGCGTGTTCGACGGCTGGTTCACGCGCGTCGTCAGCCGGTTATTGCAATTCGATCCGGCGCGCTCATGGGAAGACAGCGTGCGCGAAACCGCCACGGGGACGGCGCAGACGCTTGATCTGCAATGGGATCTGTTCCGGTTGCGGCAGTTCCTCGACCGCTGGCGGCAGGGGCGGTTCGTCGAATATTCCGAGCGCGAGAAATCGTCCGTTTTCTATGAGCCGCGGTTCGGTACCGAATTCGGCGTCGACGTCCAGCTCACTTGCCAGGGCGCTCCCGCGCTGATGCGCTGGCGCGGCACGGCGCTAATGAAGAACGTATTCGATTTCGCCATGTACCCGGCGCTCATCGCCGAACTGCGGCCGCGCACGGTGTTCGAAATCGGCTCCGGCCTCGGCGCCAGCGCGGCGTGGTTCGCCGACACCTTGACGTCGTGCGGGATCGACAGCCGTGTCCATTCGGTCGACCTGCAGAAATCAAAAATGGAGCATCCACTGGTCAGCTACTATCAGGGCAATTGCGGTGACCCTGCAGGACTATTCGATGCCGCGCTCCTGCGGTCAGCGCCGCATCCCTGGCTCGTGATCGAAGACGCCCACAGTAATGTGGCAGCGGTGCTTACCCACATGCACGGCTATCTGGCGTCGGGCGATTACCTCGTGGTCGAAGACAGCGATGTCAAACGCGAGGCGCTGCGCACGTTCCTCGGCGCGCATCCCGGTTGCTATCTGGTCGATACCCGCTTCACCGACAACTTCGGCCGCAACGCCACCTGCGCCGCAGATTCAATCTTTATCCGCATCAATCCGGGCGAGACCGCGCCGCAGGCAACTTAACCGCGCTGAACCAGCCTCGCATAACCGGCCGTCCCAGGCATCCCTAATGCTTCGTTGATCGACCCGGTCGGGGTCTGTGGTTCAAATAGCCGATTTCTTTATGGCCGGCCGGCTATGAGAGCGGCCTCCGACCGAACGAGCCAATGAGGAGAGCCCGTGTCCGATTCCGAGGATATTGCCGCGAAAATCTCACAACTGCTGGACACCGCCGCACGCTGCGCGTCGGCCGACAGCGAGGAGAATTTCAACACCCTGGGCGATGAACTGGGAGAGCTAGAAACCTGCGCTGGTCAATCGCTGCGCTCGCACGCGGCATACGAATTTCTGATCTCGAAACTCGAGGAAGACGGTCAGCTCACGCCGGATGATTTAAAAACACTCCGGTCGCTGATTGTTGGCGACGCGGATGCGTATCTCAAATACGATGACGATTTCGACCAAGCGAAACAGGAGCTTAGCCGCGTCGTTGATAAAATCCGGCAATTGCAATCGAGCGATCTCGGCGCCGAAGCCTTGATGCAGCTGCGTGTGCTGTGCCGCGAGGCCATGAGCGCATTGGCGCCCACCGTGCATTATCTCGAACAAAAGCAGCGCGTGAAGAATTTCGAAGAGCACACCAGCGGCGATATGAGTAGTGATACGCGGCGCGCGCTCGCCCAAATGATCGGCAGTTTGGCAAGCTGATCCGCTCGAAGCCGGCCGTCCTCCGCCGTACCGGCCGCAATGGCGCCGTCCTGCCCTACGATCAGCCGCTCGACGGCGCCAGATAGTTCACCAGACTTAGCTGCGCGAGCCGCGCCGTGACCGACATTGATGCCGACAGCGTGTTCTGCAGCGTCAGGATCTGTTCGCCGATCTGGCCCTGATTGACGCCCTCGAAACCCTGCACCATGTCCTGCAGCGTGTTCGCCGTCTGCGTATTGAGCGTGGTGGCGTTTTTCACCGTGGTCTGAGCGTTGGCGATATCGCTTTCGATATTGCTGATCGATTGCGCGCCGGACTGGCTGTTGAGATTTCCGAGCACGCTCTGCGACAGCGCCTGGTAGCTTGCCTGCGCATTCGGATCGGTTGCCGAGAAGGTGGTCGCCGCCAACGCCGCCACATTGGCCACGAGCGAGGTGATCGCCGGCTCGGTGGCGCGCATGCCGTAGGCGATCGTCATCGACGGGCCGACCTGAGCGGTCGCGGTCTGCAACGCGGGCGTCGCGCCGTTCTCGCCGGTATACCAGAACACGGTGTTCGCCGCGGTGCCGTTCGTCAGCGACATGGCGGAGCTGTAAGGCGGAGTGACGATCTGCGGTGGATCGGCAAAAAAATTATTGGACGCCGCAATCGCGGACGCGGCTGGCAGCGCTGTCTGCGCCAGGTTGCCGATTGCCGTTGTCAAAGCGGTCTGCAGGTTGCTGCCGGTCGCCGTCTGGTCCACGCCGATGGTGAACTGGTTGGCGCCTGGCGGTGAGGCGGTTGTCGCCTGCAGGCTGATTGTCTGGCTTGAACCGTCGGGCAGCGTCAGCGCGAACGATATTGTATCGCCCGGATTGGGATTCGAACCGAGATTGACCGTGATCGTCGGCGGCGAACCGGTGGGCCCGGTCGCCGTGGCGCCGGTCAGGCTCGAATTGACCCCCGCAAGCTGAAAGCCGAACGGTGAGCCGTCCGACGCCAGCGTCACGGTGGGGCTCGTGCCGCCGACGGTGAGCCGGCCATTGTTGCCGGCGCCTTCATCGGCCTGCAGGCGCTCATTGATGACCTGCGTCAGGCCCTGCT
Organism: Xanthobacteraceae bacterium; assembly: GCA_035546235.1. Lineage (GTDB taxonomy): Bacteria > Pseudomonadota > Alphaproteobacteria > Rhizobiales > Xanthobacteraceae > BOG-931. The sequence goes on along the minus strand of DASZWK010000313.1, from coordinate 4,507 downwards.
GGGCGCCGTTGCCGTTCAGGATATCGTTGGTTGAAGCGACCGCCGGCTGGTTCGCGGCGCTGCCGGAAAACAGGTAGTTGCCGCCAACCTGGGTGTTGAGCAGATCCAGGATCTGGCTGAGATAGCCGGCCGCGGCCTGCTGGGTCGTGGTCTGGCCGTTACCGTCGAGCGTGAACGAGCCTTGCTGCGAGATCGACTGCGCCACCCCGGCGCCCGCCTGCGACAGCTGTCCGAGCACCGACTGCGCAATCGACAACGTGGTACTGACATTGGTGGCGGTATCGCTGTAGCCGTTGATGGCCGAGAGCTGCGCGCCCAGTTCGAGCGCCACGCCCGCATTCGAGCCAAGGCCTGAATAGGTCTGCGCTGCCTCGCCGGTGCCAAGCTGCTGGCTCAGCGTGGTCAGCTGATTGAACATGTTGTTCTGCGCCGTCAGATTGAGCGCAGTGATTGACCCCGGTCCGGTAATGCTCATGCGGCCACCTGCAACAGCGTCGACATCATCTGTTGGATAACGCTCATCACCCGCGCGTTGGCGCTGTAGGCGTTCTGCAGCGCAATCAGGTTCGACATCTCGGTGTCGATATTGACACCGGACTGGTCGTTGAAACGTTGCTGCAGCGCGGACAACACGCTGTCCTGGCCTTGCTGCAGATTTGTCGACGCATTCGCGGCTTGGCTTTGCTGGCTGACGATCTGACTCATGTAGTCTAGCAGACTGGCCGAATAGGGCGCCTGAGTCGTCCCGATCCCGGTATCGGGCGAGAAGGTCAGCGTGGCGCTGGTCAGCTGATTGAGCATGAAATTGGGGCGCGTCGGGTCGCCGGCCGCCGTATTGGCCGCATAGGCGACGAGGCTTGACGGTGAGCTGATCAGCGCCGGATTGACCGCGATGGTGCCGGCAAGGCCCGTGGTTTGCGAACCGGTCGAGGTGAGCACCCCGGTGATCGGCTGGCTGCCATCTGTGAACAGCGGCACTGGCGCGCTGCCGCCCGCCAGCGAGGTCGCCGTTGCGGTCGCCGACAGCGAATTCACGACGTTGCTGGTGGCGTTGGCGTTGAGCACCTGAAGGACGGTCCCCGATGGATTGGAGAACTGCAGATTGCCACCGAACGTGCTGTTGAGCTGTGACACGACCGAGCTCAGGCCGCCTGAGAAATCGACCCCGATAATCTGGTTGTTGGAATTCGGCGGCGAGGTCTGCAGCGGCAGCCTGCCGCCCTGGCCCAGCGACACGATCGTGATGTTGTGCGTGACGTTACTGGAATCCGTATAGCTGAGCTGCACCGAATTGCCGGGCAAAACCGACCCGACGTCGACCTTGAAACCCGCTTGGCTGCCCGAAGTCACCGCCGTGCCGGCCGTCGTCTGGTTCGACAGCGCCTGCGACATCTGGTTGGCCATTTCGTCGAGCTGATTTTGCGCCTGCGGCAGAATGCTGTCGCGCATCTGGATGTAGGCGCCGAGCTGGCCCGACTGGATGGCGCCCTCGGCGATCAAATCGCTGGTGGTGCCGCCCGGCAAGGTCAGCGTAACGGTCCCGACCGCGTCCTGGCTGGCATTGGCGCTCCACAACGATGTCGGTGAGAGCGTTCCGGCGTTGCTGAAAGAAAGCTGCGAAGCCTGGGGCCCTGCGACCAGTTGCTGGCCGTTGCCGGTAAAGATCGAAATTTGATTGTCGGGATTGCGAACGACAGTGACGTTCATCAGCTGCGCGAGCTGAGTGATAGCCTGGTCGCGCTGGTCTTCGAGCGAGGCCGCCGCACTGTCGGGGCTGGCTGACTCGAGCTGCTGATTGATCTGCGCGATCTGGGCCAAGGCCGTGTTGGCCGTCTGCACGTCGGAAGAGATGCCCTGCTCCGCCTGGGTGCGCAGCTGTTGGATGGTCGAAGTCATCGAGTTGAGGTTTTGGGTCAGCGCCTGAGCGGCGCCGATCACAGCGCTCTGCTGCGACGCCGAAGCCGGGTTGCTCGACAGACCCTGAAGCGAAGCAGTGAAATTATTGTAGATCGCGTCAAACGACGTCGACGATCCCGGAACCCCGTAGATCTGCTGCAGTTGCTGATAGATCTGTGCGCTTGCATCGGCATAGGAGCCGCCGGACGTTTCGGTCCACAGCTGACCCTGCAAGAGCGTATTGAGGTCCCGGTTGATGCCCGCGACTTCAACTCCGGCGCCAGGTTGGCCGCTGGTTGCCTGCGCGACCTGGCTGGACGTCTCTTCGACATAGCCGGGCGTGTTCGTGTTCGCAACGTTGCCGGCGATGACGGACAGGCTTTGCTGCGTCGTGTTGACGCCCGCCAGAGCGGACGATAACGCCTGGGAAAGGCTCATCGCTTCAGCCGTCCATGCGGCGTCGCGCCTGCGAGCCGCTCATCCGCCGCCCTACCCCGCGCGATGTCACTGGATCACTTGCAGCAGGCTTTGCACCATCTGATCCGCAGTCGACATCACGCGCGCATTGGCCGAATAGGCCTGCTGCGCCACAATCAGAGTGCTGAACTGCGTCGCGATATCGACGTTCGATGCTTCCAGCGAACTGCCTTCAATGCTGCCGGTACCCGAGAAGATCGGATTGCCCGACTCCGGGGTTGCCGCCCAAGCGCCGCCGCTCAGCGCTTGCAAGCCGTTGGCGCCGTTGAAATTGGCGAGCGAAATCTCTGCCAACGGGATAGTCTGGCCGTTCGAAAACGAGCCGACCACGCGGTTGTTGGTATCCACGGATACCGATTGCAGCGAGCCGGCGGCGAAGCCGTTCTGCTGAATTTGCGTGACTTGAGCGGTGCCCGAGGTATTGGCGAACTGCGTAAGCCCGTTGGTGCCGAAATTTATCTCGACATTGTTGAGCGTATCGCCGTTGATGGTCAACGGCAGAGTCAGCGTGCTTGTGGTCGGTTGAACGAGTTGACCGCTGCCATTAAAGAGGAAGTTGGTGCCGACGTTCTGCCACGCCGACTGCGTGCCGGTGGCGCTGGAATTTGTTTGATAAAACAGATTCCACATGCTCTGGCCGTTGCCGGTCGCCACCTGCGCCCAGCGAAATTGCACGTTCAGCGGATTGCCGTCGCTGTCGTAGGACGTGATCGAGCCGCCATCGATTGATTGGCTGGTGAAGGTGGTGACGTCGCTGCCGATCACCGTGCCGTTGCCGGGTGCAACCGATGTCGTCTGAATGCCGAATTTCGACGGCGAGGCCCCACCGGTGCTGGTCACGGCGATCGTCGCGGTCGGATCCGTGGCCACCAGCGCGATATCGCCGTTCTGGGTATTCACTGTGCCCATCACGCCCGACAAGCCCTGGACGGCGGTTTGCAACTGCGCCAGCGTCTCAACATCACCGGCGCCCGTGCCAATGGTGATGGTCTGCGGCGAGCCGCCGCCGACCGAGACATTCAAAGTACCGGCGAGGCCCTGCGTTATCAGGTTGGTCGGGTTGAACGAATTGTTGCCGGTACCAAAACCCAGAAGAGTAGCATCGGTGCCGACGGTTGCGTTATTGTCGGTGATCGAGGCGACCGCCGTGTCGTTGTCGCCGGTGAGTTTCAGGTTGCCGTTGCTCAGGGAGGCCGTCACCTGCGCACTGCCCCCATTGATAGCGTTGATCAGATCGCCGACGGTCGAGCTTCCGGTTATCGTGTAATTGGTGGTGTTCGTTCCGTCGCTGATAATGATCTTGTCGCCGCTGGTCAGTCCGAGACCCGAACCGCCAGCAAGCAGCGTCGCGTTGGTCAGGTTGGAGACCGTTCCGGTGCCGGCCGCCACCGCATCCGGAGAAATCGTACCTCCGGTGCCGAGAATTTCCGCCCCGGCGACGGGATCGTTGGCAAAGTCGCCCGGCGCAATCTGGCCCGACGTCGGCGTGCTCGGCAGGTTGACGTTGTAGTTGACGGACGTCGTCGCCTGCGCCGGAATGAAATTGTCGTTGAACTGCAGCACCTGCGGAACGCTGCCTTCGGGATTGCCGGTGCTGGCGTCGACCGGAATGCCCATCAGATAGTAGCCGGCGCTGTTGACTAGGTAGCCGGAACTGTTCATCTGAAAGTCGCCGGCGCGGGTGTAATTATCGACACCGGAGAATTGCGGCTGGTTGTCGGAAAGCCCGGTCGGCTTCGCCACCACGAAGAAACCGGCGCCATTGATCGCCATGTCGGTCGCCACCGTCGTGCTCTGGATCGAGCCCTGGACGGTGTTGGTCGCGACCGAACTGGCGATGACGCCGCCCGAGGTCTGCTTGCCGAGGGCGGCCTCCGACACGAGATCCTGAAAGCTGGTATCGGTTTCCTTGAAACCGGTGGTCTGCGAATTGGCGATGTTGCCCGAGATGTTCTGTAACGAAAAAGACTGCGCTTGCAGACCGGCGACCGCGCTGGTCAATGCATCGAAGATACCCATGACTTGATCTCCAACTCATAAGCAACGGGACGCTACCGGCGACCCAATCCCGGCCAGTCCCGCAGCAAACCCCGTGCCAAGCAATTTTTTGCGCGATTTCAGCACATTAGGGCGG
>DASZWK010000312.1:0-11812 GCA_035546235.1 Xanthobacteraceae bacterium | reverse complement strand
GCTGTTCATCGCCAACCCGGACTTGCCCGAGCGGCTGCGCCGCGGCGGTCCATTCAATACCGCCGAGCGCAAGACATTCTACGGGGGCGCCGCAGGGGGCTATACGGATTATCCGGCGCTCGAAGGCATGAAGCCTTACGTGACGCCGCGCGCGCTGGAGACGGCGGAAATCTCTGGAGTTATCGAACAATACCGGCAGGCTGCCGCCAACGCCAAGGCGGCGGGTTTCGACGGCATCGAAGTGCACGCCGCCCACGGCTATCTGCTCGACCAGTTTTTGCGCGACAAGACCAACCAGCGCAGCGACCGCTATGGCGGCAGCGCCGCAAACCGCGCCCGCATCGTCGTCGAAGTGATGGAAGCGGTAGCTGGCGAATGGGGCGGCGACCGCGTCGGCGTGCACCTGTCGCCGACCAACCTCGCGTTCAATGATATTTCAGACAGCGACCCGGCCAACACGTTCACGACGGCGGTGCGTGCGCTCGACGGCCTCGGGCTTGGTTATCTGCACCTTGTGGAGCCCGGCCCGGCCGATCCGGTCGGCGATGGCCCACGGCTCGATGCGAAATTCTTCCGCCCGCTGTGGCGCACCGCGTTGGTCGCCAACAAGGCCTACGATCTTGCGCGCGCCAACGGCGTACTGCAGAGCGGCGCCGCCGATCTCGTGTCGTTTGCGACGCTGTTCATCGCCAACCCGGACTTGCCCGAGCGGCTGCGCCGCGGCGGTCCATTCAATACCGCCGAGCGCAAGACATTCTACGGGGGCGCCGCAGGGGGCTATACGGATTATCCGGCGCTCGAAGGCTAGTGCATTTACTCAGCTGAGCCCCGCGGCCTTTACGGTCTCACGAGCGCAGATCATGAAACGTTCCACGACGGGGCTCAAGGTCCGCGATTTGAGCGTCAGCAGCGTCACCGGCCACGCTCGCACAGGCAGGTCGAGGCGCAATTCCTTTAGCTTGAAAGGCTCGGCATGCAGCCGCAGAACCGAACGCGGGAAGGCCGTGACGAAATGGCCGCTCGCGAGCAGATTTGTACGAAGATGAACCGACAGAGTACTGACGCTGACCCGCGGCATCTCCAATCCGTGAGACCGAAACATCGCGGCGACTATCTCGTAATTCCAAGTGCCCGGTGCCGTCAGTATCCATTGCGCGTCTGCTAATTCGGCCATCTTTATCTTACGCCGCAACGCGAGGGAGTTTTGCGCGCCCGCGGCAAAGACCAGTTCGTCGTCGAAAAGAAGCTCGGCGTTCAGCTCGCCGAGCGGGTCACTCTGCAGGTCCGGTTGCGGACGTCTCGTCAGAGCGAGATCAAAATCACGGTCGCGGAGTTTATCCGCATAGGAGCGGAGCTCGAATGGCTCCACGTCCATAGCGACACCGGGATACAGCTCGGAAAACTTTTGGATGATCAGGGGCAGCGTTGCCGCCGATATCGACTCATCGCACATCAGACGCAGTTTGCCGACGGTCGGATCGGCCAGGAATTCGATGTCCCTGATGCCCTGCTTCAGCTCGTCAAAAGCGACCAAGCCGCGTTTGAGCATCGCTTTGCCATAGAGCGTGGGCTCGACTCCCTGATGGGTGCGGTCGAACAGCTTCACGCCCAGCGCATACTCCAGACCGGCAATGACCTCTGAGACGCTCGGCGCAGTCACGCCAAGCTGGGCCGCGGCTTTGGCCATGCTGCCGCGGGCAGCGACCGTGAAAAACACATGGAGATCGCGCAGCTTGAGCCGGCGGCCGAGCTGGCTGTCCCAGTCCACCTTCCGCGGCATTCGGAAAACACCTTCGGCGAAATAGGGAAATCGGGAATTCCGCCTAATACGGAACCCATATAGCGTCCACGTCAAGGCTTTAGGGCTGGCACATGAAGCGGGGTCCGAACCATGGCTAAGGTCTCTCGTCGAGCCTTTTGCAATCTGGCGGCAAGCTCGATGATGACGGGATTTGGCTCGCCACTCGTCGCGGCGGAGCAATATCCGACACGGCCGATTCGCCTGATTGTCGGATTCCCGCCCGGCGGAGCCGCAGACCTCGTGGCTCGCTTGATTGGGCAACGGCTTTCGGCGCGGCTGGGTCAGGCGGTTGTCGTGGAGAACCAAGCGGGCGCCAGCGGCAATATCGGTACGGAGGCGGTCGTGCGCGCCCCACGTGACGGCTACGAGCTGCTGCTCGTCACGGGGACGAATGCGATCAACGCGGGCCTTTACGGCAAGCTGAATTTCAATTTTGCCAGTGACATCGCACCGGTCGCCAGCATCAGTCACAATCCATTCATCCTGGTTTTGAATCCGTCGGTGCCGGCCAAAACCGTTCCGGAATTCATCGCCTATGCGAAGGCCAACCCAGGCAGGATCGCCATGGGATCGGCCGGCAACGGCACCCCGCATCACCTGTTCGGCGAGTTGTTCATGATGATGACGGGCGTCGACATGCTGCACGTGCCCTATCGGGGCGAGGGTCCGGCGCTCGCCGATCTCATGGGCGGACAGATCCAAGTGATGTTCACCACCGGCGGCCCCTCGCTCGGCTATGTACGCTCCGGCAAATTGCGCGTGCTGGCGGTCACCTCGGCCGCGCCGCTCGCAACGCTGCCAAACATACCGAGCTTAAATGAGTTTGTGCCCGGCTATGAGGCGGTCGGCTGGTTCGGCATCGGCGCGCCGAAGGCCACACCGGCCGCAATCATCACGACGCTCAACGGCGACGTTGTCGCGGCCCTCAACGATGCCGACGTCAAAGTTCGTTTCGCCCAGCTTGGTCTGTTGGCATATCCGAGTACGCCCGCGGCATTCGGCAAGTACATCGCGTCCGAGACCGAGAAATGGACGAAGGTGATCAGGGCTGCAAAAATCACGGCGAGTTAATAACGATCTCAGCCGACCTGGAAGTCGTCTGTTTGTGGTCGGACTGCCCGCCGTCCCTCGACTTATTGGACTTTGAGTCCTAACGTTTTTATCAACTGTCCCCATTTCTTGTAGTCCGCTGCAATAATGCCGCGCATCTCGCTCGGACTATTGGAATCAGCCTCAAGACCGGCAGCGGACAGAACCTTTTGCACGTCCGGCATCGCCAAAACCTTGGCGATTTCAGCATTGAGCTTGGCGACACGGTCGTCCGGCGTGCCGCGCGGCGCGAACATCGCGAGCCAAGACACGGCGGAGAAATTCGGAACACCGGCCTCCAGCAGTGTCGGAATGTTCGGCATGGAGCGCGCGCGGACCGGGTCGGCCACGCCCAAGGCGACAAGCTGGCCGTTGTGGATCATCGGCAGGACCGAACCCGTGTCGGTGAATCCCAATGGCACCACGCCGGAGGCAATTGCCACCGCGGCCGGTGCGCCGCCGCGATAGGGCACGGGCTGCAGCGTGATCCCGAGCGCACGCTGGAACAACTCGCCGGTAAGATAAGACGACGAGCCGATCGCCGCGGTCCCGTAGCTCAAGGGCTTCGCCTTCGCGGCTGCAACGAGATCGGGAATGGATGCGATTCCCGCCTTGGGATTTGCCGTCAGAATGATCGGGCTGTTCACCAGCCTGCCGATCGGCACCAGGTCGGTGAGCGGGTCGTAATTGACCCGCGACAGATGGACGTTCACCGTGACCGGACTATCCGAAAGGATCACGAGGGTGTGGCCATCCGGCGCGCTGCGCATCAGTTCTTCGATGCCAATGGCGGCATTCGCGCCCGGCTTGTTCTCCACGATGACGCTCTGTCCGACGCTGTCCTGCAAGTGTTTTGCAATAACGCGCCCGGTCAGATCGATGCTGCCGCCGGCCGCATAGGGCACGATGATGCGAATCGTCCTGTTGGGAAATGTCTCCGCGTGCGCGGGCAGTCCGACGGCGACAACCGCAAGCAAGGCGATCATCCACCACTTCGCGTGAAGGACGTTCATCTTGAAATAGTCTCCTTCGACGTTCGATCCGATTTGCGCTCGGCTGTACCCGCCTGAGCGCAGGCACTCACGCCCCCGCAACCGCCTTGTCGTAATAGGACAGGTCGATGTATTTGCCCGGGTCAGGTGGCGTTCCGCCCCACTGCCCTTCGATCTCTGCGCGCAGTTTCAGAACGTTCTTGAAACCGTCCAGATCGAATTTGCCGTCCTTGGCGAAGCCATCAGCCGGCCTGGTGATAACCGCGTAGGTTTTGGCGGCGTAATCGTCGGACAGCTTGAGGCGGTCCTTCAGCAGCGCTGTGGCCGCGCTCTTATTGGCCGGGTTGAGCAGCCAGCGGTAGCCTTCGACAATCGCTGTCAGATAGCGGACCAGCACATCGCTGTTGGCTTTGGCCCACGGCCGCATCACTACGATGCAGCCGGACTGATAGGCGCCGACGCCCGAGGTCGCCGAACCCATATCCTTGAGGCCATCGGCGGCGGCCTTGAAACTCATCGGGATGCCAATGACGCCGGCCGCGGCATTGGCCTTGTCGGTCATCATCGCTTTGATGCGCTGCGGCGTACCGCCGGCCGCGTTGACCTTGTAGTCGCCCTTCTTCAACCCGGCTTCCTGCAAGGCCTTGTAGAGCAACAGCGCGAATGCCGTGTTGGGCGCATCGACCACGACGGTCTTGCCGCGCAGATCGGCCAGCGTCTTGATATCGGGCTGGGCCAGGATACGGTTGAAGCCATTGTCGCCGCCGGCGACGATGACGGCATCCTGTTTCGCCAGCTCCACCATGGCGACGGCGTTGTCGGCCGCGGTGTGAATGATCTGGGAGGAGCCCTTGGCAAGACCATCACGCTGCGACTGCGAGTTCGGCGTGTAGGCAAGCTCGACGGCGAGCTTATATTTGGCGAACAGGTTCTGCTGCTGCGCGGCGTAAATGGAAAGATTGCTCAGGCCCGGAAACGACACGACCTTGAGCGTGGCCAAAGCCTGCGCGTGCAGCGACCCACCACCAGTGGCAACGGCCGTTGCCACGGCCCCAGCGCCTAACAAGACGGTTCGCCGCGTTGTTTGCGTGTCCATGCCGAATTCTCCCACTTGCGATCCCGAACGCAGCCGATTTCGAAAATGGCGAGACCGCCGCTGAGACGGCCTCGCCGCTCATCGCGTTGGCTTACCAGTGATCTCTGCATACCCGCAGCTTGCACGAGCCATTCCAGCGTCGCTCCACGCAGCGGCATCTCTGCGCGACGACGATGTTCTTGCTTGTGATTAGCGTCGCATTGACGGCCGCGGCCGTCTGTGGCGCGACCGCCGCTCCAGCTGAACCAGAAAAACTGACGACGATGGCGATCGCCATCGCTCCGAAGACGCCCCTCATGATGTTCTCCCGTGGTTAAAATGAACAACGCGGGCAAGCTAGCAGGATTTAAAATGCAGGCACAATCCGCAACCGCCCAGCAAGGCGAACGACACCCTATCAGATCGAACAGAACGTCATTACGCTCCGAGTTTTTCCGCCAGATCCTCAAGGCTGCTGGCAGCGATGTCCATCGGTTCGGCGGGTGCGGCCTCGCCTTTGCCCGGGCCGCGTTCGCTCGGGCGCGCGATGTGCGCCGTTCGCATGCCGATTGCGGCGGCGGCCTTCAGATCGAAGGTGTGGGCCGCGACCATCATGCATTCGGCCGGAGGCAGATCGAGCGCTTCGGCGGCGGCGAGATAGACGCGCGGTTTTGGCTTGTAATCACCGGCGATCTCGGAGCCAAGGATAGCGTCCCACGGAAAGTCGTTGCGCCGCGCGAGATCGACCATCAGCGAAATGTTGCCGTTGGACAGCGGTGCCAACATGTAGCGCCGTTTGAGGCGGTGCAGTCCGGGCGAGACGTCGGGCCACGCGTCAAGCCGGTGCCAGCCCAGATTGAGGTCGTGGCGTTCCGCCTCGCTCAATCCTTCAATGTGAAAACGCGGCAGCACGCGGTCGAGATTGCGCCGGTGCAGCACATCGAGCTTGCAGAACGGGATGCGGCCCGAGCGAACCTCATCCATGCCGCCCTGGTATTCGCCGCGCCATGCGTCGGTGAAGGCGAGCCAGTCGAGCGCAAAACCTTTCGACTCCAGCATTGCCTTGGCGTCGCGCGCGATTGAGTTGCGCCAGTCGACCAGGGTGCCGAAGACATCGAAGAACAGCGCTTTGACTGCGAGTGCCATGCGCCAAGCTCCTAGCGCATTTGTGTTGGGAATGCCAAAAGAAGACCCCGCCGCAGCCATGCGTCAAGGACGCGCAAGGAAAAGCATGCCCGATCAGCCGACATCCGAGCAGGGCCGCTGGGATACGCGGTTTCGCGCGCCGGATTACATTTTCGGCAAGGAGCCGAACGCGTTTCTCAAGGCGCAGGCGCATCGTCTGCCGGCCGGCGGGACTGCACTGTCGGTTGCGGACGGTGAAGGCCGCAACGGGGTGTGGCTCGCTCAGCAGGGCCTCGACGTGCTGACGATCGACTATTCGCCGGCGGCGCTCGCCAAGGCGCAAGCACTTGCAGCCGAGCGCGGCGTGCGGCTGCGCACCGAAGTGACCGATGTGTTTGCCTGGCGCTGGCCGAAAAACGCGTTCGATGTGGTGGCGGCAATCTTCATCTTTGCTTCGCCCGCCGAGCGGCCCGCTTTCTTCGCCAATCTCAAGGGCGCGCTCAAGCCTGGCGGGGTCCTGGTGATGCAGGGCTATCGGCCCGAGCAGCTTAAATACCGTACCGGGGGCCCGCCGGACGCCGAGCGGCTTCTCACCCGCGCGATCCTCGAGCAGGGCTTTGGCGGCATGGCCGAATTGGATATCCGCGAGCACGACAGCATGATCAGCGAAGGCACCGCCCATGTCGGCATGTCGGCGCTGATCGACCTCGTCGCAAAGAAATGAGCAAAATGTCTAAATCCCTCATCCTGAGGTGCGGGCGCAGCGAGCCTCGAAGGATGGAGGCCCGAACGCAGCGGCCTCGCCCTTCGAGGCTCGGCGCTCTCGCGCCGAGCGCCTCAGGGTGAGGACAACATAGAGGAGTCCCCGATGCCCGACGCGCTTGCCGAAGTGCTGCATGAACTGATCGTCGCCACCCGCATCATGGCCAATGAAAAAATTCTCGATGCCTTCGGCCATGTCAGCGTGCGTCATCCGCACGATCCGCAGCGCTATTTCATTCCGCGCCATCGCGCGCCGGAACTGGCGGAAGTGTCCGATCTCGTCGAACTGACGCTCGATTCCGAGCCGGTGCGGCCGACCGACTTTCGCCTCTACAGCGAGAAGGTGATTCACGGCGAAATCTACAAGGCGCGGCCCGACGTCAACGCGGTGGTGCATCACCATGCCCATACCGTGCTGCCGTTCGCCATTTCGGGCCAGCAGATCGTACCGGTGTTTCATCTTGCGGCCGTCGTCGGCCACGTGCCGTTCTGGGACCAGCACGACGAATTTGGCGACACCAACATGCTGGTGGTCAAGCCGGAGGAAGGCGCTTCGCTGGCGCGCGCGCTCGGGCCGCACTGGATGGTGCTGATGCGCCGTCACGGCGCCACCGTCGCCGGGACCAGCATCCGCGAACTGACGTTCCGCACCGTGTTCGGTTCGGATAATTGCAAGCTGCTCAGTCAGGCCATGGCGATGGGCCACGTCGATTCGCTGTCCGCGGGCGAGGCGAAGCTGACCTCCGCGCACCAACTGCGCCCGCCATCGACCAATCGCGCCTGGGATTATTGGGTACGGCAGATCGAAAAGTCGGGCTTGGTGCCGGCCAAAGGCGCGGCAAAGAGCGCCGGCAAAAGACCCGCGGCACCGGCCAAGCGCGCCGCGTCCAAATCTGCTAGCAAATCCACCAAGAAGGCGGCCTTAAAGAGCCGCGCCAAAAAACGCCGTTGAACCGATCGCACAGAGGAACAGTGATGCCCAAGGCCAGCAAACCCAAAAGTATGCAATCGCCCCGCCTTCCCGAACTCTCCGAGGCGACGCTGTCGGCCGAGCAGAAGGCGCTCGCCGAATCGATCAAGTCCGGCCCGCGCGGCCAGTTCAAGATGTCGGGCCCCTTCGCCATTTATCTGCACTCGCCGGCATTCGGCGAACTGGCGCAGAAGCTCGGCGGACACCTGCGTTTTAAGACCAGCATCCCACCGCGGCTGATGGAATTCGCCATCCTGTGCACGGCCTCGCTGTGGAAGGCCCAATATGAATGGGCGATGCACGCACCGATGGCGGAAAAGCAGGGCGTGAAGCCGCAGACCATTCGCGATCTGCAGGCCGGGCGCGCGCCGAAATCGGCGCCGCGCGACGAGATGACGATCTACGCCTTCGTCAAGGAGCTGTACGCCAAACGTCGCGTCGGCAAGGCGAATTTCAACAAGGCCTACAAGCTTCTCGGCGAGGCCGGCACCGTCGAACTCGTCGGTCTGCTCGGCTACTACGCGATGGTGTCGATGACGCTCAACACGTTCGTGGCGCCGCTGCCAGAAGGCATGAAAGCGCCGTTCAAAGAGCCGGGGAAGTAGCGAACTACGCCACGCGTCCGACGGGCTTGCCGCCGGCCTGCATTGCCTCCTTGGGCGAGGCGCCGCGCGGCCGGCTCATGCGCTGGCGGAGCAACTCCAGAAAACGCTCCTTCGGCATCGGCGGCGAAACGAGCGCGCCCTGGCCGAAATCGCAGCCCATCACCATAAGCGCCTGCAAGTCGGCCTGCGATTCGACGCCGTCGGCGACCGCGGCACTGCCGAAGCGATGCGCCAGGTCGATCGCGGTCTGGCAGATCGCGGCGTTGGTGGCGTCGGTGGCGCAGCCCTGGACGAAGGACCGATCAAGCTTCAGCTCGGCGAACGGCAGCTGGCGCAGGCTTGAGAACGATGAATAACCGGCGCCGAAATCGTCGATGGCGATCTTGATGCCGCTGACCTGAAGCTGGCTCGCGATCTTCTGCGCCAGCGCCAGATCGCGCACGATCTGATCCTCGGTCACTTCGACAAGCAGGCCGGGCCAACGTTCCGACTGCGGCCGGAATTCCTTGACCAGCGTTTCGATCGGCAGCTTGAGCAGCACGCCGACCGGCACATTGATGGCGAGGTGGAGATTGAATCCTGCTTCCTCGAACATCGACCAATCGCACAGCGTGGCGACCAGTGCCTGTTGGGCGAGTTCGGCGACGCTTTCGTCGTCGACCTCGGGCTGGAAGCTGCCGGGCAACAGCACACCGAGCTCTGGGTGGCGGATCCGCGCGAGCGCTTCGGCACCGGCCAGGCATTTGCGCTTGAGATCGATCTTCGGCTGATACCAGATTTCAAACCAGCGATTGCGCAACGCCTCGGCGATAACGATGCGCGGCAGCATTTGCATCTGCGCCGAGTCGCTCGGGGAGTCCTGTCCTTCGCCGGCTTGGAGCGGCGCGGACCAGACCGCAGCGTCGTTCGGATTTGATTCGCTCATGCGTTGCGAGGCCGTGTCTCCGGTCCCGCAGGTATACGACGAAGCGCCTTAACCAATCGTAAGGTCGCAATTCCTTAACCAGGCCGGCGGCGCTCGAAACGCCGCCGGCCTGGCTTGGTCATTGCGGCTAATGACTCATGGGCGCCATGCCGGGACCCTGCATTTTCATGGCGCCGCCCGCGGAGCCATCCGGCCCGGGCGCACCGACCGCAGCAATCGGGAATTCCACGTGCGCAGTCCCGCCGCCGTCGGCCCCAAGCGTCGCTTCAAGCGTTTTGCCTTCTTGCAGTGGCGCTTTCAGGCCCGTCAGCATCATGTGAAAACCGCCCGGCTTGAGCGTGACGGTCTGGCCCGGCTTGATTTCGAGACCGCCTTCGACCGGCCGCATCCGCATCACGCCGCCCACCATGCTCATCTCATGGATCTCGCATTTGGCGGCGGCGTCGCTCGATACGCAATTCAAATGGGCCGCCTTGGTGCCGGTATTTTTCACCGTCAGGTAGGCTGCGCCCGAGGCAGCGCCTTTTGGCGTCGCGCGCGCCCAAGGTTGCGTGATTTGCAGCGAGCCGAGCTGGTACTCGGCGGCCGCGGCGGGGCCGGACCAAAGGAATGGTGCAAACGAAAAGGCGGCCAGCGCGGCGATGCCGCGCGCATTGGGCCACCGATAAGCACGGTGCATGTGGGTAACTCCGTATGGATGCCTGCCCGGAGGCGAAGGCCGATTGATGGATCGTTGGTTCTTGGCAGAGCGTGCCCCGCGCAAATGTGATCGATCTTGGAACATGCTCAAATAAATCGATGGGGCGGAACGACGATTCGAAGAAAAGTCGTCCGATTCCCGTGCATCAGGCAGCTGGAGGGCCGCGCGAGCGATGTGCCCAGTCGGCGCGAACGGATGCCGCTACGCCGACAAGTACAAGCGGCTCGAGCTGCTGCACCGAGCCTTGCGGGTCGACTTTCGCCGCGCCCGGCTCGGGCGGCACTGCCATGCCGCAGCAACAGGCAAGGCAGGCGGAAAGGCAGTCATTGCCGTGACCGGCAGGCGCCGGCTGGTGCTTTTCACCCTGCGACGGCGTACATAATGACGCCGCGCCGAAGGCTTGGCCCGCGGCCAGAGCGCCGCAGAAGGTCAGCAAAACGGCCTGCAGTATCACCGCATAAGCCGCCGCCAAGGTCACAAAGGCGGATGTTTGGCGCCGCAATGTCATCGTCCGAGAGTCTAGGCCGTGCCGCCGCCGGCTGGAACCGACATACACCAATGCATGGTAACATCTATGCAATTCTATGATTAGAAAATCGGCCGCGAAGGCGTATGGTAGATTTATGCGAGACGGCATGTCCAACCTCGCCCATGAGCCGCCGGAGGCGGAGGCGCCCCCGCTGACGGCGCGGGTGCTCCAATTCCGGCCGCGGGTGGCCGACCGCTTGAATTCGCGCGAATTCCCCACGCAGCTGCAAAACGATGATTTCGACCCGCTCGCCCAGTATGAGCAGGAGCAGGATCAGGAAGACGACGAGAACGGGAATTATCCGCGTCGCATGCTGATGAACGGCATCGCGGTCGCGGTCGTCGCCGTTCTGATCGGCGTCGGCGTCTGGCTCGCCGACACCATCGCCGACATGGAGCGCGATCAGGACTGCGTGCTCCAGGGCCGGCAAAATTGTGCGCCGATCGAACTGGCCATTCCGCCCGCCTCCCGCTAATTACGGCCGATGCAGCCAGCCGCTGTAATCACGGGCGCCGCGTCAGGCATCGGCCGCGAGCTTGCCCGCTGTGCGGCGCGCGATGGTGCCATTGTCGTCCTCGTCGACCGGTCGCAAGACGGCCTCACCGAGGTTGCAACAGAACTCGGCAAGACCGGCACACAAGCCCATACGGTGCTGCTCGATCTTGTCGGTAAAAATGCCGGCGACCGGTTGGAATGCGCGCTCGCCGAACGTGGTCTTGTTTGCGACATTCTGGTCAATTCCGCCGGCTTCGGCGTCTTTGGATCGGCAACGCAAGCCGACCGGCAGCAGCAACTCGAACTGCTCGACGTGAATATCCGCGCCCTCACGGACCTGACGCTTCGCTTCGTTCCCGGCATGGTCGCCAGAAAGCGCGGCCGCATTCTTAATGTCGGCTCCATCACCGGACATGTGCCGGGTCCCCACATGGCCGTGTATCATGCCTCGAAGGCTTATGTGCGCTCGTTCACCGCCGCGCTCGCCGTGGAACTTAAGGGCACCGGGGTGAGCGCGACGTGTCTTGCGCCCGGCATCGTGGTCAGTCCGTTCTTTCTCCGCACCGGCTTCAACAAGACGCGGCTCGCGAGATTAATGCCGCGTTCCACGGCGCGCGAGGTCGCAACAGACGGATGGCGCGCTTTGCAGAAAGGCCAGGCTGCGGTGACGCCCGGGCTCTGGAACCGACTCATCATCGCAGCGTGCCGGCTCGCGCCACACGCGCTGTTGCTGCGCCTGATCGC